>CAZQXX010000267.1:0-3904 GCA_964597105.1 uncultured Anaerolineales bacterium
TGGGCAGTATCTCCGGCCTCGCCTCGGCCCTCAGCCGGATCAGCACCGCGCTGGGGCCGCTTCCTCTTGCTCTTGCGTTCGATCTACGGGGCGGCTACAACGCGGCGCTGAGGATCGAGATGATCGTCCCTCTCGTCCTTGCGGGGCTCAACCTGCTCGTCAAGCCACCGGGACGGTGATCGCCGGGGAACAAGGGGCCTTAGTCGCCGTCCCATCCCCTGCAACCTTCAACCTCCAGCCTTCGCCCTTCAAGCCGCCTTCGCCTCCCCCGTCGTCACTCCTAGCATGCACACCAGCGCCAGGACGAAAAACCCCGGCGTCACCAGGAAGATCGTGCTGTAGTTGCTCCCCGTCAGGTCGATCACCCAGCCGTTGAGGATCGGCCCCACCACCGCGGCCAGCGTGCCCGCCACGTAGTACAGACCCGTGTACGTCCCCAGCGACGCCTCGGAGGGCGACGTATCGACCACCATCGGGAGGCTGTTGATGTTCACCAGCGACCAGGCCACGCCGCCTACGGCTAAGAGCCCGACGATGGCGGGTACGGTGGGCGTGAAGAAGGCCACCACCAGCAGCGCCGCGAAGACGGCCAGCCCGGCGATGATGGTCCGCTTGCGCCCGAACCGCGTGGCGATGAAGCCGCTGGGGATCGCGAACACGATGAACGTCACGTAGGCCACGCTCAGGATCATACTCGCCGTCCCCTCGGTCACCCCCAGCGTCGTGACGCCGTACGAGCTGAAGAAGGTCTCGATGGCGTTGTACCCCACGAACCAGAAGAAGATAGCCAGGATCAGGAGCGTCAGGCTCCGTGCGTTCTCCGCCGGGATGTCCCGCAGGGCGGCGAACACCCCCAGGCCCTTCTCCCGCCGCCGGGCCGACTCAACCAGCTCACGCGGCTCCTTGACCCGCCAGAAGAGAATGCCGACGGCGATCAGCGTGAGCGCCCCGCCGATCCAGAAGGGGAGCGGCCGGTAGATCCTGTAGAGCAGCCCGCCGGCGAGGAAGGCGAACACGCCGCCCAGGCCGCCCATCAGGTTGATCACCCCGTTCGCCTTCGAGCGGAGCGGGGAGGGGACCAGATCCGGCATCAGGGCGATCACGGGTGTGCGGAAGGCGGCCATGGCCAGGAGCATCACGCCCAGGGCAGCCACGAAGGCCGCGAACAGCCCGCTGACCTCCCCGATTTGTCCGTTCGCCGAGGCCGGGATTGCCTGGGGCGCGAGGGGGATCAGGACGAAGGCGAGCACGGCGATGGGGGCGAAGGCGATGATGTACGGCATGCGCCGCCCGATGCGCGTCTGCGTGCGGTCGCTGAGAGCCCCGGTCAGGGGCTGGAGGAAGAATGCGGCGATATTGTCGAGCGTCATAATGACGCCGGTGAGCGTGGCCCCCAAGCCGAAGCCGAACGTCGACGCCTCGAAGCCCGGTCGGCCCGCCTGCAGATAGATGGGGACGTAGGTGTTGTAGATGGCCCACATCACGCTGGTGGAGAAGAAGCCGAAGCCGATGAGGAACGTCTTCTTGTAGTCGAGTTTCTGGGTCATGGGATCTCCTGTGGATGAGTAACGGGAACGCGTGCGCAAGCCTATCATCGATGCGCCGATTGGACAAGCCCCACTGGGACAAGACGGCGGACGGGCGTCTGGCCCAATGGGCCGGCGGGCGATCTACTCATCCAGAAGGCGGCCAGGTGGCCCATCCTCCTCCTCTGGCTCGCGGCCGATGGCCACATCCGCCGCATGGGCGCTGGTCGGCCAGTCTCAAAGCTGCAATGCACCCGTACTCCCAAATAACCCGCGCTGGCCCTCCCGCCTCTGGACGTTCCAACGTTCTAGCGTGCTAACGCGCCAACGTTCCAACTTGCCAACGCTCCGACGTGCCAACCATCCCTCTGTTGACAGACGACCAGGTCCGAGTAGACTAGCCATTGTGAGCCCGAGATGGTCTAGCGACGACGAGGAGGCACACCAATGACCGGCTTCAGCGAGTATGACGCCTACGACGGCCTCGGTCTGGCCGAGCTCGTCCGGAACGGGGAGGTCACACCGGGCGAGCTGGCCGAGGAGGCCATCACCCGCATTGAGAAGCTCAACCCCGAGCTCAACGCCGTCATCCACAAGACGTACGAGCTGGGCCGGGAGGCGGCGGCCCGGATCGATCCCGACGCCCCCTTCGCCGGCGTGCCGTTCCTGCTGAAGGACCTGCTGGCGACCTGCGCCGGCGTCCCCACCTGTAATGGCAGCCGGTTCTACGAGGGCTTCGTGCCCGACCACGACAGCGAGATGGTCAAACGGTTCAAGGCGGCCGGGGTCGTGATCCTCGGCAAGACCAACGTGCCCGAGCTCGGCATGCTCCCCGTCACCGATCCGGAGCTGTTCGGACCGTCGAGGAATCCCTGGGACCTGACGCTGACGCCGGGCGGCTCCAGCGGAGGCTCCGCCGCGGCCGTGGCGGCCCGCATGGTCCCGCTGGCCCACGGCAGCGACGGCGGCGGCTCGATCCGCATCCCGTCCTCCTGCTGCGGGCTGTTCGGCCTCAAGCCGACGCGGGGGCGCACCCCGCTGGGCCCCGATGTGGCGGAGGCCTGGCAGGGCTTCAGCTGCGGGCACGTCCTGACCCGCTCCGTCCGCGACAGTGCCGCGATGCTCGACGCCATCGCCGGTCCGGATCCCGGCGCCCTGTACGTGGCCCCACCACCGCGGCGGCCGTTCCTGGAGGAGGTGGGACGGGATCCGGGAACGCTGCGCATCGCCTTCACTGCTGAACCCATCCTCCCGGGCACGGTCCACCCGGGCTACGTCGCCGGGCTGGAGAGGGCCGTCGCGCTATGCCGGGACCTGGGCCACGAGGTGGTCGAGGACGCGCCGGACATCGACGGGAGCGCCTTCGCTCGGGCCTTCCTGACGATGGTCTGCGCCGAGACGCGGGCCGACATCGAGGAGGCGCAGGAGCTCCTGGGGCGGAAGGCGACCGCCAGGGACTTCGAGCCCGGCACGTGGGCCGTGGCGCTCCTCGGCTCGCAGATCAGCGCCGCCGAGTTCTCGAAGGCTCTCCATTTCCTCAAGCGGACCGGACGGCGGATGGCGCCCTTCTTCCAGACCTACGATGTGCTGCTCACGCCGACCCTGGCGGGGCCACCGCTGCCCATCGGCGCCCTCCAGCCTCAGGGGGCCGAGCTCGTCGCCATGAAGGCGCTGGGCGCCCTCAATGCCGGCGGTCTGATCAACGCGCTCACGGGGATCGACGCCCTGGCTGATGAGGTCTACCGCTTCATGCCTTACACGCCGCCGTTCAACACGACGGGGCAGCCGGCTGTGTCCGTGCCGCTGCACTGGAACGGGGATGGACTCCCCATCGGGATGCAGTTCGTCGGCCGTTTCGGTGACGAGGCGACCCTCTTCCGGCTCGGCGCGCAGCTCGAGGATGCGGCCCCCTGGGCCGATCGGGTGCCGCCGATCGCGGCCTGACCAAGAGGACGCGGGACGGGCGTGTCGAGGCGCTCAGATGGACGATTGGGGGACGCCGTGCTTCGCGTCGACCGACTCGTGCTCCGGTGGTCTGGCCAGGAACGCACTCAGGGCGCCGGCGACCCCTATGCCGATCATCAGACCGAAAGCCGGCACGTAGCTGCTGCTGACGTCCTTCATGCCGCCGACCAGGGGCGCGCCCACGGCGCTCAGCAGGGTGTGGAGCAGCATGGCCAGGCCGGTGATGGAGGCGGAACTCTCGGCCCCGTAGTAGTTGAGGACGATGGCGGGCATCAGGACGAGGACACCCCCGTACCCGATCCCAAAGAGGACGACGTAGGCGTAGACGCTGACCAGGCCTCCGCCGGTCACCAGGACCGCGAGGCCGAGGCTCATCAGGAGGAGCAAGCCCGCCGTGACCAACCGGGGCTCGA
>CAZQXX010000268.1:0-3889 GCA_964597105.1 uncultured Anaerolineales bacterium
CGTTTTGTGAGCCACCCTAGCTCAATCGGTAGAGCAACCGCTTCGTAAGTGGTAGGTTCTGGGTTCGAGTCCCAGGGGTGGCTCTTCGATTTGGCCCCGTCTCGGGGCCTTGTTTTTAGTACGAGTTGACCCCAACAGGGACTCAATGGCTGAGCGAACATCGGATCCTTGGCGGATCGCCTGGCGGTTTGCCACCAGCGATATGGTGCTGGTCGTTCTCTTGCTGGCCCTCGCGGCTGGTGTGACGGTCAGTGCCTGGATTCCTCAGCAACCTTCCTCCGATCCAGATTATGCCCGTTGGCTCTCCCAGGTACAGGCTCGCTTTGGCGGCGCTGCTTCGCTTATGGGATTCCTGGGCTTTTTCAACGTCACAGACTCACTTGGTTTCCGTGGACTACTGGCATGTCTCTCGGGCTGTCTCGCACTCCGTCTGGTAGAGGGAGTGGACCAACTGTGCCGAAACCGTCGGCCGGGAGAGCCGGACGGTGATTGGCAGGAGATTCCGGGAGGGAACCTGGGCGAGCTGCTGGATTGGCTTAGGCGACGGCGGTACCGGGTAGTGAGAAGGTCGGGACGCTATCAGATTGACCGCTGGCCGTGGGCTGACACGTTTGTTGTGGTAGCACACAGCGGGGCTCTGCTGCTGTTGGCAGGTTTGCTTCTGTCACATCTCTGGGGCTGGCAGGTCGAAGAGCTGATTCTACAAAGAGGTCAGCGAACAGCGCTACCTGGTAGCGACGACTGGGTAGCGCTAACCGCGACCGGGGGTGAGCCGCGCCATAGCCCGGGGGTGATCACCTGGGTTGAGGAGAGGGGGCCTGGCGTGCGGGTGCAAGCGTCCGACGACGGGCAGGAGCTAGGGCTCCAGCTGACGGTGGAGGCCGAGCCGAGCCCCGAGCTGGTACTGGCCCTTACCGAAGACGGATATTTTGCCGTCCCTGAAGCGAACTTGATTGTCCGTCTGACGCCTCGCTCGAGGGAGCCATTTACGCGTCTGGATGTGCAAGTCTATCGGAGTCCACCGGGAGAGATCATTGATGAAACGGTAACTGGAGAAGGGGGCGAGGGTAAGGTGACCGTGGAAGGTGTGGAACTGAACCTGACTCCCGCACCTTATGTGGAACTGACAGTGAGTCAGAATCCAGGACGTTGGTTGGCGGGCCTCGGACTTCTTCTGCTGATGGGAGGACTTGTGGCGAATACAGCGTGGCCCGCACGTCGTTTCTGGCTTCGTGAGGGTGAGGCCTCTATCGGAGCCAATGGGTCTCTTCCTCCTATGCCTGTGTCTGCGGAAGAGGAGATCTAGCGTGTCTGTGATGCTGATCCTCATCGGACTGGCCTGCGGTTTGCTTACGCTGGCGATAGGTGTCGCGCTATTGCGCGGGCTCCGAGATCTGCCGCGCATTCCAATTGGTGAGGACAGTGCTGCTTGGGCAGCTGCTAGCCTTCTCGTATTCGGGGCGTTGCTGGCCTGGGGAAGTAGCTTACCTGCACTGGGATGGCTACCCACATCCCTGGGCGCCACTGGGCTGGGAGGGGCGGTATCCTCGATGGTTCTGATCGCCGGCCTCGCCGTTCCCCTGCACGTGGAGACAGGGGAAGAGATGCATTGGAGCCAATGTCTGATCTACGTGCCGGCGCTCGCGCTGGCCGGGTTAGCGCTGGTTGGCATGGCTATACCGTATGAGGAGGTTCCCGGGAGCGAGTGGGTCACACCGATTAGATTCTTGGTTGGGGTGTGCGCTGGCCTCGGTGCTCGGACGCTAGGACAGGCGTTGGGTGTGATCGCAGCGGGCGCGGGAGAGATTGAGCCATCCAGGGCTATCACGTATGCTTTTTTGACGCTCCTAGCTGGCTCTGCAGCGCTACTGAACTTGTGGCAGCGAGGGACAGTCTGGGTCGGTGCAGATCCTGTGGTGCGAGGGAGTGTTGCAGGAGCTTGGCTGGTGTGGAGTGCCGATTGGCTAGCGGGGTCCACTTCTGTCAGCAGGTTGCGTGCAGCGCTTACTAGTGCTGCTTCGCTGCTGTTGATCCTCGTGGCAGTCAGGGGTTGGTAGGCGAGGAGGAGAGATGCAACCGGTTGTAATCGGGGTAGCCGGCGGAACAGGATCAGGTAAGACGACGGTGGCGAGCCGAATCCTGGATCGGGTGGGTGCTGAACACATCACGTACATCGCTCACGATTCATACTATCGGGATCTGAGCCACCTTCCTGAGCGGCTCCGTGCTCAGGTCAATTTCGATCACCCAGACTCCCTGGAGACCGAGTTGTTGATTGAGCATCTGAAGAAACTTCGCGCCGGCGAGCCTGTGGAGATTCCAATCTACGACTTCACCACACATACACGAACGGACAAGACGCGCCGCGTGGAGGCAGGTCCGGTGGTCATTGTCGAAGGAATTCTGGTGTTCGTCGAGTCTGATCTGCGAGAGCTATTCGATGTGAAGATCTATATTGATACCGACGCTGACGTGCGCTTTATTCGCCGTCTGCGTCGAGATATCGAGGAACGTGACCGGAGCGTCGAATCGGTATGTGAGCAGTATCTGTCGACCGTGCGACCGATGCACTTGGAGTTTGTCGAGCCAAGCAAGCGGTATGCTGACGTCATCATCCCGGAGGGGGGATTCAACGAAGTGGCTGTTGAGATGGTCGCCGCGCGTATCCGCGGGTTGCTGGCGTCTGAACTGGAGGGAGGGCTTTGAGGAATGATAACTCGTGGGCAACGAATACGGGGAGTCGTCACCTGACACGATGAAGAAGCTATCTGTGGTCATCCCGGTATATAACGAGGCGACAACTGTGGCTCGTGTGATCGAGTGCGTGCTGGACGTGGAGCTTGAGGGGATTGAACGAGAAGTCATCGTCGTGAACGATGGATCGACGGATGATACTGAAGAGATTCTGGAACAAGTCGCTTGCCGGTGGCCGAAGGTGGTTAAGGTCATAAGCCACGAAAAGAATCGGGGAAAGGGTGCTGCCATCCGGACGGCGCTGGAGCATGTGACGGGGGATATCTTCATCACTCAGGACGCGGATCTGGAGTACGATCCGCGGGAATACCCGAGACTGCTGGCCCCGTTTGACGATCCCAATGTGCGGGTCGTCTATGGTTCGCGGAATCTGCGCAAGAACCCCCGATCGTACTGGCGCTTCTATTGGGGTGGGCGCTTAGTCAGCTGGGCGGCCAATCTGTTGTATGGCTCTGATCTAACGGATGAGGCAACGGGATATAAGCTGTTTCGAACGGAGCTGCTTCGACGTCTGGATCTGCAAGCCGACGGCTTTGCATTCTGTCCAGAGGTCACGAGCAAGTTGCTGAGAAGCAATATCGAGATCCACGAGGTCCCGATCTCATATCGCCCTCGAGGGCTCGAGGAAGGGAAGAAGATCAACTGGAGAGATGGGTTGGTTGCCGTCTGGGTACTACTGAAGCATCGATTCGGGGGGGATGAGTCCAAACCTATTCCCGACCGAGGATGTGGCGAATGAACTGTCGCCGCCAGTGTCTTCGACGACGCAGATAGCTCAGACATCGGGCGAACTGACATGGTTCAAAGCCGAAATGCTTCGGAATTGTCCCAAGCTCAGTTGCACTCCCTGCCGCTGCCAGGTCGAGCCACCACCCAGGGGCCGGGTTACGGGCGAAGAGAGATCCGAGGAAATCACTCCCTCCACGCATAACGGGCATGCTGATGTGGAGCAGATGCCGGCGCATCCCGGCGGCCTCCAGCACGCGGCGGATCATCTGCTCTATGGTGTAGTGCTCTGGTCCTCCGACAGTTATCATTCTGCCAATTAGATCCTCCCGATCAATCGCTGCTACGATGGAACGTGCCAGATCCTCAACCCACAGTGGTTGAAATCTGACCATCCCGACGTCCGGAA
>CAZQXX010000269.1:0-3843 GCA_964597105.1 uncultured Anaerolineales bacterium
CAGCTAGGGCAGCGATGGTCCGGAGCTGCTCGCTGGCCCGGTGGATGATCTGCCGCTCCTGGAGGAGGCGCTCCAGGCGGGCGGCGCTGACTCGGTAGAGGGCGAAGAGACGGGCAATGTCCCGTGTATCCGTCTGATCCTCCTCGAGGAGGCGGCCGATGCACTCGAAGAGATCGGCGTGCGGCTTCGCTTCGCTCGCTTGGCAGTGAGGTCGGCCGATGGGGGTGTCGATGGTCCACCCCGCGTCCGGGACGTCGCGATGGGCGTAGCAGCCGCGCGTCCGGGCGTTCTGGTTGCCCTCGGGCGCGCCTCCGCACGGCCCCGGGCCGAGCGACGCTCGGCCATGGCACGGCAAGCCGTCGGCGCAGGCGGCGGCGGAGCGAGCCAAGCGGTGGTTCTGTCCCTCGTCCATGATGCCTCCCTAACAGTGGGTCTCTTCCTCAGTATCTCCATTATACTGCCTGGGAGGTAAGTTGTCAATAGGGTAAATTTGGGATATCTTCTGGGAAATCGCCCCAGGTTTGGGAGAACCGTGTGGATTCAGCAACTCCGAAGGCCAACGTCTGATCGGCACGGAGTGCTTGTGGAGACAAGTGAGCAGAGCTAGCTGACCGCAGGGCGACGATGCAGCCCCACCCTCGCCCGGTGCGCCATCGGCATCACGCGTGCTTCCTCGAAGAAGGTCGGCAGCCGCTCGCCTCTGACCGCTCCTCAGCTGCTACTCGAAGGCCTCCAGCAGGTCGCCGGGGACGTACTCCGCGATGGAACTCTGCCTGATCGTACGGACCATCGCCTCCGCGGGGATCACGCCCGTCTCGCTCACGAACGTCAGCAACCCGAATATCGCAGCGTTCCGGGGACCTGCCCGTCCTCGGAAGTCCCGCACCCGGATCTCGGCGCCCGTCTCCGGGGCTTCCAAGCTCTCATCCAACCAGACCGTCCCTCCGGTCATGGCCTCGACCCGCTGCCTATTGTGAGCCAGCCCATCGCCCGAGGTGATAATGGCGGCGTCGCACCGCGATATCCCGTGATACAGGATCGGCTGGCGGGAGACGATCACTTCGGCCGTGGAGAAGCCCACGCCAACGGTGACCGGATAGCTCCCCTTCTTCGTGACGTGCAACCCCGAGGCCATCGCCGCCTCGGCGAACAGCTCGGCTGCCCGTTGAGCCCCCTCCCCCGCGCTCCCGCCCACCACCACTGAGCGGCGACCCTCCAGTGAGGACTCAAAGCGCACGTCGGTCGCTCTGATCGCGTCGGTGCCCAGAAGCGAAGGGCGGCCCTTCTCGGGCTCCAACCGCAGGGCTGCGCGCTCCTCACCGGTCCAGACGCCGACTTCGTATCCAAAGGACTCGGCCAACTCGCGCAGCCGCAGGTCCGGGTTCATCTTAGTGCCGTAGCTCGTGCACAGCTCCAGCACCTCGACGAGAGCGAATCCGTCGACAGCAAACGCCTCCCCAAGCTCCTCCGAGAAATCACCCCGCCCCAACAACCGCCGCGCATAGGGAGCGCCGGCATCCCGCACCAGCCGGCAGAGGTCGTGATGGGGATAGGGACTCCCCTCCTCCGTGATGACGGTCCGGAACCCGCACGGCGTCAGGCCGCTGGGCTGTCCGCCCGTCATGCCATAGAGCATATTATTGTGGACCACGACGGTGAGGTTCACGTTCAGGCGAGCCGCCTCCAGAAGGTGCTGGAGCCCGATCGTCGCCCCGCCATCGCCGATGAAGACGACGACATCCTTGTCCCCGGAGAGTCCCATCGCGATCCCGCTTCCCAGGGCCACCGAGCGCCCGTGAAGGCCGTGAATCGTATGCGTGGCGAAATTACGGTCGACGATACCGTGACAACCGATGTCCGTGACGAGGACCACGTCTCGCGGCCCGCGGCCCGCGGCCTCCAGCGCGCTCACCGTGTTTCGGGCGATCAAATGATGCCCGCACCCCCTGCAATACGGGAAACCCGACGTCGTAAGGAACTGGCTCATCCTGACATCTCCTCGACGATCTGGTCTGGCGTCACCATGTGACCGATGCCTCCGACCACGCCGACACCGTCGGGGGGGCGCTCGCCGAACATCATCGACGCCAGTTGCCCCTGAAGGTTCTCTTCGGCGAATACCACGCGCCGATACCGCTCCACGATCCTATAGTACGCATCCGGGATCGGGACAAGGGTGCGGGCCACCAAGAGGGACACGGGCTCTCCTCTCTCGGCCAACTCCTGCACTGCCTCCTGTGCCGCTCCCGCCGTCACGCCGTAGGTCACAATGAGGGTCTCGGCTCCTTCTCTCTCCTCCAACTGGTAGAGAGGGGGGGTCTTCTCTCTGACCTTCGTGAGCAGACGGTGGCTGTTCGCCAGAGCCTCTTTCGTCGAATGGCGGAGGATACCCTCCTCATCGTGCGTCGAGGCGGTCATGCGGACCTGGTGACGATCATCGCCGATGGGAAGGAAGGGCGGGACCTCTCCCTCCCCGGCTGCATAGGGTCGGTACGGCTCGGCGCCGTCATACCAGCTTCGCGCCACAGGCCTGACGTCGCCCAGCCTGGAGAGGTCGAAGCTCCGCTCGGTCATCACCATCTCCTTGGAGGTGAGGAGCACAACCGGGGTGCGGAGATCGACGGCCGTCTGGAGCGCCACCGGAGGCAACTGCCAGCAATCACCGATGTCCGCGACGGAGAACGTCGGCACGGGGTACCCTCCCGAGACGATCCCGTGCACGAACCGCAGGTCGTCCTGAGCGCCTGCCGTCGCCGTCCCGGTGGACGGCCCCAGTCGCTGAACCAGGATGATTAGCATCGGCAGCTCCATCATGTACGCCATGTTGATCGACTCCACCATCAGGGCCAGTCCCGGGAAGGACGTCGCGGTCACCGCCAGCTTCCCGGTGGCGGAAAGCCCAGCCATCCACTGGAGCGCCGTGATCTCATCGGGAGCCGGAAGGATGACCGGAAAGCGTCGGCTCGCGTAGCCATAGATCAGGCTCGCCGGGGTGATTGGATACCCGATGTACGCATCGGCACCGGCCCGGGCGCAGCTTTCGGCGATCAGCCGGGAACCGTCCAGCAGGGCAAAACGACCTGGTCGCTCCACCTCCATAAGCCTCCTCACTCAGTCCGTGAATTGCTCGAAGTCGATTGGGTCAAAGGCCAATACACGATGTCCATGAGCGTCGCTGACGTAGACTCTACCGTCCGCAGCCACGGCGATGCCCTGGGGCAGTCCGAATGACGCGTTGTCAGTCCCGTACGTCCCGAACGAGAGCAGGTACTGGCCCTGGCTGTCGAAAACCAGCACCCGGTAGTAGCCCGGATCGGTCACATACACACGTCCCTGGTCGTCCACGGCCAGGTAGGGTTTCTCCTCCGGCACGCCCGAGTTCCACCCCTCAACGGCCCACTGCCTGAGGAACGCCCCCTGGCTGTCGAAGACCTGGATGCGGCGGTTCCAGGTGTCGGCCACGTAGACCTCGCCGTCGGGGCCGACGGCGATGCCGACTGGCTCGTCGAGGCTGCCCTCACCGCTGCCGCCATTCCCCCACTGAAGGGCGAACTCACCGTCCGGGCCAAAGACCTGAACGCGCTTGTTGCCGGTATCCGTCACGTAAACCAGCCGATCCGGCCCCAACGCAACCCCCCGCGGCCCGTAGAAGACGCTCTGCCCGGCCTCGTCGCTCCCCACACCGACCTCGCCAAAGCTTCCCCAGGCCGTCAGAGCCACGCCGTCTTCATCGAGCTTCTGAATCCGGTGGTTCCACGTATCCGCCACGTACAGCTCGCCATCGGACGAGACCGCCACGTCCCAGGGCTCGTTGAAGCCGCGCGGCTGACCCGACTCCTCGGT
>CAZQXX010000270.1:0-3814 GCA_964597105.1 uncultured Anaerolineales bacterium
CTAAGGACGGTATACAAGTCACTGTCGATGCCGTGGTGTCCTTTAGGCTCGACGCCGGACGTCGTGAGCCGACGCTGGGTCAAGGTCTTCCTTTTAATCGAAGCGCGGCGTTCAAGGCCCTGCGTGCGCAGCGAGTCGAGCAGCGCACCGTGACATACGTCCCAGGAACTGCCGAGCAGGCCGAATGGGACGATCTACCCCGGATCCGGGGAGACCATATTCTGCGGAACATCGTCAGCAAGCTGGCGTTCGATGAGCTTTATGACCCTCACCAGCCGCGCGGAAGGCCCCCGCGCCGCAAAATAGCCGAAGAATTCGATGACCAGCTTACAGCCGATCTGGAGCCTCTGGGCATCCAGCTCATCAGCGCACGCCTGGGGAACCTCGAACCGGATGACCCCGAGGTCTATTTGAGGCGTGCTCGCAACTGGGAGGCCGAGTGGACCAGGCGAATCACCCTCAAGCAGGCCCAGGGCCAGGCGGAACGCCTGCAGATTCTGGAGCGCGCGCGGGCCGACACTCGGGCTGATCTGATCCTGGACCTGGGTCGACAGCTGGAGGAGCTGACAGAGGCCAGCACCGATCTGGACGCCGAGACGGTTCTCAACCGCTTCCTCGTGCTCGTGGAGCAGCTGACCACTCAGCCGCAGCTGAGGCAGGTGCTGCCCAGACGCACGATGGAACTGCTGAACGATGTACGGAAAGCCGTGGAGGAATAGATGCGTCCCCGACATCTCGAGATTATGATATGTTAGCGAGAACGCCTACCCCCCACATCAAACGGACACTGCTCACCCTCGGCCTGGTCCTCCTCGTGATCATGTCAGTCACCCTAGCTGCAGAGCTGTGGGTCCGCTTCGCCGCGTCCGCACCGCAGAATCCTCAACTCGGCGCCTCCTCGCCGCGGGACGCGTTCACCCTGGCTCTCGCCTCGCTTCAGGGCGCCCTCCCCGTGATCGGAGCGCTGGTGGCCGTGCCCCTTTTTGCCGCGCGACTTCTCCACGAGCTGTACGACATTGAGACGCTCAAGGAAGCACACGATTTCCTGAATCGCCTCCGCTTCGGCAGCCTTGGGAAAGGGCCCAAGCTCCTGGCGAAGGAGGGCCGCCTCGCCTCTGCCGATGGAACCGCAGCAGCTCGAGCCGGCGGGCCCGGCTCCCTCATCGTGTACAACGATACCGCCGTTGTGACCGAATTGAACGGGCGCACCCATCGCGTCCTGGGACCGGGACCCCACACGCTGCAGCGATACGAGAGACTCTGGAGGGCGGTCGATCTCCGGCCACAACGGAGGGTGCAGGAGGTATCCGCTCTAACGAAAGAAGGGATACCGGTCGCCTGCGATCTCGACATCAGCTTCAAGATCGCCAGCTCCTCCCCCGGCAGCCCTCGTATTGGGTCTGGCTCAGGGCATAAGGGGGCGGGCCCCCATCCCTGCGCGCAAGATGCCGTTTTTCGCGCGGCCACCACCACGTGGATCCCTGACACTGCGGGGAGCCAATCGTCGTCAATGACCTGGGATCATCGCGCCGTCCAGCTCGCCGAAGATGCGCTCCGGGATATCCTGGCAACGTACAGGCTGGATTGGCTCCTTCAAGCTCCTCAGCCCGACCAGCCGCATCCCCGCGATCAGATTCGGGACCGGTTGGAGACCGTCGTTGAGGACGCCTTGTCGACAGTAGGTGCCGAGCTGTTGGAGATAGAGCTGGGGACCCTCCAGGTGAAGGTCCCCGACAGGGACGGTGCCAGCACGGACGGAGTCTCCCAGAGGCTTCGCCAGCTCGTTTCGGAGCAGTGGATTGAGGCCTGGGATGCCGGGTGGAACGCCCGCGCATTGACCAGCCGTGCTGAGGGAGAGGCCGAACTGCTGCGAATCGATGCGGCCCGCATCCAGGCCCAGGCGGAGATGGTCATCGCCCTGGCCGAGGCGCTCCAGCCCGTGTTGAGAAGTGGGCAGGCGTCGGAGCCCTACGTCCTCGCCCTGCGCGTCGTCGAGGCCCTGCGCTGGATGTCCTATGATCCCGACACCCGCGACTTCATGCCCCCTGAGGCGATTCGCACACTGGGAAGGCTCCAGAAGCTGCTGGACAGCGAGGCGCCCAACTCGGCGAAGACTGAGCGTTGAATCGATGAGGTGAGAGACAATGATCCGCGTGCCGCCCAAGATGCTGCCCTCTGAGTACCTCTGCCTGGACGACCTGCCTGGTTTCGTAAACGAGTTGCTTCAGACCTCCCGTTCGCTCCGCTTGCGCAGACAGTACGCAGAGGCTGAGCAGCGCGCCCGCGACGCCCTGGAGGCAACCCGCGACGCCGGTGCCCAATTGAGCAGAGCCGCCGCCTTGATCCATCTATCCGACGTCCACGTCACGGTCGGCAAACTGGGCTCCGCCGTGGAAGAGGCCAGGAGAGCCCACCGACTGTTCACCACGCAGCCTTCCAGGTACCAGCGACATAACCAGGCCGTCGCCGCCTACGCCCTGGGAGTGCTCCACCAATCCTTGGGGAATCGCGCCGATGCGTTGAGATGGTACCAGAAAGCGGACGAGCTTCTAGAAAGAGTCTCCACATACTGGGCCGCGGTCAACGATACCGCCAATCTGGAGCGCTGCGAGCGGGCGCAGAAGTGGGTCCAGGCACTGATGGAGGCCCTCACACATATGCCCTCCGGCTCAGACGACCCGGCCGCCGCTCTCTGGTTCCCCGTGATCCTGTCGGAGGAGGAGTCAGATTACGCGCTGGCTCAGCTGGAAGTAGAGCGCTACGTCGTCGCCGGCACGCTCAGGGTCGGGGGCAAGTCTTTCCGCCTGGAGCTCCCCCAGGGGGGATCTCGCCTTTCACTCCACGCGGACGCGGAGTACTATGCCCTCGAGGTGCCCGGTGAGGCCCTCAACACCCTGGGGGCCGATGAAGGGGACTATGCGCTCATCGTCAAACAGCGCGGCGCGGCCCGGGAGGGACCCGGCGTCCTCGAGAGCCTCAGTGGCGCTGAGTTTGGTCGCTTCAAGCGGGATCAGTCGGGGAATGTCCAGTTCGTCCGACCCGATGCAACCGTGATCGGCAACAAGGACATAGGCGATGATCTGCAGGTCGGTTACGTAGCAGCCCTCCTGAAGGAGACACCGAGCTAGAGATCGCTCAACGCCCTGTCCATCCGCTCCAGAGCCAGCTCAATGTTCTCCATCGAGTTGGCAAAGCAGAGGCGTAGATACCCCTCGCCGCCGTCACCGAAAGCATCCCCGGGTAGAACCGCCACGCAAGCCTCGTTCAACAGGTAGTCCGCCACCCACGCCGATGACTGGCCGAACGCCATGACGTTCGGGAACGCGTAGAACGCCCCCTCCGGCGTGCGGCATCTCATGCCAGGGATCTCATTCAAGCCGGCGACCAGCACGTCCCGCCGCCGTTCGTATTCTTTCACCACCTCATCGACTTGTCCCTGCGGTCCGGTCAATGCCTCCCAACCCGCATACTGAGTGAACGTCGCCGTGCAACCGACCGAGTGCGTCAGCAGCAAGCCGAGTCTCTCTGCGAGTGCTTCCGGCATGACGCCGAACCCGAGCCGCCAGCCCGTCATCGCGTATGTCTTGGAGAACCCGTCGCAGATCACCGTGCGCTCCCTCATGCCTGGCAGGCTGGCGATACTGGGCGCGAGCCCACCGTCGAACGTGAGTCGCAGGTAGATCTCATCCGACAGCACCCAGGCATCGTGTCTCTCCGCCGCCTCTGCGACGTGCTCGAGCACATCCCGCGAGAGGACCCCTCCCGTCGGGTTGTTAGGCGAGTTCAGGATGATCAGCCGTGTCCGGTCGCTCAG
>CAZQXX010000271.1:0-3799 GCA_964597105.1 uncultured Anaerolineales bacterium
TCGAGTCACCATCTGGCGGGACCTCCGGGTATTCCGGTGTCGTGGGGCTGCTCGCACGCGGACGCTGCGGGGCCCCGGCGATGCCGCTGGGCGACGAAGAAAGACGACAGGGAACGGGGGCACCATTCCTAGGTGTCCCCTTTGCTGTCGACACGCCCGGCGGCCCATAGGGCGGCAGGCCCGGCTTGAGCCGGTTGTGTGGGCGGGTGTCAGGTGGGTGTCCGTTGCCAGCGAGAGCGACCGCTGGTATAGTTACCAGCGGTATGAGATTGACGGACGGGCGGGAGGAGATCGTCTGATCCGGGGATTCTATTCGCGCTAACTCAGTAAGGAGGGGGCAGCAGAAGGTTGCCCAGGGGGGACTCAAAGATGCCGACACCGCTGTGGGATGAGGAGACGGGGGCGGAGATCGCCCAGGTGCTCGCTGACATGGTCGAGCCGGTGCGTCTGCTCCTGTTCGTGGACGACGACTGCGAGCCGTGCGAGACCCAGCGGCAGCTCCTGGAGGAGACGGCGGCGCTATCCGACAGGCTGACGGTGGAGGTGCTGACGTCCGCCGACCGGGACGCGATTGCCGAATACGCCATCGCCCGGTTCCCGGCTACAGTGCCGCTGGGCGACCGGGACCGGGGCATCCGCTTCTACGGCCTGACGGGGGGCCAGGAGTACGCCTCGCTCCTCCAGACGGTGGTCATGCTCTCGACGGGGCGGTCCGCGCTGGAGCCGGAGCTGGAGGCGCTGGTGGCGGCGCTCGACTCGCCTGTGCACCTCCAGGTTTTCATCACCCTGACGTGCCCCTACTGTCCCCGGATGGTCCACACGGCCCACCAGTTCGCCTACGTCAACGACCGGATCCGCGCCGATATGGTCGACGCGTCCCAGTTCCTCGACCTGGCTCAGGGGTACGCGGTGGAGGGCGTGCCACGGATCATCATCAACGAGACGACGGCGCTGGAAGGCCTGTACCCGCCGCAGCTGTTCTACCTGGCGATCCTCGAGGTGGTGGACCCGGAGGCGTACGGGCAGGTGGAGGCGGCGATGCGGGAGGCCGAGGGGCTGCGCCAGGTTCTCCCCCTGGAGGAGGAGCGGCTGTACGACGTGCTCATCGTCGGCGGCGGGCCGGCGGCCCTCTCCGCTGCACTCTACGCGGCGCGGAAGGATTTGGACGTAGGCCTGGTGGCGGAGAAGCTCGGCGGCCAGCTGATGTACACGGCCGAGGTGGAGAACTACCTGGGCCTGCCGGGCGTGACCGGGAATGAGCTCCTGGAGAAGTTCCGCTTTCACGCCGAGTCGTACCCGCTGGCGGATCTGATGGGGGTCCGTGTCGATGAGGTGGCCGCCTCCCACGGCGGGTTCCTGATCCACACCAGCGACGGGCGGGACTTCGCCGCCCAATCCGTCATCTACGCGGCGGGCAAGGAATACGCCCGCCTGGGCGTGCCGAACGAGGAGCGCTTCATCGGGCGGGGCATCGCCTTCTGCGCCACGTGCGACGCTCCCCTCTACAGGGGCCGACGCGTGGCCGTCGTGGGCGGCGGGAACTCGGCCTTCACCGCCGTGCGGGACCTCCTGAGCTTCGCCTCCGAGATCCACCTCATCCACCGGCGGGAGACTTTCACCGCCGACGCCGCCCTCATCGAGCAGGTCCGGGACGAGCCGACGGTGACGGTCCACACTCCCTACGAGGTGGGCGCCTTCACCGGCGATGAGGCCCTGACCGGGGTGGAGCTGGTATCGACGGGAGACGGGCAGACGAAGACCTTGTCGGTGGACGGGGTGTTTCTGGAGATCGGGCTCTCGCCGAACACCGATCCGGTGCGGGGCCTGGTGGGGCTCAACGGGCGGGGGGAGGTCCCGGTGGCGGCTGACGCGTCGACTGAAGTGCCGGGGTTCTTCGCCGCCGGCGACGTGACGGACGTGCCGGAGAAGCAGATCTCCGTGGCGGTGGGGCAGGGCGCGCTGGCCGCCCTCGCGGCGTACCGCTATCTGGTCGAGAATGAGCTGGTGACCCGGCGGCCGGAGCTGGAGGCGAGCTGGGCGTGACGGTCGGTAGGAGGTTGGGTGGAGGAATGACCTAGCCGGGGAGAATTCAGTCACGACGATGAGAGTCTGGGCCATCTTAGGAACGTTGGAGCGGTATACGGGACGCTTCCCCCGTGAGGCGCTGGAGGCCGCTGTCGCCCGGCAGGAGGAGATCGTGCCCCGTCTTCTGACTATCGTGCAGGAGGCGGCGGCCGACATGGACCGCGTGGCGGCCGGGTTTGGTCACTGATCAAGGAGAGAGGACGTGGCGCTTACCATGAGGCACTACGATCACGACGTCGACTATGAGAGAGTCGGCCGGTTTCTGGAGAGGACGTACCGCACGTCGGGCGGGCACGTCAACTGGGTCCAGCCGCGCTGGGAGTACATGCACTACCACCCCTACATTCGGAACGTCGAGCTGGAGGCGATCGGCGTGTGGGAGGCGGACGGTGAGATCGTCGGCGTAGTCCACCCGGAGCACGCCATGGGAACTGCCTATTTCGAGATCCACCCGGCGTACGAAGGGCTCAAGGAGGAGATGCTCCACTACGCGGAGGAGGAGATCAGCACATGGGACGGTGGGGCCAAACGGCTGCGCATCTACATCAACGACCAGGACCCCGAGTTCCAGCAGATCGCGCTAGCGAAGGGGTGCACGCAGAGCACTAGCAGCGAGCCGATGTCGCATCTGCCGATTCCGGATCCTTTCCCGCCGATCCCGGTACTGGCCGGGTTTCAGCTGAAGAGTCTGGCGGAGGATAACGACTTGCGGAAGCTGGATCGACTCCTGTGGCGTGGCTTTGGCCACGGCGATGAGCCGCCGGCAGGCGGGATCGAGGACCGGGAGTTCATGCAGTCGGCTCCCAACTACCGGAAGGACTTGAATATCGTGGTGGAGGCGCCCGATGGGCCGTTCGCTTCCTACTGCGGGATGTGGTACGAGCCGGTGAACGACCTCGCCTACGTGGAGCCGGTGGCAACGGACCCGGATTATCGGCGGATGGGGTTGGGGCGGGCGGTGGTGTTGGAGGGCGTGCGGCGCTGTGGAGCTCTGGGGGCGCGGGTGGCTTGCGTCGGGACGGACATGCCCTTCTACCTGGCGCTTGGTTTCCGGCCGGTCTACAACCGCTCGGCGTGGGAGCGAACCTGGCGTGCGAGACGCACCAGGAGACGATCTGGTTGAGCAGAGGCTCTATCTCGCTCAGTGGCTTGACCGGACAGAGAGGGCTTGTCTGTAGGATTAGCTGGCGCAACTGCGCGCCGATCCGCATCTCCACTTCGTTCGCCACGTCATCCGCGAGATGGAGTGGTGGACCTGTTTCCAGGATCCTCAGCCCCCGCAGCCGACGCGCAAGGTCGGGTGGAACGAGCCCTGCCCCTGCGGGAGCGGGGGGAAGTGGAAGCACTGCTGCGGGAAGCGGCGGTGAGCGTGTTGCGATCGTACGTCCGAATGTCTGAACGCTGACTCGTGCGTGCGGGTTGGTCCGCGGCACCGGGCACTCGGAGCGGGTGGCACCGCGGGCGGGTGAACCGAGTCTGAGCCAATGGTCAGGTGGGCACGCGCCTCCGGCTGGCAGCGATGGAGTCCTGGGGGTTGACCAGGGGATGGCGACCTGTCACGAGTCAGCGGTGCCGGCCGTTTCCCGGCTCGGGCTCGCGAGGCGTCGGCCTGAAGATCCCGGCTCGCAGCTTGTACCCGGCGGCCTCCAGCCGAGTCGTGAACTTCGGGCGCAGGCCCGTCGGTTGCAGCTCTCCGATCACTCTGTCATCCTCA
>CAZQXX010000272.1:0-3774 GCA_964597105.1 uncultured Anaerolineales bacterium
GTGCTACCTCACTATGATCCGATTATATCACCGCCCCATGGGAAAGTCAATACCCATTTTAGGCTGGCCAAGGGCAATTGCATATGGGAGGTGCGATCGCAAGGACTTCAGGAGTTTACAAGATAGCCCTCCTCTGAGAGCCTCTTGGGCATTCACGGTCCTCTTGCCACAGATGCTCGACGCAAACTCCGGAAGCCTGGTCACCTCATTGAGGAGAATGGCAGAATCCTGAAAGCGCCGTCGCTGGGGTTGCTCTCTGCCCGTGGCGGGAGTATACTCCCGTCTGTCGGTCCCTCGAGCGACTCGAGGGAGTCTTCGGTGCCCGTCCGGCACCACAGGAGGTCAGATGTCCAGGCCATCGTCGGATCGAAGCCCCGAGAGCCCCGGGATTCGGGTCGCCCTGCAGGTCGCTGTCGCCTATGCCCTGTTGGGCGCCGGGTGGATCCTCATCTCCGACCGCGCGCTCCAGGCCCTCGTCGAGAGCCCGGAGGCCTTCGCCCGGTGGCAGAGCATCAAGGGCTGGGCCTACGTCGGCGCGACGGCGCTGCTTCTCTACGGTGTGCTCCGCGTCTACGTGGCCAGCCGGGAGCGCGCCGAGGAGGCGCTGCGCGAGTCGGAGGAGCGGTACCGAGATTTCTTCGAGACCTCCAAAGACGCGGTCTTCATCACCTCCCGGGACGGGCGGTGGATCGACATGAACCGGGCGGCCGTCGAGCTCTTCGGTTTCGGGAGCGAGGATGAGCTGCGAGCCGTGCCCATCGAGGCCCTTTACGCCGAGCCCGGCGATCGGGAGGCGCACCTCCGCACGATCATCGAGCAGGGCGCCACCAAGGATTACGCCGTCGATCTGCGCCGCAGAGACGGCTCCATCATCCACACGCTGATCTCCTCCGTCGTCCGCAGGGATGACGCTGGGCAGGTGAGCGGCTTCCAGGGGACCATTCGAGACGTCACCGATCAGCGGCGGGCACAGGCGCGGATCGAGCACCTCAACGCCGTGCTGCGCGCCATCCGCGAGGTCAACCAGCTCCTGGTCCGGGAGAGGGACCACGACCGGCTCGTGCAGGGCGCGTGCGATCTGCTTGTCGAGACCCGCGGCTACGAGACCGCCTGGGTGGTGCTTCTGGACGAGTCCGGCCGGGTAGAGACGGCCGCGGGAGCGGGCGGCGACGACTATCTCCCTGGGATCGTCGACGGGCTTGAGAGCGGTCGGCGCCCGTCCTGTCTGGAGGAGGCCCTGATCGAAGAGGACGTCATCGTTGTCGAGGACCCGGTGGCGGACTGCGCGGGGTGTGACCTGGCTCAGCACCACCAGCGGGAGAGCGCCATGACCGTGCGACTCCACCATCAGGGGACGACCCACGGCGTGCTCTCCGTTTGCCTCTCCCGCGATTTCTCTCTGGTGGAGGAGGAGCAGGCCCTTTTCCGGGAGGTCGCCGACGACATCGCCTTCGGCCTCTCCAACCTGGAGCTGGAGCACGAGCTGCGGCGCTCCGAGGCCCGCTACCGGACGCTCTTCAACAGCGCCAGCGATGCGATCCTCATCCACGATCTGGAGGGCCGCTTCCTGGAGGTCAACGGGGTCGCCTGCGAGCGCTTGGGCTACAGCCGCGACGAGTTGCTCCAGATGGGCCCTGCGGATATCGACGCGCCGGAGTACGCGGACCTGGTTCCCGACCGGGTGGCCCGGCTGCGGGCCAGGGGCCATCTTTACTTCGAGACGGCCCACGTGCGCCGCGACGGCGCGCGCATCCCCAGCGAGCTCAGCTCCCGCATCATCGACTACGAGGGGAAGCCGGCGGTGCTGACGGTCGCCCGGGACATCAGCCAGCGGAGGGCGCTGGAGCGGCAGCTGCGGCAGCAGGAGCGGTTGGCCGCCATGGGCCGCCTGGCCGGGGGTGTGGCCCACGACTTCAACAATCTCCTGGCAGCCATCATCCTCAACGCCCAGCTGGCCCGTCGAAGCGAGGGCGTGCCGTCCCGGGTTGACGAGGCCATCCGGACGATCCTCGAGGAGTCGGAGCACGCGGTGGACCTGGTCGACCAGATCCTCGACTTCAGCCGCAGGGCGATGATGGAGACCGAGCTCCTCGATCTCGTCGATCTGATCGAGCGGACGGCCGCTCTTCTGCGCCGCACCCTGCCGGAGAACGTGCGCGTCGCCGTCGATCCGGCCCCCCGGCCGTGCGTGGTCGAGGCCGATCGGACGCGCATCCACCAGGCGTTGTTGAACCTGGCGGGGAACGCGCGGGATGCGATGCCCGACGGCGGCGAGTTGCGCATCGGCGTGGCCCCCGTGGAGGTCGCGGTTGACGAACCGCCGCCGGTCGCGGGCCTGACCCCCGGTAGGTGGGCCCGTCTCCGCGTCTCCGACACCGGCGTGGGCATGGACGACGAGGTGATGGAGAATCTGTTCGAGCCTTTCTTCACCACGAAGGAGGCAGGGCAGGGGACCGGCCTGGGGCTGGCCCAGGTCTACGGTATCGTCAAGCAGCACCATGGTCTCATCGACGTCGACACCGCGGTAGGGGAGGGGACCACCTTCTCCATCTACTTGCCGCTGGCGCCGCACGCGCCCGCCGGGGAGGAGGAAGGGGCGGCGGAGCGGGTGCCCCCGGCCCGGGGAGAGACGATCCTGGTGGTGGAGGACGCCGCGCGCCTCCGCCAGGCGATCCAGGCCGGGCTCGAGTCCCTCGGCTACCGGGTCGTCCCGGCGGGGAATGCCCCGGAGGCACTGGAGGTCCAGCGGCACGAGCCGGTCGACCTCGTTGTCACGGACATCGTCATGCCGGGAGGCAGCGGCATCGATCTCCTGGAGCATCTGCAGGTCGAGGCCCCCGAGATCCGGGTGGTTGCCATGACGGGGCACGTGTTCGACACGGATGGCCCCGCCGCGGAGCTGGAGGGCTTCCACAGCCTGATCCGCAAGCCTTTCTCCATCGAGGAGCTGGCGGCGGCGATCCGCGACGCCCTCGACGCGCCCTGAGCGGCCCGACCGACGAGGCCATCGGGCGGACCAGGCGCCTGTCCCGGGCCAGCGTGGTCGGCCCAGAGCAATGCGTTTGGCCCAGACATCCGGCTTGAGCACGTTCCAGAGATGTCGCTATGCCCGATGGATGGGGCAATCGCGTGTGACCAGAATTCCGAAGTTTTGGCCGAGCATTCGTCCCAAGCGTTGCGCGCATATAGACGAGAAGCCTTCAGAAGGAGGCTATCCCGTAAACTTCGGAATTCTAAGCGCTCTCTTCTCCATATGCGATTGCTCTGGCCCGATGGATGGGGCGGGTTGCCTCTCCGGACAGAAGCATATATCATGACGGGTTAGAGCGCCTCGTGGAGGGGCGCACGATTGATCGAAGGGGGGCGGTAACTCTGTGAGCAATCTGACCACGCCGGTGGACGAACACCTCCAGGAGTCGCGATCGCAAGGCTGGATATCCCGACTGATCATTCCCGAGTCCCCATGGCGGCTGGCCATAATGGTCGGTCTCTCCGCCTTCGTGGCCGAGGTGCTCGCTATGGTCGTCCTCTCCCTGTTTCCACCTCTGCCACCCGCGAGGCGCGTTGTCTTCGATGGGCTGCTCGTCGTGGCGTTCCTGACCCCCACGCTCTACCTGTTCCTCCTGCGGCCTCTGACGGCGCAGATTGACCGCCGCCGCCGGGCTGAGGAGGCCGCACGACAGAGCGAGCGACGCCTCCGCACCGTCGCCGACTTCGCTCACGACTGGGAGTACTGGATCGGGCCCGACGAGGAGTACGTCTACAGCTCGCCCT
>CAZQXX010000273.1:0-1624 GCA_964597105.1 uncultured Anaerolineales bacterium
CGCTGTCCATCTGCTGAAAGGGCGCGCAGTCGGGATGGAGGTGGACGCCCTTGAGCCCCCACGGGTGAGCACCGTGCCAGCCGCCACCGACCTTCATCACCAGGTCGCGGCGGGTGAAGCACTGGGCGAGCATAGCGGCGTACATCGTGGCGAGGGTGCCACTGGTGGTGAAGCGCACCCGCTGCGCGCCGGTCTGGCGGCAGAGGAGCTCGGCGGTCTCCACTTGGAGCCGGTCGGTGAAGCCGGTGTGAAGCCCCCAGCGAGTCTGGAGAGATCGGGCGAGGGCGGAGGTCACGACCTCGGGGTTATGGCCGAGCACGTTCGCCAGGTGCCCCTGCCAGAAGTCGAGGATGGTGTGTCTATCCTCATCCTCGACGTAGCCGCCGTAGGCGGAGACGATGCGCGGGGGAAACGGTTCGTGGAGACGGAGGGCGTGGCTGCCGCCGTCGACGAGGGCTTCCTGGGCCTGCTCGTGTAACGATGAGGATGTGGGTGCGTGGTGGCGATATGCCTGCTCGAGTTCGTCCATCAGGAGGGTGTGGTCTCTCAATGTCATCCGTTCCTCTCCTATTGTGATCTGGCGGGTTCACAGGGGCCACAACCACAGCAGCAGCGGCACGCCGACTGCCACGATGATCAGCTCCAGAGGGAGACCCAGACGCCAGTAGTCGCCGGGCTTATAGCCGCCCGGCTCCAGGACCATCACATTCGACTGGTGGCCGATAGGAGTGAGAAAAGCGCAGGAACCGCCGATGGCCACCGCCACCAAGAAGGGATCAGGTGATGTGCCAAGCCCCTCGGCCACACTGAGCGCGACGGACGCCATCAAGATGACGGCCACGGCGTTGTTGACCACGTCTGAGAGAAACATCGTGACCAGCAGCAGGATGATGAGGGTTCCGACCGGGGACAGGACCTCAGAGATCGCCAGGATTTGACTTACGATGAGTTGCGTGCCTCCGGTATTCTCCATTGCGAGCCCGAGGGGAATGATCGCGCCCAGGAGGATGATTATGGGCCAGTCGATGCTCTCGTAGGCCTCGTGCAGCGTCAATAGTCCGACCACGACCATACCGCAGGCTGCCAGTGTCATAGCGATCTGCACGGGCAGCAGTCCGACGGCTGCTGCTGCCATGGAGACGCCGAAGATGCCTGTGGAGAGCAGGACGCGCCGGGGACGCCCGAGCTTGATCCCGCGCATCGCCAGCGGCAGGCAGCCGAGAACTTCCAACGTCTCCGGCATCGCTTCGCGCCGCATCTGCAACAGGAGCACGTCGCCTACACGCAGCTGGATGGCCCCCAACGGCGCTCGAAGGTGCGCACCGCGCCGCGAGACCGCCAGCAGGTTCACGCCGTATTGCCAACGCAGATCAAGCGCGCGCGCCGTCTTCTCTGCCAGGAGTGAATCAGGGGAGACCACGGCCTCGATGGTGCCGATATCGCCGGATTCCAGCCCCTCATCGGCGATGGGTTGCGATTCTGCCAGCCTGAGTCCGGCCTCCTGGATGAACCGTCGTAGATTCTCAGTATCGGCCCGTACGAGCAGGACGTCCTCAGCCTGGATGGGCTCGAAGCCCGAGGGTGCTGGCAGATGCTCCTTGCTCCGGATAATGCCCACAATCAG
>CAZQXX010000273.1:1724-3744 GCA_964597105.1 uncultured Anaerolineales bacterium
TCATCCCGCCGAAGTGGGCGCTGAAGGCGAGCGGCATCAGGTAGAGAGCGGGGGAGCGCTCGCTCTCGCGGGCCATACGGATGGCAACCGGCATCAGGACCGCCAGCGTGCCTACATTGTTCATAAAGGCCGAGATCAGCCCGGCCGCTCCGCACAGTAGTGCGAGCTGGAGGCTGAGGCCCTCTCCCACGCTCGACATCCAGCGCGCCAGCAGATCCACAACCCCCGAGTTCTGCAAGCCCCGGCTGCAGACCAGCACCGCTGCCACGGTTATCACTGCGGGATGGCCATAGCCGGCAAAGGCCTCGTCGGCCGAGATGATCCCCGTGATGACGAGCACGAGCAAGCCGAGCAGCGCCACCAGATCGTAGCGCCAGCGGCGGAACATGGGCAGGATGAGAATCAGGAGAATGACTGTATAGACGATGCCTTGTTCAATTGTCATGCTTATCTTTGACCTTCCTCTGTGTCAGTCTATACCCGGCTGGGGGGTCTGGCCCCGCTTCCCGGCATTCGGTACTCGACGAAATGCTCCAATCTGTGGACGCCGGTAGGGGGCAACGATCGGCGGCGAGCACAGTGAATCCTCCGGCTGGCACATGCTCTCGATCCTGCGGATCGTCGCATCAGCCTCAACTGTGGCCACATAACACCAAGTTGGAGCGCAGCCGGACCGCCCAAGCTGACCGAGACTCATTCGTGGCCCACACGTGAGCGAACCTTGTCCCAGGACTCGGTGATGAGGAAGCTCTCGTCCATGTGGTTGACCATGCGGGCGAACTTGGGCCAGGGGACCGAGAGCGTCAGCACGTCGTCGGGGACGCAGGGACGAGCCGAGACGTCGAACATGCCGAGCACGGCACGGGGGCAGTCCGAGGCTAGCTCGCGGTAGGGATGGTAAACAATGGAGGAGCAGCCAGAGCCGAAGGGGGCGATGACGCCGTCCGGGCGCGCCTCGTCGAAGTTGGCCAGGGTGAAGAGGCCGGACAGAACGTCGGGCGGGGCGAAGAAGACGACCACCTGGGGATCATCGTCCGCGTCCAGATGGTCCCACCGCTTGGCAATCAGGTAGCGACCGGGAGCCTCGAAGGGTGGCTGGCTCTCCAGGTACGCCTCGACGAGCTCGGGCGACTGCTTGTAGCGCTCGCCCTCCATCTCGCCCGGGATGCCGCAGGAGAGGAAGTAGGGGAAGTTAGGGCTGAGACGCTGGTCGAAGCCGAGGTAGCGGCGGGCGCCCCTGCAAGGCAGGGTCTCGGATTCGAAGGCGCGAGATGCTCCATCGCGGACGGCGGCCAGGTCGCAGATGAAGCAATGGGAGCGCTCCGATGGAGAGGGCGCCGGGACCGCATCTTTCTCATTCGTGTAGGTGAAGGCGATGGGCAGGTCGGCGCCGGGAAAGTATGTGTTCCAATGGTCTATAAAGCGTTGTCTCACGTCGAGGTCCATGGTGGCTATCCTTTCACAGGGGGCGTGGTTCACGGTAGGGATGATTATACTGGCAAGGTCGTCGGGCTGCAACACCTGGGTGATCTGGGCGAGAGCGCCGAGGGTCGATGGGAGGCGGGGTCGGTGACCAGGAGCAAGGATTTCAGCGCTACCGAGATCTCTAGGGTTCCCGCGGGACCCTTAACCTACATTTCGCACTTTAACAACCAGATAGAGAGCAAAAATGGCAGGATCGCTCCATTTGTGGCATAGTACTGTGGCGTCCAAACCCAATACATGCCGGAGCGATCCCATATGTACTTTGCCATAAAATCCAAACAAACGCAAGTTCTGACCTGGCTCATATGGGCCGTTGCCTGCCTGATCTTCGCCTGGGCTCCCCAGATCCGGGCTTCGGGGCAGGGGCCGATGCTCGACCTGCCCGCCTTGACGACCGTGGTCAGCCCTGAGCCGGACGGTATCTTTCCGTTTCCGTGGATACCTACTGATCCGTCCCTAACTTTCTTAACAAATGAATGAGTTTGGTGTATAATGAAGGCACAATGGATGAGATACCAGACACGTTCAATGATTG
>CAZQXX010000274.1:0-3733 GCA_964597105.1 uncultured Anaerolineales bacterium
GTCGATGATGTCACTGATCGCCATCTTCACCGCGGCTACGGAATCTCCAGCCATTAGGTCACCATCCTCCCTTTGACGACATCCACACACAGGCTCAGCAGATGGAGAGACGATCAAAGGCTCTTTTCATCTCTCCTGTGGGGGTAGAGGCCACCGACACGGTATGAGACTCTACCCGGCGACGAGTATAGAGCCTGTCCGCCGCCTGCGCAAGACGAGTGGCTCCCGAGCATAGGTTGCAGCCAGACGCGCTGGCAGCTACGGAGCACCATTGTGTTTGAGAAGGGCAAGGTGGTAGAATTCGTCTCGTGATGCTATAATGCTCGGCAGAGAACTTCCAGTTTATCTATCGCTTTGTCAGTCTCTAATCTCGTCAGGGAGGTGCTGATGTCTGAATTATCCGTCCGACCACCGGCCGTGGCTGGGCAGTTCTACCCGGCAGATTCCGGTCGGCTGCAACGAGAGATCAAGCGATACATCGATGAAGCGTCGCTACCACAGGATCTGGGCACCGTTCGAGCGGTTATGGCCCCTCACGCTGGCTACGTTTACTCGGGACCGACGGCTGGATATGCCTTCAAGGCACTGGAGCAGCTTCCCGCCAGGGACTGGACGGTCTACCTGCTCGGTCCGGCCCATCGTGTCCCTGTGGACGGCGTGGCCCTGGGCAACTACTCAGCGTTCCGCACGCCCCTCGGTGACGTGCCCATCGCTGTCGACCGTGTCGCGGACATGGTGGCACGTTCGTCAATCTACACACGTGCTCCTGATGCGCATGCGCACGAGCATTGCCTGGAGGTGGAGGTGCCGTTCCTCCAGATAGCCCTGTCCGATTTCCAGTTGGTCCCTATGCTGTTCGGACAGGTAGATCCTCAGACCGTGGCCGAGGATCTGATCGATCAGATTGATGACAACGACCTGATCGTCGTGTCTACGGACTTGAGCCACTTCTATCCATACGATACAGCTGAAAGGCTGGATCAGGACCTACTGGACGCCGTGCTCAACGGAGAGAAGCGCGAGGTTATGAGAGGGGAGGCCTGCGGGCGAGCTCCGGTGACGACCTTGATGGACATTGCCAGGCGCAAGTCATGGACGCCTCAGCTCCTCGACTATCGCAACTCCGGCGATACGGCAGGAGATAAGTCTCGTGTGGTGGGCTATGCGTCAGTCGCCTACACGAGCTGAGGCGCGCTGCCCTTTTGAGGAGGGGAATCAAGAATGTCGCTGTCGCCAGAGGAACGAGAATACCTGCTCAATCTAGCACGCGACTCGATCACGTACGCCGCTAAGGACCAGGATCTACCCGCTGTCGATCTGGAAGCTGTGTCGCCAAACCTCCGGCGTGATGGGGCAAGCTTCGTCACCTTGAATAAGTATGGTCGTCTCCGGGGCTGCATCGGGTCGCTCGAGGCCCGACGCCCGCTGGTCATCGATGTTCAGCGCAACGCCGTCGATGCTGCGCTCCGTGATCCCCGCTTTCCGCCGGTGCGCCCGGATGAGGTGGACGATCTCAGCATTGAGATTTCGGTGCTGGGCCTTCCGGAGCCGGTGGACTACGATGACGCCGAGTCCCTCTTTGACAAGCTGCGTCCGGGAGTAGACGGTGTGGTCATCGAACGAGGATGGCATCGAGCCACTTTCCTTCCCCAGGTGTGGGAGAAGCTGCCGGACGAGCGCCAATTCCTGGAGCGTCTCTGCCTCAAGGCCGGTCTCCGTCCAGATGCCTATCGCGACGGTGACCTCGTCGTTCTCACCTATCAGGTAGAGAAGTTCAAGGAAGAGTGAGCTGATTGTGAGAGGACAACGAAACAGGGAGTGAGGACTGTCCTCACTCCCTGTTCTCGCTTCAGGTACCCTGGCGGTGTCTCTTCGAAGCCTTACGGCTCCACGGCAATCTCGATCTCCCGCTCCCCCTGTGGCACGACCTCGAAAAACGTGTTTCCGATCTTGAAGGGGAGCTGATTACCGTCTTCGTCCGCCAAGGTTACCATATCGCGCCGCTCCTCTCGGTTCCAGATGCCGTCGAAGCGCTTTCCGTCGCGGAACAGGATGGCTGGGCGATAGGGATTGTCTTTGTTCCACAGGGCCCAGCGGATGGAGCGGGACCCACTGTGGGGATCCTCTATGATATCTGTATTCCACTGCGGCACGTAGAGCACCACGACGTTGGCTGCGCTGAGTTGCTGCCCTGTGAGAGCATCGGTGTGGGATGTCCTATCGGTCCAGCGCAGGTAACGCGCCTGATCCTCGTCATAGCGCCACTCTGCGTTAAGCCGGTTCCAGGGGATCGTGATCGTCTCAGCCGGCCCGCTCGCCTCCATGTCAGGGCCTGGCTCTTCAGAGAAGATCATGCCTTCCAGATCCTGCCTTCCCTCGATTCCTCGCGTGTTTGCCCACTCTCGCACCAGCGCCGGACTGGTGTACATGGTATGCTCCAGCGGCACGTTTCGGCTGTAGTCTCTGTAGAACGGCCGCGGTTGGATCGTCTCTGGCAGACTGTCTGACACAACCCAATCCGGGTAGAGATCAGAGTCTCGAAAGAGCGCCACGACTCCGTTGCTGAATCCCGAGTTGGCGAAGACAGCTTTGTACATCGCTGGTATCTCCAGATCGATGATGCGTCCACTCCGCATCGGCCCCACCCGTTCCGGGGAGTCGCCAAGATAGACGGCGGTCCAGCGAGTTGCGAACCAGCCTTCATTGTAATGCTCGTAGATCAGGTCGGCACTGTTGATCCCGGCCTGAGGCCGCACGTATTGCCCCGGCCAGTTGGAGATCTTGATTGCCACCGGCACGCGATCCAGGGCAGCGGGATCGTCCACAACTTCACCCGTCAGCGGATTGACGTTCTCGGGCCAAGGGGTGGCCGTTGGGATTGGCGTCTGAGTCGGCGTCGATGTCGGCAAAGGCGTCGCGCTGGGAGGGGGATCTGTCGCAGTGGCCGGAGCCTGCGTTGGTGCTGTCTCAGGTGTTGGTGTCGCTTCGTTCCCGGCGCAGCCTCCCAACAGGGCAGCGGCAATTCCCACAACTGCTAGACCTCTCGCAAGTAACGCCAATGTCCGAAGCTGCTGATCAGGATCCATACGCGCCATTCTGCTTCCTTCCTTCCTCCGTCCAGATATCCCCAAACCCGCCGCATTATAGCATAGGGAGGACGCAGGGCAACCATCGTCGCTTTTCGCCCAGGGACTCGGGTGGTATACTGGTGGTGAGCGGTAGACGTGTTCCCTGGATGGCTTATGCCCAGACAGATCCAGTTCTTCCCTGGTCGGCCAGCAGCGACAGAGCGTCCCCTGGCCCATTATCGCCCTCATCAGCCGATGGGAGCGGTATCGGACTACGTGCGAGCTTTGACATCGCCGGGTGATCTCGTCCTGGATCTATTCTGTCAGGGACCCAGGTTTGTGGCAGAAGTGGTTGAGCTCAGGCGCCGTGTGTTGGGCTTCAGCGTTAACCCCCTCCTGCTTCTAGCGGCGCGTGTGGGATTGGTCGGTTTGGATCCTCAGGCCTTCCGTTCTGCGTTCACCGCTCTGGCCGATAGCCTCAAGGGCGATGAACCCCTTCAGAGCTACCTGCTCTCTCTCTACCACTCTGCCTGCCCGGCTTGCGGCGCAGCGGGCGTGGCCGAGTGGTTCGCCTGGGATCGAGACGTAGACTACCCTTTTGAGAAGGCTGTTCGGTGTCGGGAATGCGGAGGGGTGCAGGTTGGGCCCACGGATAGAGATGACGT
>CAZQXX010000275.1:0-3720 GCA_964597105.1 uncultured Anaerolineales bacterium
AACGGCATCTGGGGCGGCTACACGGAGCCGGGGGCGAAGACGGTGCTGCCCAGCAAAGCCTTCGCCAAGATCTCGATGCGGCTGGTGCCGGATCAGGACCCGAAGCGGATCGGCGCGTTGTTCCGCGAGCATTTCGAGAGGATCGCGCCGGAGGCGGTCGACGTGGCCGTGAGCGAGCTGCACGGGGGCAAGCCGGCGGTGGTGGATCGGGAGAGCCCGGCGATGAAGGCCGCGTCGCAGGCGTATGCCGAGGGATTCGGCAAGGAGCCGGTCCTGGTGCGGCGCGGCGGGTCGATCCCCGTCGTGGCCACGTTCCAGGATGTCCTGGGGATCGAGACCGTGCTCCTGGGCTTCGGCTTGCCCGACGACCGGCTCCACTCGCCGAACGAGAAGTTTCACCTGCCCAATTTCTACCGGGGCATCGAGACGGTGATCCACTTCATGGGCGCGTTCAGCGAGGCGGCCGGCTAGGGACCGGGTCTTGTCCAACGTGCTCGAGCGCCTGGTGGAGCTGGAGGCCGACGTGCTCTACCAGGAGCCGCCGGCAGAAGGAGAGCGGAGGATCGGGCGTGTGAAGGGAACGACGCCCGTCCTCCTCTCTGCCCCTCATGGTGCCGTCCACACCCGCCGCGGTGAGCCGAAGGAGGAAGAGGAGTTCACCGCGGCGCTGGCCTGCCTGGTGGCGGAGCTGACCGATGCCCACGCCCTCACCCTCCGCCGGCGGTCGCCGACGGACCCCAACTGGGAGCGAGACGTGCCCTACAAGCGGCTGCTGAGGCGGATCGTGGCCCGGGAGCGGATCGCCTTCGTGCTGGACATCCACGGCACGGCCCCCGACCGGGACTTCGGCGTGGCGCTGGGGACGATGAAGGGGCGGAGCTGTCCGCAGCATCGCGAGATGATCATCCGGCGGCTGGAGGATCACGGGTTCCGGCGCGAGGGGGACGATCTGGACGATCGGGATCGGCTCGACGTGGACGGGACGTTTACGGCCGGTGGCCTGAAGGAGCAGGAGACGGTCACGCGCTTCGCCTGGGAGCGCCTGGGCGTGCCGTCGGCCCAGCTTGAGCTCCATCCCAGCCTCCGCGTGGTCGAGCGGCGGGAGGACGCGACGCTTCCCCGGCCGTTCCACGGGGACCCGGAGCGGATCCGCCGTGTCGTGGCAGCTCTCGTCGAGATTGTCCTGGCTGACGGGGTCGGGGGCGATCCGGTCAGTTCCTTATCATCACCATCATCATCAGAGAGGACACATGCCTGAACACCTGAGCCCTGACCTGATTCTGTATAACGGCAAGCTGCACACGCAGGACCCTGTTGTGCCCGAGGCCACGGCCATCGCCGTGGGGCAGGGGCGCTTCCTGGCCGTGGGCGGCGACCGGGAGATCCGCGCGCTGGCAGGCCCGGGCACGCGGACCATCGACCTGGGCGGGCGCCGGACGCTGCCGGGCCTGACGGATGCGCATTTCCACCTCCGCAGCTGGGCGCTGAGCCGGCGGCGCCTCTCTCTGGTGGAGGCGACGTCGCTCGCGGATCTGCGGGACCGGCTGGCCGAACGGGCCGGGGAGACGCCGGCGGGCGAGTGGATCCTGGGCCAGGGGTGGAACGAGACTCGCTGGCCGGAGTCACAGGTGCCGACGCGGCATAGGCCGACGCGGGCCGATCTGGACGAGGCCGCTCCCGATAACCCCGTCCTCCTCTGGCGGAGCGATCTCCATCTCGCCGTGGCCAACTCCCGCGCGCTGCGGCAGGCGGGCGTCGACGCGGAGACGGCGGATCCGGATCAGGGGCGCATCGACCGGGATGAGGCGGGGCGGCCGACGGGCATCCTGCGGGAGCGGGCGGTCGATCTGGTGAAGCGGGCGGTGCCGGAGCCGTCGGAGGATGACGCCGTCGAGGCGCTGCGGGAGGGCTTCGGCGCGCTCCATCGCCTGGGATTGACGGGGATGCACGACCACCGGATCATGGGCGGCGCCGACGGGCCGCCGGCCTTCCACGCCTACCAGCGGCTCCAGCAGGCGGATGAGCTGACGGTGCGGGTGTGGATGGGCATCCCGGGGGAGCGGCTCGATGAGGCGATCGCGCTCGGACTGCGCACAGGCTTCGGCGACGACCGGCTGCGGGTGGGCCACGTCAAGCTGTTCAGCGACGGGAGCCAGGGGGCGCGCACGGCCTGGATGCTCGAGCCCTACGAGGACGCGGACGACGCGGGGATGCCGCTGACGCCGATGGACGAGATCGCGCAGGCGGTGGGGAAGGCGGACCGCGCCGGGCTGGCGGTGGCGGTGCACGCTATCGGCGACCGGGCGAACCGGGAGTTGATCGCGGTATTTGAGGAGCAGTTGAGGGACGACGGGCGCCGGGTGCCGCACCGGATCGAGCACGCGCAGATTGTGCGGCCGCCGGACGTGGCGCGGTTGGCGCGCCTGGGCGTGGCGGCCTCGATGCAGCCGATCCACGTGACGGACGACATCGCGCTGAGCGAGCGCTCGCTCGGGTCGCGGGGCCGCTTCGCCTACGTGTTCCGGGACATGCTGAACGCGGGGGTGCCACTCGCCTTCGGCTCCGACGCCCCGGTGGCGGATCCGAACCCGCTGTGGGGGATCCACGCGGCGGTGACGCGCCAGCAGCGGGACGGCTCGCCGGAGGGCGGCTGGTATCCGGAGCAGCGGCTGACGGTGACCGAGGCGGTGTGGGGGTTCACGATGGGCCCGGCGGCGGTCAGCGGGCAGGAGGGGGTGCTGGGCAGCATCTCGCCGGGGAAGCGGGCCGATCTGATCGTGCTCGATCGCGACATCTTCGCGGTGGACCCGATGGACATCTGGAGGGCGCAGGTGGTGATGACCGTCTTCGACGGTGAGGTGGTGTATGAGGCGTAGGGTGGAGCGGCGAATGGGGATGCGTTCTGGCGGTAGGGGGCGGCTGCTCGTCCTCCTGTGTGTGGTGGGGTTGCTGGCGGCGTGCTACCGCCCGGCGCCGGAGACCGAGTCGTTCGAGCAGACCGGAGAGGAGGAGCCCGTGGGGGGCGGCACATCGCCGTCAGTGGCGACGGCCACGGCGAGGGGCTCCAAGGAGACGGACGAGCCGACCGAGGTGGCATCGCCGTCGCCGGCGTACCCGGGGACCTACTCGGGGACGCCGACGCCGGACCCGACGCCGGTGGGGCACGCGGAGGGGGGCGGCGTCGAGACCTACACCGTGGGGGCGGGCGAGACGCTGACGCTGATCGCCTCCGTCTTCGGGTGCACCGTGGAGGAGATCGTGGCGGCGAACAACTTGGCCAGCGCCCACGCTATCCAGGTGGGGCAGACGCTGCGCATCCCGACGATGACGGCGAAGACCGGCCCGGCGGTGAAGCTGGTGCCGGACAGCGAGATGGTCTACGGCCCCGCGTACGCCGACTTCGACCTGGAAGGCTTCATTGCGGGGCAGGGTGGGTTCCTGGCCGACTACACCGACGAGGTTGAGGGGACGGTGCGGACGGGGCCGGAGGTGGTGCAGCTGGTGGCGCAGCAGTTCAGCGTGGGACCGCGGGTGCTTCTGGCGCTTCTGGAGCTGAAGTCGGGCTGGGTGAGCAAGGCGAAGCCGGCGGGCGAGACCCTGGTCTACCCGATGGGGCACGTGGAGGGGTACCGGGAGGGGCTGTACCGGCAGCTGAGCTGGGCGGCGACCCGGCTGAACGAGGCCTACTACGGCTGGAAGCGGGAGGATTGGGGGACGGTG
>CAZQXX010000276.1:0-3717 GCA_964597105.1 uncultured Anaerolineales bacterium
CATCCCTTTGTAGTTCCTCTGCAACGTGCTATAATCCCATCATACATCTAGTCGAATGGGAGGGTTCAATGCCTAAGAAGGCCAGACTCCACGATGTACTTGATCTGAGCAAACGTCTGCCGCGGGCCGACCGGCTGCGGCTCATCAGCCTGCTCTCCGAAGACCTCCGAAGCGAGATAGACCAGGATGAGCAGCCAGTGGATATGCTGTCGCTGGCCGGTGTCGGCGCAGACGTGTGGCAAGAGATCGACGTGGACGCCTACCTGAGACAGGAGCGGGCGAGTTGGGAGGCCTAAGCGCAGCCCTAGGCCAGCTTCTCGCTGGGCACGCCATTATTGGTGTCGATACGGCACCCTTTATCTACTTCTGGGAGCGACATCCTCGCTATTTCCCGCTCGCTGAAGAGCTCTTTCGGTATCTTAGGTCCCCCGAGATCCAGGGGATTACGTCGATCATTACCTTGATCGAGGCCTGCATTCATCCTGAACGTCAGGGACGACAGGACCTGGTGGAGACGTACGAGCGTGCTTTGCTCAACTCTGAGCAGGTGCATACTCTATCCGTAGATGGGATCCTGGCCCGTCGCGCTGTTCACCTGCGGGCACGCTACGACATCCACGTGCCGGACGCAGTTCAGATTGCTGCTGCCGTGGAAGCCGGAGCGTCACTCTTCGTCACCAATGATCGACGGCTGACGAAGGTGGAGGAGATTGAGGTGCTTCTCCTCGACGATCACGCGGCGTAAGCTTGGACTCACAGCGCTTCTCGCCTGCACCTGGAGGTCGCTGACAGACGCCCGTACTCTCCGGGACAAGACCCCCTCTTCGGTGCCCCTCGCCTGAAGTCCGCATGCAGAACCGTCCTCACCGATCTCTCCAAACAATGTGATGTCGCTCCCCCATCCCGGTTGTGGTCTGCCTCTTTGAGGGACGCACCCTCACCAATCTTCCGGCGGTCTCGCCAAATCCCCGTTGCACGAAACGCCGAGGGCAAGTACAATCCCAGCCGTTATGAACACACAATCGTCAGAAGCGACCTCCGGCCTGTTGCGCACCAAACTCCTCGTACCGTGGGTGCCGGAGCGGGTGATCGCCCGCCCGCGGCTGCTGGATCAGCTGTCCGAGGGCCTGGGCCGGCGGCTGATCCTCGTGGCCGCGCCGGCCGGGTTCGGCAAGACGACGGCTCTGGGCCAGTGGTTGGCGGAGAGCGGCGTCGATACCGCCTGGGTGTCCCTCGACGAACGGGACAACGACCCCACCCGCTTCTGGGCCTACGCCGTCTCTGCACTCCAGACCATCGACGCGGATCTGGGCGAGGCCGCGCTCGCCATGCTCCAGGCTCCGCAGCCGCCCGCGCTTGAGGCGGTGCTGACGGAGCTGCTCAACGACCTGGTGACCGTCCCGGAGAACCTCGTCCTGGTGCTGGACGACTACCACGTCATCGAGGACGACACGATCCACGAGGGGGTCGCCTTCGTGGTGGACCATCTGCCGCCGCGAGTCCACCTGGCGGTGGCCAGCCGGACGGAGCCCCCGTTTCCTCTGCCCCTGTGGCGCGCGCGGCGCCAGCTGGTCGAGCTCGACGCCGACGACCTCCGCTTCACGCCGGAGGAGGTGGCCGATTTCCTCAATCGGGTCATGGGGCTGGGGCTGAGCGGTGAGCACATCGCCGCGCTGGAGGCTGCCACCGAGGGGTGGATCGCCGGCCTGCAGCTGGCGGCGCTCTCCATGGAGGGAGAGGAGGACGTCGGGGCCTTCATCCGCTCCTTCTCCGGTAGTCACCGCTACGTCTTCGACTACCTGGCCCAGGAAATCCTGGCCCGCCAGCCGGAGCCGGTTCAGCGCTTCCTGATGGAAACCTCGATCCTCGAGCGGCTGAGCGGCCCGCTGTGCGACGCCGTGGTGGGAGTGGAGGCGGGGCGCGGCAACTCCCAGGCCGTCCTCGAGAGGCTGGAGGCGATGAAGCTGTTCGTCGTCCCGCTGGACGAGGAGCGGCGCTGGTACCGGTATCACAACCTGTTCGCCGAGTTCCTGAAGGCTCGCTTGATCCAGTTGCGGGAGCAGGAGCAGGTGGCGACCCTCCACCGTCGCGCCGCTGCCTGGCACGTGGCCCACGACCTCATCGACGGGGCGCTCCACCACACCGTGGCCGCGGAGGATTTCGGTGAGGCAGCCGATCTGTTGATCGCGTATTCCGATGACTTCTTCGCCCACAGCACCCTCCGGACCCTGGCCGGATGGGTCGAGGCGCTGCCGGACGATCTGCTGGAGGAGCGCCCGCGCCTTCTCATGATCCACGCCTGGGCCACGCTGGCGACAGGGCAGCTGGAGAAGACGGAGCGGACGTTGAGCCGCATCGAGAAGGTGGTGGGCGCGACGACGGACGATCTGCTGCGTGACCCGGAGGCGCTGCCGCCGACGCACCGGTTCCCCCTGATCGAGGTGACGATCGTGCGGACCGCCACGGGCATGGTCTTCTTCGACGTGGAGAAGCTGCAGCGCATAGCGGAGCGGCTGCTGCCTTTCGTGCGCGGCGAGGACCGGCGCTGCCTCCACAATACGACCGCTCAGCTGCGGCCGGTGTTGCTGCTCAACGTCGGGCTCGCCCACGAGCTCCGCGGGGATCTCACGGAGGCGGTCCGAGCATTTGCCGGAGCGCTGGAGACGGGGCTGGCGGAGCGGAACATGCACATCGTGCCCCTGGCGCTGGGCCACCTGGGGCAGCTCCGGGCGACCCAGGGGAAGCTGCACGAGGCCGAGGAGACGTACCGGAACGCGTTGTGTCGGGCTCAGGAGATGGGCCCCGTCCCTTCGCCCCTGGCCGGGAACGCCTACGCTGGGCTGGGGCAGCTCCACTACGAGTGGAACGATCTGGAGCGGGCCGAGGAGTATCTGCGGCGAGGCATCGCGCTGGGGAGGCCGTGGGACAGTTGGGAGAGTCTGGTGCCCGGCTACATGGGGCTGGCCCAGATTCATCGCGTCTACCGGCGCTGGGAGGCGGCGTTCGCCGCACTGGACGAACTGGAGACCGTGTGCCGCGAGGCGAATATGGAGATGCTGCTCCCGACGGTGGAGCTGGCTCGGGTCCGGCTGCAGGTGGAGCGGGGTGACCGGGAGACGGTGGGGGCGTGGCTGGCGGAGAACGATCTCGATGCGGGCAGCGCGCCCCGGTCCCTCCAGGAGGGGGCGGTGCTGACCCGACTGCGGGTTCTGGTGGCGCTGGAGCAGCACGACGAGGCTGCATGCCTCATGGACGCATGGCTCCCGGCGATGGAGGGGGGCGAGCGCTGGGGGCGGGTGATCGAGGCCCGGGTGTTGGAGGCGCTGGCGCTGGAGGGACTAGGGAAGCGGGATGCGGCGCTGGCGGCGGTAAAGCGCGCGCTGAGCCTGGGCGAGGCCGAGGGCTACGTGCGGGTGTTCGTCGACGCGGGCGCCCCGATGGAGGCCCTCCTCCGCAGCCTGGAGGGAGGGCGGGGGGAATCCCCGTACGTGAGGCGGCTGCTGGCGGCGTTTGAGGCGGAGCCGGGGCCGAAGGAGATGCCTCCGGCGAGGGAAAAGGCTGAGACCACGCAGCCTTTGATCGAGCTGCTGACGGATCGCGAGCTGGACGTGCTGGAGGAGCTGGCCGAGGGGCTGACGAACCCGGAGATCGCCGAGCGGCTGATGGTCTCCCTGAACACGGTGAAGACCCACACGAAGAACATCTACGCCAAGCTGA
>CAZQXX010000277.1:0-1858 GCA_964597105.1 uncultured Anaerolineales bacterium
GCGTGGTGAAGGAGAGGGGAAGCGAGATGCGGTTTGGCAGCTCGAGCTCGGCCTGTTGAGCCGCCTGATGGAGCGCCCGCCCCATCTCGGCCGCGGACTGGTAGCGATGGTCGGGGTCCTTGGCGAGAGCCTTGAGGATGACGCGCTCGAGAGGCTCCGGAATGGAGGGGTCGATCTCTCGAGGGAGCAGAAGCGGATCGTTGAGGTGTTTCATCAGCACGGCCAGGGGCGTGTCTGCCTCGAAGGGGGGTCGGCGAACGAGCATCTCGTAGAGGATGACACCGATGGAGTAGACGTCGCTGCGCGGATCGCTGCGGCCCTCTCGACCCTGCTCCGGCGCCATGTAGCTCACGGTGCCCATGAGGGCCCCGGGGACGGTGTGGCGAGTGCCGCCGACGATCTGAGCGATGCCGAAGTCGCTGAGGACAGCATCTCCGTGGCGGGTGAGAAGGATGTTGGCGGGCTTTAGATCTCGGTGGACCATGCCCTGGCTATGAGCGTAGGTCAGGCCATTGAGGACGTCGAGAAGGACACGCACGACCTGGCCCAAGGGCATCTTCTCGCCGCGCACGCGGTAGTCGTTGAGGCGAGTCTTGAGGGAGTCGCCCTCAAGGCACTCCATCACGATGTAGGAGAGACCCTCCTCAACGTCGAAGTCGAACACGCGGACGACGTTGGGGTGACGAAGGGCGGCCACAGCGCGCGCCTCGCGCTGGAAGCGAGCACGCCAGGAATTGGCGTCGCCCTCGTCATCCTCCATCAGGTCGGCGCGCAGTACCTTGATGGCAACGTAGCGATCGAGCTGGGGATGATAGGCACGGTAGACGCGTGCCATCCCGCCGCGGCCCAGGGGCTCGAGGATGCGGTACTTGCCGATGGTCCGCCCTGGAAGGTCAGATCTGGCCGCTCTCCTTCTCCCGCGGTGGAATAGATTGAACATATTGCCTCCCTGGTTCCCACCTTGTCTGCATGCCGATCATAGCATACCATGAACCCGGCTGCCTATCAGGGAACCAACAGCAAGCTATCGGGTGCGCATCGGCGGACAGATCGGAGATCTGGAGACGGGTCGGGGCATACCATCGGCAGCTCTTCACCCATGGTCCGACCCCAGGTCGAGCGGTGATTCACCCCGCCGCAATGAGCTTGTATCCAAGGCCCCGGACGGTGATGAGGAGCTGGGGATCGGAGGGGGCAATCTCGAGCTCCTGGCGCAGGCGATGGACGAGGTTCTCGACCTGATAGTCGTAGACCTCGCCCTCATACTCCGGCCAGACGGCGAGGCCAATCTCATTCTTCGAGCAGACATGGCCGCGATGCTCATACAAGTAAGCCAAGAGAGCAAACTCCTTGGCGGAGAGATCGACACGGTGCCGGTCCACACGCACGACGCCGGCCGCGACGTCGATATCGAGATCGGGGAACGGGGTCTCGCGGATCGTGATGGCCGGGTCGTGGAAGACGAATGTTACGTCGCCGATCTGGATGCGGTCCTCGTCGCGAAGCTCGACCGGGTTGAGGATGCGCTCACCATTCAGGAAGGTGCCGTTGGTGCTACCCAGGTCCTCAAGAATGACACGCCATCCCTCACGCCGCAGATGAGCATGCTCGCGAGAAACCCGCCGGCTGGTGACGACAACGTCGTTCTCGACGGCACGCCCGATGGTGACGACGTCGTCGCCGAGGCCATGCTCGCGGCCGGTTGGATCAGTGAGGAAGGGGGACCGCTCGTTCTCTGACATAGGCCACCTCGGTCTGGCGCAGGAATGGTTCGCCTATCTCGGCGCAGGTTACGCTGAGAACGGGTAACTGATGACGCGAAGTGTACTGCTGGGGTGGGAGGGTGTCAAATTTGGAG
>CAZQXX010000277.1:1958-3716 GCA_964597105.1 uncultured Anaerolineales bacterium
GGGAGCACCAGGCTGACCTCGTCACCCCCACGGCGCAGCGTAATCTCGCCCTCCTCCAGCTTATCGGCGAGCTCCCGCAGGAAGGCCGCGGCACTTCGTCGAGCTTTCCATTCCTCGCTTCTGAACAGCGTGTGCTTCTTGGCCATGCGTCCTCCTCAAATATGCTTGTTGATCCGGCGTGTTAGTCGCCGGCACTCTCAAACTGTTGCGCGTCAGATCCCAGTCGCCCGCCCGGATGTAGTTCTCGGCACGGAGATAAGGGTCATAACGAATCCAATCCTATATGGTCGGGGGGACCCTGTCAAGGACGGCAGAATGACCCAAACGCCGGGCCGAACAACGGTCGTTGCTCCAGCCGATCGCTGGCGGTCACAGCATCTTCAGATTCCAGTCGGGCCCTGCAGGCTAGGCGTTCTGGACCAGGGCGGAGCGGGTGGATTGCTGAGGCACAGGGGCGATGATCCATTCTCTCAGACGGCATAGATACGGCGGGATGGATCAGACCAGCAACCCAATAGTGAGAGTGGCCAGTCCAAGATAGACGAAGTAACCGAAGGCGTCGGTGACGGTGGTCACCAAAATGGGGGAAGCAAGAGCGGGGTCGATATTGAGCCTCTCCAGGCCGATGGGAACGAGGGCACCAGCGACGGCGGCCGCTATCAAGTTCAGGAGCGTGGCAACGCCGACCACGACACCGAGCATCGGCGATCCCCTCCAGGCCAGCGCAATCGCAGCGACAAGTGAGCCGAGGGCTAGGCCATGCACGAGCCCAATGACTACCTCCCGACCGAGGGCACGAAGCCCCTCACCGGGCGTGAGTTCGCCGAGGGCCAAGCCACGGACAGTGACGGTGAGGGTCTGGGTGCCAGCGCTGCCGCTGACGCCGGCGACGATGGGGAAGAAGGCAGCCAGAACCGCGACGCGAGCGATGGTACTCTCGAAGAGACTGAGGACAATGGCTGAGACCATGGCGGTCCCCAGGTTAAGCACGAGCCAGGGAAGACGGGTGCGGAGCGCAGTGGAGAGGTCGATGTCGACAGGATGTTCTTCCGGCACGCCACCGAGCCGAAAGATGTCCTCGGTGGCCTCTTCCTCCAAGACCTCGACGAGGTCATCGTGAGTGATCACGCCGAGCATGCGCTGTTCTGCATCGACGACCGGTAGAGCGACGAGGTCATAGTGGGACATCAGCCGCGCCGCGACCTCCTGGTCGTCTTCCGCCTCCACATAGATCACGTCGGGATGCAAGATCTCGTCGATGCGGGTCCGAGGCGGTGCAATGATGAGCTCTCTCAGCGAGACCACGCCGACAAGACGATCTCTCCAGTCGACGACAAAGAGGTAATAGACCGTCTCAGCATCTGGCCTGACGGCGCGCAGGTGAGCGATGGCCTCCTCGACGGTCATCCCCTTACGGAGGACGATCTCGGCGGTGGTCATCAGACCACCGGCGCTCTCGTCGGGGTAGGCGAGGAACGGGCGAATCTCGGAGGCGTCCTCCAGCGCGGCCAGGACCCGAGCCGCCTGGGACGGCACGAGGTCGCCCAAGAGATCCGCGGCCTCGTCGGGCTCCATCTCGCCGAGGATGCTGGTCAGCTCCCGGGTTGAGAGGCGGCCCGCTACCTCGGCCGCTTTCTCCTCCTCGAGCTTCTCCAGGATGTCAGCGGAGTCCTCCAGGTCGAGCTGTGGGAGAAGGCGGTCCTGCTCCTCCAGGTTGAGGTCGTCGAACAGCTCGGCCTGATCAGGGGGTCTGAGGGA
>CAZQXX010000278.1:0-3716 GCA_964597105.1 uncultured Anaerolineales bacterium
ATCTCAGGACACGTCGCAACAGGCGGTTGGCCAATATGGTGAGGGCTAGCGCGAATAGAGATAGAGTGGCCTTGGTGATGATGTTCACATACGCTGGTGGCAAATCTAGCATGCGCCTCCTCCTGGTCTACGCTGTTTCTCGGTTCGTGTAGCCAAAATGCTCCACCTTCAGAGCCGTGCGCTCCCTCTGCACCGCTCGCCGCCCCCGGGGCCAGGGCAGACATATTGGCGCGGCTACCAGACCCGGCAGATCAACCCTTTCAGATAGGCACCCTCAGGGAATGTGAGCGCTACCGGATGGTCTCTGCCCTGGGCCAGCTGCCCGACAATCTGTGCTTTCCGATCAGTGTCAGCCAGAGCGCCAAAGACGATCTTCTGGAACAGGTCGGCAGAGACGCGGCCGGAGCAGGAGAAGGTAAATAGGAGTCCGCCCGATCTCAGCAACTGGAACGCAAGCAAGTTGACGTCCTTGTACGCTCGGGACGCCTTTTCAACCTCACGCCTCGTGTGGGCGAGCTTGGGTGGGTCCAGGACGATGACGTCGAACGTCCGGCCTTCGGCTCGGTAGCTTCGCAGAACGGTGAACACGTCGCCCTCAACGTAATCTGGTTGGGGAGACCCCGTACCGTTGTTGAGCGCGAGATTCTGACGAGCTAGATCTAGCGAGGGCCCGGAGCTGTCAACCAGCGTCAGGCCTGACAGATTGCTCGACAGGGCATAGGCAGAGAAGGCCCCACTGTACGCGAATGCGTCGAGCATATCCCCCTCCATATCGGCTGCCTTGCACCAGGCCGCGAGTTGCTCCCGATTCTCCCGCTGGTCGAGGTAGAAGCCGGTCTTGTGCCCTTCCCGGACGTTGACCAGGAATGTGCGCCCGTTCTCGACAATCTGGATCTGATACGGTGGCTCATTACCCCAGATCAATCCGGTCCGCTGCTCCAGCCCTTCTTTCTCCCGTACGGCGACGTCGGAGCGGTCGTACACGCCATCAGGCGCGAGCACGTCTGCCAGGATCTCCGCGATTTCGGCGCGGCGCTGATCCATACCCAGTGTGAGGAACTGGACGACGAGCCAATCGCCGTACCGATCGACGATCAGGCCGGGGAGGTAGTCCGACTCAGCGTGGACGACGCGGTAGGCCGTCGTGGCAGGATCGTCGGCAAGCGCTTGACGAGCGAGGACAGCACGCTCCAAGCGTCGATGCCAGAAGGCGTAGTCGATGCTCTCGCCCTCATCCCACGTGAGCAATCTGACGGTGATCTGAGACTCCTGGTTGATGTACCCTCGCGCCAGCCAGTCGCGCCCCGCGTCATAGACATCCACGATGTCTCCGTTCTTCGGATCTCCTTCAATTTGGTGGATCGATCCGGAGAAGATCCACGGGTGACGGCGGAGCACGGGTGTGGCCCGCCCTTTCTTCAACACGACCTCACTCATCGGATGGACCTCTCAGGGTACAGCGAAGCGCTCTGCCAGTTGACTTGTGCTTCACGCGTCGGAGTCAATCATCGCTCGAAGCTGGGCCTCGTCGACCACCGGCGTGCCTAGCTCTCGGGCTCTGTTGGTTTTTCTCGTGCCAGGTGATTCTCCCACAATGAGGTAATCGGTGTTGCCACTGATGCTGCTCGTCACCTTGCCGCCATGCTCCTCAATCAGGGCCGCGATCTCGTTGCGGGATTGAGAGAGCGTGCCGGTGATGACGAACGTCATGCCCCCCAACGGGCCGCCCCACGATGGGCCGCCGGCTGGCTGAACCGGCGTCATGCGTCTCATCTTGACTCCGGCCTGTTCCAGCTTCTCTATGAACGTGCGGTTTTGTGGCTGTTCGAACCACGTCATGATGGCGTCAGCCGTCTGCGGCCCCAATCCGGCGATTCTTTCGAGATCAGCCTGGTTGGCCTCTGATAGATCCTGGATTGAGTCGTAGTGCCCGGCGAGAGCCCGAGATACAATGCCCCCGACGCCCCGGATGCCCAGGGCGGCGATAACCTGCGCCAGCGGTCGTTCCCTGGTGGCCCCAATCGCCGCCAGCAGGTTATCCGTGCTTTTCTCCGCGAATCCCTCCAGCGCCAGCAGCCTGTCGCGCTCCAGGGTGTAGAGATCGGCTGCCGTGCGCATCAATCCTTTTTCAACCAATATCTCCACCGTGCGCTCACCCATTCCCTCGACGTCCATCACGCTGACGAAGTGCTTGATATGCTGGATACGCTGTTCCGGACAGTCGACGTTCGCGCAGTAGATGGCGACCTCATCCGCGCGCGAGACCACCGGCTGGTGACACGATGGGCAGACCGCCGGGGGGCGGAAAACTTCTTCGTCTCCGTTCCGTGCCTCGACTACGGGCCCGACCACGTAGGGGATCACGTCGCCAGCGCGGCGTACGAGGACGCGGTCTCCGATGCGGATGTCCTTGCGCCGCAGATCTTCGAAGTTGTGCAATGTCGCTTGTTGGATGGTCACGCCGGCCACTTCCACTGGCTTAAGGATGGCGTATGGCACGAGAGCACCGGTGCGGCCCACGTTGATACCGATGTCGAGAAGCTGCGTGGTTGCCTCGCGGCCGGGGAATTTGAATGCGACTGCGCCCCGTGGAGCCCGTCCCACGACTCCCATGGCTTCTTGGACGCTCAGGTCGTCGACCTTGATGACCAGTCCATCGGCCTCATAGGGTAGGGCGTCTCGCCTGCCGATCCAGCTGTCGCAGTAGGCGATCAGCTCGTCCAGCGACTCGAAGCGGGCGGTGGCACCCGGGACTCGAAAACCGAGTGTTCGTAGGTAGGCGAGGGTTTCCCACTGAGTAGATGGAACGGGTCCGTTGGCAGTCACGACACCGTACGCGAGTATGGTGAGCGGTCGCCCCGCAGTGACACGGGAATCTAGCTGGCGCAGGCTTCCGGCTGCGGCGTTACGGGGGTTTGCAAAAGGGCTTCTGCCCGCCGCCAGCTCCCTACGATTCAGTTCTTCAAAGTCCTGGATGAACATGATTGCCTCACCTCGCACTACCAGATGGCTGGGCACCATCTGGGGGCCGGGTGGCTGGACATCTGGCGAGGCGCGTTTCCCTGAACCATCGGAGGTGTCAGAGGGGCCGAGTACAGGGATACGGAGTGGCAGACTAGGCACGGTGCGCAGATTGGTGGTCACGTCTTCTCCGACGTAGCCGTCGCCGCGCGTGGCCCCCTGCGTAAAGCGCCCGGCCTCATAATGAAGCACGACCGTGAGTCCGTCGAGCTTCGGCTCGACGACCCATGCCTGATCACCGGCGTCCGCGGGAAGATGTTTGCTGACTCGCTCCCACCAAGCCCGGATCTCTTCGGCGTCTGATGCCTTGTCCAAGCTGAGTATCGGGCTGGGATGCTCTACCTTCGTGAATGCATCCGCGGGGTCAGTGCCGACGCGCTGAGTGGGGGAATCGGGGGTGATAAGCTCCGGATGGCTACTCTCCACGTCCTGCAGTTCGTCCATCAGACGATCGTACTCGGCGTCACTGATGACCGGCGCGTTTAACACGTAGTAGCGGTAATTGTGATATTCGATCTCGTCGCGCAGCGTCTCCGAGCCGTCCGGGCGACCGACCAGGCCGCGCAACCACAACCGATCGTCCTCGACCAGCAGCGCATGCCCGCCGATCGGAACCTGGCAGCCCCCGTTGAGGCGGGTGTTGAAGGCCCGTTCGGCGGTCACGGCCAGGCGGGATTCCGCATCATCGATGGCCT
>CAZQXX010000279.1:0-3708 GCA_964597105.1 uncultured Anaerolineales bacterium
CTCGTTCTCGGTGTCCGTGATAGAATATGCGCCGTTGCTTTCGAGTCGGCCGCTCTGACACGATACGGGGCCGGTCTGGCACCGGTCTCCGGCATACGGGACTGCTCTTCCCCAATGACCACACTCCAGATCACAGTACTCGGCGAATTCAAGGTGCTGCGCGACGGGCACCCCGTTGCCTCCTCGGCCTGGCGAAGCCAGCAGACGCGCGCGGTCCTGAAGGTGCTTCTGGCCCGGCGGGGCCGGATCGTGCCCACCGACCAGCTGCTCGAAATCCTCTGGCCGGGCGACGACCTCGATGCGGCTCGCCGGCGTCTCCACGTGCGCGTCAGCCAGTTGCGGCGCGCTCTCGACGGCGACGATCCCTCGGCCTTCGTCCGCACTGTGGAGGGGGGTTACACGTTTGCCCCCGATGCGGACTGCTGGATCGATGCGGTGGCGTTCGAGGAGTGCGCCGAGCGCGGGCGCTGCCATCAGGAAAGCGGTGCGCTGGCCGAGGCCATCAGCGCCTACGAGGCCGCGAGGGAGCTCTACCGGGGGGACTTCCTCGAAGAGGATCTCTACGAGGATTGGGCCTTCATCGAGCGCGAGCGGCTGTGCGAACGGTCGCTCACCATGCTGACCGAGCTGGCCGAGTGTTACGCCCAGCAGGGGCGCTATCGCCGCGCCATCGCCCGCTGCCGCCAGGTGCTGGCGGCCGACCCGTACCGGGAGGCGGTCCACGTGCGCCTGATGCTCTACCATTACTACGCCGGGGAGCAGGACCGGGCCTTGCGCGCCTACGAACGCTGTCGCCAGGTGCTGGCGGATGAGCTGGATCTCAAGCCGCTCCCCACGACGGTCGCTCTGGCCGATCAGATTCGGGATGCTACCCTGTGGGCGCGGGAGGACGCTCCGCGCTACCCGCCCCCGGCCTACAAAGGGCGTCTCTTCGAGGTCCCCTACTCGCTCGGTCACACGCCCTTCGTGGGGCGCGACCGGGAGTACGCCTGGCTGGTCGAGCAGTGGCGGCGGGCAGATGCGGGCGTGATCTCCATCGAGGGCGAGGGTGGCGTGGGGAAGAGCCGCCTGGTGAGCGAGTTCCTGGGCTATGCCGGCGCCGAGGGGGCCGTGGTCCTCCGCTCCCGAGCGGGCATCGATGAGGAGCTCCCCTACGCTCCCATCATCGTGGCCCTCCGCCCTCTTCTGGAGTCGGGGGGCATGGAAGACCTCCGGCCCGCGACGCTGGCCGCGCTAACCCCCCTGTTCCCGGAGCTGCGCCATGGATACCCCGACCTCCCGGAGCTGCCGGCATCGGAGGAGCGAGAGCGGCTCTTCGGCGCGGTCGAGCGGCTGGTCCAGGTGCGTGTCCCGGATGGGGCTCTCCTCTGGATAGACGACGCGCACCGGGTTGGTGCGGCCTCCTTCGATCTCCTCGCCCGGCTGGCCCGTCATCTCGCCGTCGTGCTGACCAGCCGCACGGAGGAGACCCCGCCCGACCACCCCCTGCGGGCGGCGCTCCGACCGCTCCGGCGAGAGGGGCGCCTGTCGGAGCTGGCCCTGGAGCCCCTCTCAACGGTGGCCGTCGAGGCCTTGATCGACCAGCTGGCGCGGGGCTCTCTCCCTGCGTTGACCGAGGCGGTGTTTGCAGATAGCGGTGGAAACGCCGTGTTCGTCGTCGCCCTCCTGCAGTATATGTTCGAGGAAGGGGCACTCTATGTGGGCGCAGACGGGCGCTGGGCTGTGACGGGCGACCTGCCCCCCTCACTCCCGCCCACGGTGCGTCAGACCATCCAGGCCCGGTTGCAGCGGTTGAGTGGTGACCTGCGCCGGGTGCTCGATCTAGGGGCGGTGACCGGCGGGGAGTTCGATTTCGCCCTGCTCCAGCGCGCCAGCGGGATGGAGGAATCGCCGCTGCTCGACCTCGTCGACGCGCTATTGGAGACCGGGCTGCTGGTCGAACCGCGGACGATCGGGCGGGCCGAGTTCGCTCTGGCTCACGACCGGTACGTTGAGGTGGCCTACGACACGTTGCCCAATGTCCGCCGCCGCCGGCTCCACCGGCGGGTCGGTGAGGCGCTGGCGGCGACAGCGCCGGATCTGGACGTCGCAGCGCCCACCCTGGCGCACCACTTCGAACGGGCCGGTGACGGGCCCCGGGCCTTCGACTGGCTGGTTCGTGCCGGCCGGGCAGCTGCCGCCCGGTACGCTCACGCGGAGGCGTTGGCCTTCTACCAGCGGGCCGTCGACCTGGAGTCGGAAGAGACGGCGCCGGTGTGGGCGGAGATGGCGCGCATTGCCCATCACGTGGCCCGGTACGCTGACGGCGTGCGGTACCACGAGGACGCCCTTGCCCGCTGGCGGGCGCTGGGCGATACGGTGGAGCAGATCCGGACGCTCTCCTCGCTGGCCGAGTGCCATCGTGAGCTGAGTGAGTTCGACGAGGCGGCCCGCCACGCGTCCGCCGCCCTGGACGTGGCCCTCGCCCTGCCCGATCAGCCTGCGCTGGCCGCCCGGGGCCATGTCGTGCTGGCCAACGCTATGCGGTCCGGACAGCTGGCACCCGTGGAGGTCTTTCGCGGTCATCTGGAGCAGGCGCTCGCCATGGCGCGGTCCGCCGAGGCCTGGGATTTGGTGGGCGAGGCGACCTTCTGGCTGGGCGTCGTGACGGTCAACACCGGGGATGCGGCCGGGGCGCTGGTCTACGACCGGGAAGCGCTGATTTGCTTCCGCCGGACGGGACAGAGCGGGTGGGAGGCGATCGGGCTCAACAACCTGGCGTACCACGCCCTGCTGGCCGGGCAGCCCAAGGCGGCACTTGAGACGGCGGAGGAGGGGTTGGCGCTGGCGCGTCGGATCGGTTCGCGGAACACGGAGGGCTGGCTGCTGAGCACCCTGGGGGAGGTTCAGACCCACCTGGGGCTTCTGGATGACGCGCGGGCCATGCTGGAGGAAGGGCTGGATCTCGTGACGCGCTGGGGCCCGCCACGTCTCAGACCGGGTTTTCTGGCCGACCTGGCGCGGGTCGCCAGGGCGCAAGGGGAGTGGGAGACGGCGCTGGCCCACCTGGAGGAGGCGCTGGCACTGGCAGAAGAGAGCGCGCCCCAGTTCGTGCCCCGTCTGCGCCTCTGCTTGGCCGAGGTGCACGTGGATCGGGGCGACTGGGCACAGGCGGAGGTGCAGGCCCGGCAGGCGCTGGAGGGCGCGCAGCGGAAGAAACAGCGCAGCGTCGAGGAGTGTGCCCGGCGCGTCCTGGGTACCCTGCACGCCGCTGCCGGTCGCGGAGCCGAGGCGGAGGGGGCCTTCGCCCGCAGCCTGGAGTCGTTGGAGGCCCTGGGGGATGCCCTCGAATCCGCGCGGACGCGGTCCGTCTGGGGCCGTTGGCTGAGGGCTCAGGGGGACCCGCGCGCCTGCGACCTGCTCGGTGCGGCTCGTGAGGCGTTCGATCGCTGCGGTGCTGTCCTCGACCTGACCCCCCTGGACTGGTGAGGCCGCGGGGCTTGCCGCGTCCTCGGTCTGTCGTGTCCTATCCCCTCGTTTGAGTCCATCTCACCAATAAGCGAACAGTAAGGGTCGTATGATATGCTGCTGTCATCGACAGCAGCGTTTTTTCGTCCTACCAGGAGGTAGCGTGAGGGAATCCCCTCGACGTCGCTCAGGGCAAGCGCTCCCCCGGCGGACGGTGATCTTCATCGTCCGCGTGTGGGCTGAGTACCTGGAGGAGACGCC
>CAZQXX010000280.1:0-3686 GCA_964597105.1 uncultured Anaerolineales bacterium
GAACACGGACGGCTCACTCACGAAGTGACGCGGCGCTTCGTACGTCAGCTGATGGAAGCACTGCTCGACTGGACGCGCAGGCTGGGGATGGCGCGTCGCGTGACCCGTGATTGAGAGCCCCCTTGCCAGAAGAAGGAGCACGTAACTATGGACACGAGGACGACCTACCTGGGCATGGAGTTGAAGCACCCGATCGTGCCGTCAGCCTCTCCGCTCTCGCGGAGTATAGACACCATCCGTCGGCTGGAGGATAACGGCGCTGCAGCCCTGGTGATGCACTCCCTGTTTGAGGAACAGATCACCTTCGAAAGCGAGCAACTCGATCACTACTTAAGCTACTTCACCGATGCCTTCGCCGAGGCTTTGAGCTGGTACCCGGAGCAGAAGGACTACCGCGTCGGCCCGGAGGAGTACCTGGACAATGTGCGAAGGGCCAAGGAGGCCGTCGACATTCCCATCATTGGGAGCCTCAATGGTATCTCGACGGGGGGTTGGATCAGCTATGCAGAGGAGATTGAGGAGGCCGGCGCGGACGCCCTGGAGTTGAACGTCTACTATATCCCCACTGATCCCGAGATGAGCGCCGCCGACATGGAGCAGCTGGTCGTGGACGTTATGAGCGCTGTCGAGGAGACTATCTCGATACCGCTGGCGGTCAAATTGAGTCCCTATTTCAGTTCGCTGCCCCATCTGGCGCAGCGTCTGGTGAAGGCCGGCGCGGACGGCCTGGTGCTGTTCAACCGCTTCTACCAGCCGGATCTCGATCTGGGTGCTCTGGACGTCGTGCCGTCGCTCACCCTCAGTACGTCCGACGAGCTACGCCTGCCTTTGCGCTGGGTAGCCATTCTGTACGGGCGGGTGGCAGCCGATCTGGCGGTCACTACCGGGATTCACACGCACGTCGACGTCCTGAAGGCGATCATGGCGGGGGCTCAGGTGACGATGATGGCCTCGGAGTTGCTGCAGAACGGCGTCGGGCGTATTCAGGTCATAATAGACGACGTCGTTGAGTGGATGGACGAACACGGGTACGAGTCGGTGGTGCAGATGCAGGGGAGCATGAGCCAGAAAAACGTGGCGGACCCCGCGGCCTTCGAGCGGGCCAATTACATGAAGGTGCTCCAGTCCTGGCAGCCCGATCCGGCGGGGCAGCTCTACCGAGAGCTGGTATGATGAATGTCCCCCAGGGGGTGGGGACTTCAAGGACTTCAAGGGGGGAGAGGATACAGATGAAGGCGATTCGTGTGGCAGAATTCGGGTCTCCAGATGTCCTGCAGGTCAAACAGAAGCCTCAGCCTGCGCCGGGGCCCGACGAGATCTTGGTCAAGGTCCATGCAGCCGGCGTCAACTTCATCGACGTCTACCACCGGACCGGCCGATACCCGGTAGCGCTTCCGCTGACGCCTGGAATGGAAGCGGCCGGCGAGGTGGCGGCCGTCGGTATGGACGTGTCCCGCTTCGAGCGAGGCGATCGTGTGGCGTATGCCATGGGGCTGGGATCCTACGCCGAATATGCGACCGTTCCGGCTGATAAGGCCGTTCTGGTGCCGGACGCGGTCGACTTCCGTGAAGCGGCGGCCGTGATGTTGCAGGGGATGACGGCTCACTACCTGAGTCATAGCACCTATCCCCTCCGGGAGCACGAGGTGGTCCTGATCCACGCCGCAGCCGGTGGCGTCGGCTCCCTGCTGGTGCAGATGGCCAAGCTGCGGGGCGCCCACGTGATTGGCACGACGTCGACCGAGGAGAAGGCGCGGGCAGCCGGAGAGCTGGGTGCAGACGAGATGATTCTCTACACTGAGACCGATTTTGAGAAAGAGGTTGACCGGATCACCGCAGGTCAGGGTGTCGACGTCGTCTACGATGGTGTGGGGAAGACGACCTTCCGGAAGAGCCTCAACTGCTTGGGGCAGCGCGGTATGATGGTCCTGTTTGGACAGGCGAGCGGCCCCGTGGAACCGATCGACCCCCAGGTGCTCAATCAGAAGGGGTCACTCTATCTGACCCGGCCGAGCCTCGGTCACTACGTCGCGAATCGGGAGGAGCTGGAGGGACGGGCCGCCGATCTGTTCGAGTGGATCGAGAGCGGTCAGCTGGCCGTGCGGATCGACCGAACGTTTCCGTTGGCCCGGGCTGCGGACGCGCACCGCTACATCGAAGGCAGGAAGACCCGGGGAAAGCTGCTGCTTGTGCCCGGATGAGGCGTCGTGATCGGTCAGCGAGGGGCCAGCGGCTCGCGCCTTACAGGCCGGGAGGAGGGACCTATGAGAAGACTCCGGCTGAGACTGATATACTCCGGCACGGCCCTGGTGCTTGCGGCGACGGTACTGAGCCTGGCGTTCTTGTGGACTGGCTCCGGGTTCCGCACATGGGCAGAGGTGCGCAGCAGTCAAGCTGCCACGTGGCCGGCTATCACCTGGACCAATCCAATCACAGGACTGACGCAGCCTGTCCACCTTACCCACGCGGGGGACGGAAGCGGGCGCCTATTCGTCGTCGAGAAACCAGGGAGGATCCGGGTGATCAGGGACGGAGATCTCCTATCCACACCGTTTCTGTCGATCGTGGATCGGGTTGCAGACGATGCAGGCGAGCAGGGTCTGCTGAGCGTAGCTTTCCCGCCCGGATACATAAGCAAGGGCTACTTCTACGTGAACTACACAGACCTGGATGGGGACACGGTAGTCGCTCGCTATCACGTCACGGATGATCCGGATATCGCCGATCCAGATACCGAAGAAGTGGTCTTCACGCAGACGCAGCCCTACGCGAATCACAATGGCGGCCAGCTGGCCTTTGGGCCGGATGGATATCTGTACATAGGCATGGGAGACGGTGGTGGCGCAGGCGACCCTGAAGGGGCCGCGCAGGATCCAGCATCTCTATTGGGCAAGATTCTGCGTATCGACGTGGAGCTCGATCCTGTATCCAGTCAGCCGTTCACGCCGACCACCGCCGTCTATCTGCCTATGATTGCCAGGAGCGGCGGGCTGGCATACAGGATTCCTCCCAGCAACCCGTATACCCAGACGGCTGGATACCGGGATGAGATATGGGCGTTGGGTCTGCGTAACCCCTGGCGCTTCTCCTTCGATCGCACGACAGGCGATCTCTATATGGGTGACGTGGGCCAGCGGGACTGGGAGGAGATTGATCACCAGCGCGCCCAGAGCAACGGCGGGGAGAACTACGGGTGGAACATCATGGAGGGCACCCACTGCTACCCCGACCCTCCTTGCGATCAGTCTGGCTTGGTCCTGCCTGTAACGGAGTATGATCACTCGGATGGCAACTGCTCTGTCACGGGAGGATTCGTGTACCGAGGGTCTGGGAATCCCAATCTGCAGAGGATCTACGTGTACGGTGATTTCTGCAGCGGACGGATCTGGGGCTTCGTTCGAGAGGAGGGGGTCTGGCAGACCAGTCTCCTCGCGGATAGTGACCTCCGGATTACCTCATTCGGCGAAGATCAGGCCGGGAATCTTTACGTGATCGATTTCGAATCAGGGACGATCTATGAGATCATCGAGATGCGGTGAGGCACTGGCGTATTCTAACGAAGTTCCAACCGTCTCCAACTAAGCCCAACCTCGTCTCCAACGGAGCCCATCCGTGGACGCCCGTGTTACGTGATACCATGAATGGAGACGAGACTGGCGGCGAGGCTCCCCGTCGGGCTCCGGCCC
>CAZQXX010000281.1:0-3661 GCA_964597105.1 uncultured Anaerolineales bacterium
CTAGGCACGGGTGTATCTGCGGACCCCTCGATATGCGGCCAGCACCAGGGGGGTGAAGACGACCAAGTTGAGGAGGTCCGTGCCAGCGGAGGGGGCAAACTCGCCTATGATGGCCGTGGCGAGGCTGTACTCATTGATCCATAGATGGGCGAGCGCGGCGAACGCGTTGCCCACGAGGATCCCCAAAGCGCCACGCAGACTCACGCCAGCCAGGACGACGCTCACCTCTCGTAGCAGAGCGCTGTAAGCCAGCATCACCAAGCCGCCGATGACGAGAGCCCATCCCCAGAATGAGTAGTTCAGAATCTCTCCCGTCCATGGCTCGGGAGCTCGAGGGTGGACGAAGATGATGCCTGCAACGATAGCGATCGTGACCACCACCACGTTAGAGACCGACGAGAGGTTGCGCCTTCTGGTAGCTGGGTCTGTCAAGAGGCCGGGCATGAGCCCCGTCAATCCGGCTCCGATGTGCCACGCAGGGAACACGCCAAACCCGGCGACAAAGTCGCCGAGCAGGCTGCCCACAGCTCCTGTGAAGAAGCCGACGACCGGGCCGAAAGCGTAGCCAAACAGGACGGGGATGCAGATCTGGGGTTGCAGGGCAACCGGGCCGACGGAGACTTCGATCGCTCCGTTGAAGACGTACGCCAGCAGGGCGTACATGGCTGTGCCCACACTCAGCATGGCAATGCGGCGGGTGCCGATCCCCCAGGCCTTATCGTCCGCGGTGACTCGGTAGACCTGGACAAGAGCGATCACGGCTAGGGCAGTGACCACGATCGGAGCGACGCCATAGAACCGCTCTCCATCCGTCATCTCATTAGCGATCACCAGCAGAACCACGAAGAGAAGTAGCGTGGTTAGCCAGACAATGCCTTGGCGCCTGGTACGGCGTTCTTGGTTCACATCGCCTCCATCTCGTGGTCAGTGCCTCGATCAAGCCGAGGACCCGGAGTGAAGGGCCTAATCAAGGCTCACCTCGATCGTCGCTGATTCCCCCGGCTCCAAGGGTTGGATCCCCTCAAAGACTTCGAAGGCATCCTCCTCTCCCACCCGGACGGTATAGAGCCCTTGTTCGAATACGCGGGGCTCATACGAAGTCCCGTTGACGCGGAGGGTGTAAACAACCTCGTTGGTGTCTTCCCTAATCACCTGGACGACTGGATCCTCCCGGCCAAGGAATTCCAGAGTGGGCAGATACGCGGCAGGCTGTCGTCCGTAGTTCTCCTCCTGGCTGATCGTGACCGGCCAACCGGGGTATTGCTCGCATTCCGGGCTGGTGACGTCGCACCCACGGGGCCAGCATTCAAGCGTCATCTCCCGTGTTCTCTTGTTGAAGCCGATGAGACCGTATCCCGCGGCCTGAGCGCGCCACCGATCATATCTACGCCGGCTTGGATCCGGATTTGCATAAGCGATCATCGTGATCCTGTTGCCGAAACCGTCCAGATACCGGCCGGTATGCTTCAGCGCTCCTTCCGGTGCATCCCGCTCGGGCTCCAATGGGAGCCACCACCGTCTGTAGAAGTTGACGATGGACGGCACTGAGAACGAGAAGCTAGAGTCGCTCCAGTCGTCGACGCCGTGATGAAGGACCGTCCCCAGGTGCTGGTCACCGTTGATGTGGAGCGCGAACCCCTTGCGCATCTCCATCAGTGCGCGGTCACGTGCGGTCGGCGGCCACCCGTTGGAGTCCAGATCTGCTTCGAGGCGCTCCCTGGTTGGCCCGTGGACGTGGGCCACCGCCGCGAAAGGTGCCTGGGACAGCACGGCCTTCATGTCCTGATCGGACCAATCAGCCGTCCAGTTCCGAAGGAACCTGAGCTGGCGGTCTCCGAGTAGCTCTGCGGTTGGCACGTCAATCAGACTGGGGTCGGGTAACTCGGCGATGTGATCGGGCCGAATGAAGACGACGCCCTTTTGCTCCAATCTGTCGCGCTCCAGGACGTCCAACTGCGACTTGAACTTGCGATCCTCCAGAATGGCGAAGCCAACCCTGCCCCACGTCAGAGAGGTGTAATAGACGCCGATGCCGCGCTCGATCGGGGTCGGGTCATACGGATCAGGGAGGTGACTGGTCTGGGCCCTCTCAACCATTCGCACATAGTCGGGATCTCTGTAGCCGCCTGGTCCGATGCTGCCGCCAGCTCCCCAGAGGTTTCTCACGCCGACGTCGTGATCATCTGGGATGACGACGGTGGGTCTGTTGCGAGTGATCTCACCAAACTGGCGGCCGAAGAGGAGCCAGGATGCGAAGTGGTCTTCATGGTCGTACACTTGGTCCCCGGAGAAGAAGAGCAGGTCCGGATCCTGGCGCTCGATATTCTCGATGATGTCTGGACGGGGGCCGCGATCGGCATTGGAGTTCCCGGTGAAGGCGGCGACCACGATTTCTTCCTTGTCCACCGGATCTCTGCGTATGAGACCGGTATAGAACGCGCTGTCGCCGTGGACTACGCGGTATTCGTGGTCGCGAGAGGAATCCCAGTTCTCCAAGCGGAACCGGGCTACCCACCCAGGTTCCCATACGTCGACTCGATCCACTTCGATCCATTCGTCGTCCCGCTTGATCTCCAGACGGACCATCCGGGTCGCTTCAGGGGGAAGCTCATATAGCTGGGCTGTCAGTTTCAAGACATCCTCATGGAGGGTGTAGAGCGTGAAACAGATCACCTCGTCTGGCGGGACCCGGGTGATCTTCCATGGGGGATTGCGCAACCTGTACCGGATCGCTCCGATACCCATGATGACTCCCGCTGTCAGCCAGGCGATCAGAATCAGCGAGAGCAGGTTGCTAAGCGTCCTCTGTAATCTTCTATTCAAGTTGCCCTGTCCTAAAATCTCCTGTGAGTGGAGGGAGGCCTACGACCTCGAATGTGGCGGAGGCGATGCGGATATCCGGTTCCGCCTCGAAGTGTTGAAGTAACTCGTGGTGCAGTTCTCCCGTTACCTTGCGACGCTCCCGTGCGTCCACTACGTAGCGCACGGTCATCTCGATCCAGTTGTCTGTCATCACGATATATAGCTGTGGGGCCACGGTCTCTCGGAACAGTGGATAGCGCCTGCCTAATTCCTGGAGAGCGATCTCAGCCTGCTCCTGCAGGTGGGCGCTGTATTCCTCGGCGTGATCCAGCATGATCTCTCGTGCCCGCCGCCAATCGCTATCGTATGTGACAGGCACCTTGATCTCATCCCAGAGGTATGGCCACTGCTGCGTGTAGTTAAACACCGGATCCGAGAAGATGGCCCGGTTAGCGATGGTCACAATGCGCCCGGTGTACTGCTCGGCGCCAACCCATTCGCCAATCTCCATTACCGTGGTACGGAGCATACTTATGTCGAGTACGTCTCCCGTAACCGATCCAACGCGAACACGATCGCCGATGCGATAGAGGCCGCTGGTGACGATGTTCAGGTAGCCAGCGAAGGACCCTATCGTCTCTTGAGAGGCAAAGGCGATGCCCGCGCCCAAGATGCCCATCGAGACCGTGAAATTGCTCCCAAAGCCGAGCCAGATGAGCAGGATGACGCTGGCCCCGACCAAGAAGACGGCGTTGCGGACCAGCATGTACATCGTGTGCGCGTGAGGAGTATCCTTGAACCGTGATCTCAGGACACGTCGCAACAGGCGGTTGGCCAATATGGTGAGGGCTAGCGCGAA
>CAZQXX010000282.1:0-3658 GCA_964597105.1 uncultured Anaerolineales bacterium
AGAGACTACCAGAGAAGACAGCAGAGAGCAGGGGGCAGAGAGTCTGGCGGCTGGCTTCCAGGAGTCCTCATCTGGCCGGCTGACGCCTCCGGCAACGTCGTCGGCCGACCGCTCGGCGGACCGTCTAGGCGTGACGCCCGACGGCACGCCCGGCGTGACGCCCGACGTCCCCTCCGAGGTCATGTGTTCCCTGCACGGCGTCCCCATGCGGCTGCGGGAGAAGGACGGGGATCGCTGGTACTCCCACCGCCTCGACGACGGCGCGTGGTGCAAGGGGGCCCGGGGCGACTACGCCCTGGGCGATCACGCCCAAGGCCAGGCCCGGGGGCGGAATGACCCGCAGAGCGTCGAGTTCCGCCGGGAGTACCTGGCCTGGGCGGATCCGGACACCCGCCTGGAGTTCCGGCAGGAGGATTATGCAGCTTATGCCGCATACGCTAATTATGCCGCTTACGCCGAGGCCGACGACGGGGCCGAGCCCCAGGCCGACACCGCTGCCAGGCGTGCGGCGCTGGCCGGCGGCGATGCCGCAGGCGCTGAGGCCCGGGACGCAGATCCGCCCCAAGCGCAGGTTGCCTCATCCTGCGCCGCGCAGAGGGCCTCGTCCTGCGCCGCGCCGGGTGCCTCATCCTGCCCCGGGCAGCCTGCGGACCCACGGGTCGGAGCGCTCCCCAAGCCACCGCCCGGCCCACCCGCACCCGGGCCCCCTCCGACCGCCCCGAGGGCGCCGCCAGGCGAACACCGCGGACTCCTGGTCGCCGGTTTCAGCCATCGCCTGCAGCACGTGCCGCGCCTGTTCTCGGGACAGGTCTGTCCCGACGTGCCGCCGCTCCCGGCAGGCCCGCCGACCCCTGCGTGGGTGACGGCGCGCGGTCCGCCAGGGCGGACCACCCACCGCGGCGGACGAGCCGCCCGGGACGAGCTGTCGGGTATGGAAACCCGACCTACATCGTTGGGCTGAAATGGCAGGCTGCGGTCGGGCGCGATCTGCGGTGCCTGGACCTTGCGAAGGCTCAGCAGGCACCTTCGGCTCAGAGCGCGTTTCTCCAGCGTGAGGGCCTCCGGCACTGAGGTCAAGCGGCAGCCTTCGCAAGGTTCGGCTTGAAAAACGATAGAACCCTCGGCTTGTCGCCCTTGCCATCCCGGCTGAGATAATCCTGTGAAGGATCAGCGATTCGGCGCGGAGGTGTCCTGCTTCGAGACCGCGCAAGTTGCCGTCGGGCCGACTCTCTGCTATAGTCTTCCTGCGTTGCGCGAGACGGAGGAATCGGCGCGCGCCATCGACGCTCACATCGGAGGAGGAGAGATGCCGAAGGAAGCAGTGATTCAGACGCACGGCCTGAGCAAGCACTACGACACCGTTCAGGCCCTCAACGGGTTGGACCTCCAGGTACGCGAGAACTCCATCTTCGGCTTCCTGGGGCCGAACGGCGCGGGGAAGACGACGACGATGAAGCTGCTCCTGGGTCTGATTAAGCCCACGGCCGGGGGCGGGTCGATCTTCGGGAAGGGCATCGTCGAGGAGAGCGTGGAGATCCGCGCCCGCGTGGGCTACCTCCCCCAGGATCCCCGTTTCTACGAGCACATGACGGCGCGGGAGATGGTCGCCTTCACCGCCAAATTCTTCTTCAAAGGGCCGGAGTCCGCCATCGAGGAACGGGTGGGGGAGATGCTGGAGCTGGTGGGGCTCACCGACAAGGCGGACCGCCCCATCAAGGGCCTCTCGGGCGGCGAGCGGCAGCGGGTGGGCATCGCGCAGGCCCAGGTCAGCTATCCCGACCTGTTGATCCTGGATGAGCCGGCGGCCTCGCTCGATCCCTTAGGGCGCCGCGACGTCCTCCAGGTGATGGAGCGGCTGCAGAAGTACACCACCATCTTCTATTCGACCCACATCCTGGACGACGTGCAGAAGGTGAGCGACACCGTCGCCATTCTCAACCACGGCGAGCTGGTCGCCCACGGCCCCATCGAGGCGCTTCTGTCCGGCGGCGACGGCGTGGTCTACGTCGTCCATCTGCGGGGCGATCTCGAGAGCGCCCGCGCGCGCGTCGCGGCCGAGCCCTGGGTGACGGAGATCCAGCACCGGCCGCTGGACGGAACCGACGGGTGGTTCGTCACCGTCTCCGACCCGGAGGTCGCCGAGCGACGGCTTCTGCGGCTGCTCCTGGCCGACCAGGCGCTGGTCGTGGAGGAGTTTCGGCGCCGGGCTTACGAGCTCGAGGACGTCTTCACCAGCATCGTGGAAGGAGGAAGCCATGTCGGGCAATAGCGCATTCGAGCTGCGGCGGGAGAGTGGGTGGCGGCGAGGGCTCGGCAACCTGATGAGCGCCGGATTCGCCGCCTGGTGGTCCACCAACCTGTGGTGGGTGCAGACGCTGATCTGGACCGGCATCATCAACGTCGTCCTGGCCGGATTGCTCTGGGGCGCCGAGGTGTTCGATCCTCAGGAGGCCCCGGCGTTCTTCGCGGTGTTCGGGGGGCTCTTTCCGCCCATCGCGGTGACGATCCTCATGCAGGACGCTGTGGTGGGTGAGAAGCTCTCCGGCACCGCGGCCTGGGTGCTCTCCAAACCGGTCTCCCGCACCGCGTTCATCCTCTCCAAGCTGATTCCCAATGCGGTGGGCGTGGTGCTCACGATGAACGTCCTCCCGGGCGCGGTTGCCTTCGTCCAGTTCTCCCTGGCGGGGGCGGCACCCGAGCCTCTTCCCTACATACTCGGCATAGGCGTGCTGGCGGTCAACCTGCTCTACTTCCTCACGCTCACGGTGATGCTGGGCGTGCTGGCGAACAACCGGGCGGTCGTCATCGCCGTGCCGCTGGCCCTCGCCTTCGGCCAGCAGTACCTCCTCGGCATGCTCCCCGCGCTCCGGTACGTCCTGCCGTGGACCCTGGTGCTGCCGCCGCCGGGTTCGGAGGGGCTGGGCGGGGCCATTGCCGGCTCCATCATGGCGCAGCAGCCGCTCCCCTCACTGATCCCGCTCTACGCCACGCTCCTCTCCATCCTGGTCTTCTCCACGGTGGCGATCTGGCGCTTCCAGCATGAGGAGTTCTGATCGGTCTCGCGCGTCGGACCGGCGCGGAGGCCCGGGGGCGGTGCATTCCGCCTGGTGCAGCCTCGCGAAATCTGAACCACTGACTCACTGAGGACGGCTGAGGCCACTGAGGACGGCAGGCTGCGACCTGGGCTGGCCCGGGCGGTTCCGACGACCTCGCGACGGGTGCCTGTCTCGCTCGTAGTGCGCTACGGAACATCGTGGAGTAGCGCCCTGCTTCAAGCCCCGCCGATGGTGCATTGCACCTGCCGTCTGGTGCATTCCGCCTGGCCTTGCGCAACACGCCGGAGGCCCTCACGCTGCGAGGATCTGTTTTTGACAATCGAAAACAGGCATCCTCTCTGAGCCGCGTTCCGAACCGAACCCCTGCGGCAAATCACGTCCCCGGTCTCATCATTCTCGATCACGCGAAGGTGACCGGCACTTGCACGTCGTGCTCTCAAGACGGGGGAAAGAGGGTGGCCGCAGTCATCTTCCACTTGGGTGGATCCGCCTAAGTGCCGGTCACCTGGAGGACGAGAACGATAGAGCCCTCGCCCTTGCCCTCCCACCCTGTCAACTCAGATGATAATAAGTCCTAATGACCCACCGAAGGCGCCCTGTGG
>CAZQXX010000283.1:0-3641 GCA_964597105.1 uncultured Anaerolineales bacterium
TTGAACGCTAATATACTATAATATACGCTATCTGTCAAGCAGCTACAACCTCCCACGACGAGAGGGGGATGTGACAACTGGCTTGTCTCTTAACCAGGCCAGGCTGCGCTCCAATGGCCCTCCAGGTGATACGTAATGCATGCACCGGTACCTCAGGCTGCTGGCTTCGATGAAGGTTGGCCTCCGATCAGGGGATGCCATGAAGCGAAGAGTCTCTGCCGCGCCCAGGTGTCACCCGCGAGAGCACGCAGCTTGAACATTTGCCTGCAATGAGATACACTATGCGGGATTAAGGACCGCCTCGCCCGACAGCAGGTGCAGTTAGAAACTGGGAAACAGCCGACGGCCCACACCAGATCGAGAGTTGAGGAGACAGAAGGAGCTATAGGATGAAGGACAGGAAACTGCTGATGATCCCCGGTCCCATCGAGTTCACCCCGGAGGTGCTTCGGGCGATGGGGATGCCAACGACAAGCCACGTGGCACCCAACTTCATTGAGACCTTCGGCACAGCACTGGAGCGGCTGCGAGAGGTCTTCCTCGCTCCGAACGGACGGCCGTTCGTCGTCGCCGGTTCCGGTACGCTGGCCATGGACATGGTCGCCGCCAATCTGATCGAACCTGGCAGTAAGGCCTTGGTCGTCAACACCGGCGTCTTCGGAGACCGCTTTGGAGAGATCCTGGAGCGCTACGGCGCCGAGGTGACCCACGTTCGCGCCCCTGCTCTCGGTGACACGCCCCCGATGGATGATATTGAGATCGAGCTTGACAAAGGGAACCACCAGCTGATGACGATCACTCACGTCGACACCTCGACGGGTGTGGTGACGGACGTAGAGGCGTTGGCCGCACTTGGCCAGGAACACGGTGCGCTGGTGGTGGTCGACGGGGTCTGCTCGGTAGCTGGTGAGGAACTGCGTCAAGAGGAGTGGGGTGTTGACGTCGTCTTGACTGCCTCGCAGAAGGCGATTGGCGTACCCCCCGGGCTCGCTCTGGTGATGGCAGGTCCGCGCGCGATGGAGGCGTTCCATAAGCGCAAGGCCCCCGTGGTCAGCTACTACGGAGATTGGACGAGATGGCTGCCTATTATGGAGTCATACGAAGCGCGCGAACCGGGCTACTTCGGCACGCCACCCGTCAACCTGATCTGGGCACTCAACGTCAGTCTAGGCCAGATCCTGGACGAAGGTCTGGACAGCCGTTTCGAACGCCATCGACGGATCAGCAGAGCAATCAAGGCTGGGGTCGGAGCTCTAGGAATGGGACAGGTCCCCGTGAGTGATAGCAAGGGAGCCAACACGTTGACCGCGCCCTGTTTTCCAGAGGGCGTCGATGGTTCAGTTCTAGCGCACGTCAAGGAGGCAGGAGTCATCTTGGCCGGAGGACTCCATCCAGAAATCAAGAAACGGTATTTCCGCATCGGTCATATGGGGTTCGTCAACGGGTCGGACGTACGCGCGACAATTGGGGCTCTGGAGCAAGGTCTGGCCAAGGTCGGATACCAGCTCGACCCCGGTGCGGGCTTGGCAGCGGCGCAGGAGGTACTTGAACAGGCATGAGGAATGTATCGGAGCGGATGAGCGAGGCCCCCGTATCGCTGACCGGCGTGTTCCCGCCGATTCCAACGCCGTTTGGGACGGAAGGCAATGTCGCTTACCAAGCACTCGTTGAGAACATTGAGCTCTGGAATCAATGCGACTTCGCCGGGTACGTGGTTCTGGGATCGAACGGCGAGATGGTGTATCTCACCGACCAGGAGAAGGTACGTATCTGGGAGACAGCCCGCCAGGCAATTCCCTCAGATAAGCTGATGATCGCGGGTACGGGATGCGAATCGACCAGCCAGACAATTGTGCTGAGCCGCCAGGCCGCGGAAGCTGGTGCAGACGCGGTGCTCGTCCTGACCCCCCACTACTACGGTGGTCAGATGACGGCGAACGCATTGACCCGTCACTTCCACGCGGTCGCTGATGCGTCGCCGGCCCCCGTGGTGCTCTACAACATGCCGCGATTCACCGGCGTGGATATAGACGCCCAGACAGTAACGACCATCGCCCAACACCCCAATATCGTGGGGATCAAGGACAGCGGGGGAAACACAGGGAAGCTGGCCGAGATTGTGGGCTCGGCCGACTCTGGCTTTCAAGTACTGGCTGGATCTGCCAGCTTCTTCTTGCCGGCGCTGACCATAGGCGCCGTCGGCAGCGTGATGGCCCTGGCGAACATCGCGCCCCAACCGTTGATCGATCTGTACAACCTCTTCAAGGCCGGAAGGACAGAAGAAGCAGCGATCGTGCAACGGAGGCTCGTCCCGGTCAACAGGGCAGTCACCTCGCAGTTTGGAATCCCGGGGCTAAAGGCTGCGCTGGACATGCTGGGCTATTACGGCGGACCGGTCCGCTCCCCACTCCAGCCGCTGGCGGATCGGGACGTTCAAACCCTCAAGGCTATTCTGGCCCAGGGCGACGTGCTCTGAACGATTTCCGGGTGGCTCTGCCCAGGTTGAGTAGTCAGGGACTGAGGCCAGGGCCGCTGACAATTAAGGAGGACGAACGAAGAGGTGACTTTCAATGTCCGAGGGGTATTGAGGTTCACATATAACTCGCTGTTCAAGAGCAAGGGCACCAATTACCGGCTGACGCCCAAGCGAGTTGGTCTGCTGCTTATCAGCTATCCTACCTACTTCGCGGTCGAGCTGGTAATCTGGCTGGGTCTACTGATGGATGAGATACTCTTTCCCGGCTATCGCGAGGTAGAGGTCAAGGAGCCAGTCTACATCGTAGGCAATCCACGGAGCGGGACAACCTTCCTCCAGCGCCTTCTGGCCAGGGACGAGGAGACCTTCAACTCAATGCGCACCTGGGAGATGCTCCTGGCCCCTTCAATCACTATGCGGAAGATCTTCTGGGCTCTGTCCTGGTTGGATCGTCGTCTGGGCAGCCCATTGCACAAGGTATTGGGTATGCTGGAGGAGAGCTGGCAGGAGGACAATGTCGTACACAGGATCGCCCTGCGAGCCCCGGAGGAAGACGAGTATCTTCTCGTGCACATCTTCTCCAGCCTGAAGATATGGCTCTACGCGGCCATGGTGGGCGAGGCAGAGCCGTACACCTATTTCGACAGCAAGATGCCGGAAGAGGAGAAGGACCGGATCATGTCCTTCTACAAGGGCTGCGTGCAGCGCCACCTGTACGCACACCGAGATCGAGACAAACACTACCTGGCCAAGAATCCCCATTTCTCACCGATGGTTGACACCCTGTATGACTGGTTTCCTGATGCCAGGATCATCTACCTGGCACGGAACCCACTCGATATGATCCCCTCCTACATCAGCCTTAAGGAGGAAGAGTGGCAGCTTCTGGGCAATCCCATCGAGGAGTATGCAAGCCGTGACTATATCCTGGACATGGCCGAACACTGGTATACGTATCCTCTGGAACGCCTGGAGCAGGCTCCAGACCATCAGTACATCGTCGTGAACTTCAACGACCTGGTCAATAATGCCAGACAGACTGTTACAGAGCTCTATGATCGCTTTGCTCTGGAGCTCAGTCCGGCGTTCGATGAGATATTGCGACAGGCCGCAGAGCGAGCACGCGATCACGAGAGTGAGCACGAATACTCGGGACGCGAGATGG
>CAZQXX010000284.1:0-3629 GCA_964597105.1 uncultured Anaerolineales bacterium
TGCGGCCGTGTGCCGAGTGGGGCTATCCGATCCCGTTCTTCGCCGCGCCGGAGAGTCACAACACCCCTCGCGCGGCCGCCCGCGCCGGCGGGCTCCCGCACGTGAGGCTCGTCTGGGCGCTGGGATGCCTGCTTCCGGCGGCGCCCTTCTGCCACGCCGGTTATGAGCTCGCCGAGACGCTGCCCGTCAACACCGGGCTCGACTTCAAGCCGGAGGAGCTGTCCCGCTACCCCGCGGATGAGCTCCCTCTCTTCAGCGAAGCTGCCTACGGATGGGAGAACGAGCCGAATCTGGTCGACTGGATCGAGCGCGTGCTCGAGGTGCGCGCTCGGCATGCCGAGGTGATCACGGACGCCGACCCCGCGACCTTCGAGCTCATCCCATCGAGCAGCCCCGACGTCTGGGCCGTCGTAAGGCGCCAGGACGGGCGCAGTATCGGCATCCTGTGTAATCTGAACTGGGAAGAAGCTCAGGATTTCCACGTCCAGCTGCCGACGAAGGGGGAAGCGCTGACCGATCTGTTGAGCGGGAAAACATTTTCGCTCATTGAGGGATGCCTGGAGGCGACGTTCCAACCAGCCGACTGCGTCATCCTCAGCTGGTGACGCGGGATGTGGCTAACGGTGGGCGCTTCCGCAGGATGTTCCATGCTACACCACGAGAGCCCCGGTCGGCCGCGATGCGGGTAGCGCCGGACGGCCGTATCTTTCCACATACCCACCTGCATGCTATAATGGCTTTCGATCATGGGAGACGCACGATACACAATGGATTGCGAGGCGCACGTGAGCGGTTGCAGTAACGGCGACTGCAGTCACGGCAGCCTCAGACACAACGACCCCAGAAACGAGCGACTTCATGCCCCAACCAATTGATCAGCCCACCCAATTAGATGCGACGCAAGTAGATGACGACGAATACCTCCACTGTATCCGCTGCGGGCTCTGCTTATCGAACTGCCCACTCTACCAGCTGACGTTGAACGAGACGGACTCCCCCCGGGCGCGGGTGGCCCTGCTCCGGGCCGTGCGCGAGGGGCTCATCGAGGCGCCCACCGACAGGACCGCGGCGTCCTTCTTCGGCTGTCTGCTCTGCGGCGCGTGCACGTTCACCTGCCCCAGTGGCGTGACCGTGGACCGTCTGTTGGAGTTGACGCGAGGCGAGATGAGCGATCTGGGTCTGAAACCTGAGCCTCTCGTCGCGTTGAGCGAGCGGATCGCCGAGGGACACAACATCTCCGGCGAGTCGAATGAGAATCGGCTGATGTGGACGGACAACCTGCCCAGCCGCCCCACCGGGATCGGCAAGGACCGCGCAGAGGTGGTCTACTTCGTGGGATGCGTGAGCGCCATGTTCCCCCGCAGCTACTCGGTGGCCCAGTCTTTCGTCGAGGTGCTGGAGAAGGCAAGCGTCGACTACGGCCTGCTGGGGGAACGGGAGTGGTGCTGCGGCTACCCCCAGGCCATCAGCGGTGAGCCGGAGGAAGCTCGCACCACCATGCGCCACAACCTGGAGGCGGTGAGACAGATGGGGGCGAAGACGCTGGTCACCACGTGCCCGTCGTGCAGCCACTTCTGGAAACACACGTACCCGGTGGCGCTGGAGGAGGATCTCGGCTTCAACGTGGTCCACGCCACCGAGTTTCTGGCCGATCTGCTCGAGGCAGGCGGACTCCCACTGCGAGACGACCTGCGCGAGCAAGTCGTCACCTACCACGACCCCTGCGACCTGGGCCGCAAGAGCGGGGTGTTTGAGGCTCCACGCCGCATCCTGGCCCAGATTCCCGGGGTGACGCTGGTGGAGATGCCGGAGAATCGGGAGGGCTCCCACTGCTGCGGGGGCGGGGGGAACCTGGAGAGCTTCAACCCTGAGCTGAGCGAGGCCGTCGCTGCCCGGCGCATCCGCCAGGCAGCCGAGACCGGTGCCAAGACGGTGGTCTCCGCCTGCCAGCAGTGCGAACGGACGCTGTTCAGCGCCGCTCGCTCCGAGCGCATCCGAGTCCGGGCGAAGGATATCGTCGAGTTGGTGCTGGACGCAGCGGAATGACGTTCGACGTGGGCTGGCCCCACAGGGACTTATGAGGAATCTGAACAACATGACCGAGGTGGTTTCAAAGCTTCGAGAGGCGATCGGCGAGGAGAAAGTTCTCACCTCTCTGGAAGACCGAATCGCCTATTCTTACGACGGAACGTTCGAGCAGGACCTACCCGACGCAGCCGTCCTGCCCGAATCGACGGAGGATGTCGTGGCCGCGGTGCGCATCGCGGCTGAGCATGGCGTACCGCTGATTGCCCGCGGGATGGCATCGGGGCTCGCCGCAGCGAGCGTCCCCTTCGGCGGCGGGGTTGTCGTCTCTCTGACGCGGATGAACCGCATCCTGGAGATCGACGGGGAGAATCGGGTGGCACGGGTCGAGGCGGGCGTAGTCACGGCCGATCTGGAGGAGGCGGTTGGAAAGCAGGGCCTTTTCTACCCTCCGGATCCGTCGAGCAACAAGCAGTCGACGATCGGAGGGAACATCGCCTGCAATGCCGGTGGCCCGCGGTGTCTCAAGTATGGGGTCACCGGCGATTACGTGATGGGACTCACCGTCGTCCTGCCGGACGGAAACGTGCTGCAGACGGGCGGCAGAGCGATCAAGAATGTCGTGGGCTACGACTTGACCTCCCTCTTCGTAGGCTCGGAGGGGACTCTGGGCATCATCACGGAGGCTCTCCTGCGACTGACGACGAAGCCGAAGCACGTCCGCACTGCCCGGGCCGAGTTCCCGATACTGGAGGATGCGTCCCGGACGGTCAACGCAATTCTCGATGCCGGCGTGGTTCCGGCAACGCTGGAGCTGATGGACGAGACGGCTATCACTTGCATCGAGGAGGCGATGGAGCTCGGGCTGCCCCTCGATGTAGAGGCGATGCTGATCATCGAGACCGATGGGTCGGACGGCGAGGCCGTGCTGCGTGAGATTGAGACCGCGGCCTCCATCTGTCGGGAGAACGGCGCTCGAGAGGTCGTCATAGCGACGACGGAGGACGAGCGAGAGCAACTATGGCGCGCACGGCGCTCGGTATCGCCTTCGCTGGCCCGGCGGGCGCCCAACAAGCTGGGGGAGGACATCACCGTCCCCCGCAGCGCCATCCCGGAGGCGATTCGGCGCATCAAGGCCATCAGCGCTGACTACGGACTTCCCATCGTCGTCTTCGGCCACGCCGGCGACGGCAACCTCCATCCCAACATCCTCTTCGACAAGCGGGACGAGGAGCAGTGGGAGAAGGTAGAACAGATGGTGGGGGAGATTTTCGACGTGGCACTCGACCTGGGCGGCACGCTTTCGGGCGAACACGGGGTAGGGACGCTTAAGAAGCCCTATCTGGAGCGAGCCGTGGGACCGGTGGCCGTCGACGTGATGCGCTCCATCCGTCGCGCCCTCGATCCCAGCGGGATTATGAATCCGGGGAAGATCCTGGACTGAGGCGAAACAATGGAGATGGAGCCTTCACCGAACGACCAAGATTCGGACAGCCTGGCACTGGCGCGAGATGAATCACCGACATACGGGGCCAGGTTGAGATCGGATTCGTGTGTCAATGCGGTAATCGAGGCTGCCCACTACGCCTTTTCTGAGCCACGAT
>CAZQXX010000285.1:0-3591 GCA_964597105.1 uncultured Anaerolineales bacterium
TTCAGCGCTCGGCGTGGGCCGAACACGGTTTACCGTTCGGCGTGGGCCGAACACGGTTTACCGTTCGGCGTGGGCCGAACACGATTTGGCGTTCGGCCCGCGGTCTGCTAAAATCGTTCGACCCTCACCGGGACAGATGCTTTGACCCGGCATCGAGCACAGCGGAGGTCATACGTGGACAGAATCTTCTACCCCAACAGCGTGGCTGTTATCGGCGTCTCGGAGCGTCCCGACAACCTGGCGGCTGGCATCATCCGTAACTTGCTAGCCTTCGGCTATGAAGGAGCCATCCACGCAGTGGGTCTACGTGCCGGGGAGATCTGTGACATCTCCATCCTGACCTCCATAGAGGCACTGCCCGATGACGTAGACCTGGCCGTCATCCTCACTCCTGCAGAGACGGTACCCGGGCTTCTCGCAGCTTGCGGTCGGAAGGGCATCCGTCGGGCAGTGATCGAGTCAGGAGGCTTCTCCGAGTTCTCTGAGGCCGGGCGCGACTTGGAGGCAGAGGTGGGTGCTATCGCCCGCCGCTGGGGCATCCGCTTCGTCGGCCCGAACTGCATCAGTGTTGTCAACATGGAGAACCGGCTCTGCCTACCCTTCGCTCGAATCAGGCCGGAGGGCGTCAAGCTCGGGCCTGTGTCGGTGCTGGCTCAGAGCGGAGGGGTCTCCATCACCTACCTGATCCTCCTCAGCGAGGCCGGCATGGGAGCCAACAAAGTCGTCAGCATGGGGAACAAGACGGATCTGGACGAGGTCGACTATCTTGCGTATCTACTCGAGGACCCGGGGACGGAGATTATCTGCCTCTATCTGGAGAGCATCGAGGAGGGGCGTCGCCTGCTGGAGCTGGCCGTATCTTCGCCTAAGCCTATCATCATTCAGAAGGCAAACCGGAGCGCGACCAGCGCTCAGATTGCCTTCTCACACACAGCTGCACTGGCAAACGACGATCGCGTCGTCGATGCCGCGCTGAGGCAAGCGAGAATCGCCAGAGCAGCTACCTTCGACGAGGGAGTAGCCCTGGCACAGGGCTACTCCCTGGCGCCGGTGAGAGGCAACAAGCTACTTATCATCTCTCGCTCGGGGGGACACGCGGTGGTAGCGGCCGACGCGGCCGAGGCTCACGGCTTTGGCCTGACATCCGTTCCGGATGATCTCCTGGATGAGGCACGCCGCTTGTTCAAGGCCGACGTCATTGCGCCAACTAATCCCTTGGATCTTGGCAGCATCTTCGACTTCGACCTATACAGTCATCTGGTGGAGAGGAGCTTGGAGGTATGCAACCCTGATGGGCTTCTGCTCGTCCACACCTACAGCGCCGGTCCAGAGGCGGAGGCGTCGCATCGGTTGGCCCGCCGCCTGGGAGAATTGAGCCGCGAGATCGAGAAGCCTCTCGCCTTCTGCGCTTTCACTCAGCGGGATGAGGTAAGGACGCTCAGAGCCCACACCTCTCTGCCCATCTTTACGGAAATTGAGGCGGCAATGCGAGCACTCGCCGCCTCCAGAGATCGTCACACCCGCCCTCACCGTCTCGCCCCTTTAGCCACACCCTCGGGAGAGAGGCCCAGCAAGGTCGAGACGCTGCTGACCAGCGCGGATGTGTTGACACCTGACGCAGCCCTCGATCTTTGCGCTGCTTATGAGATTCCCACCGCCGACTGGGCTGTGGTGCAGGATCTAGAGAGCGCCCTGTTCGCGGCCAGTGCCATCGGCTATCCAGTGGCACTCAAGGGACTGTCCGCAGAGGTATCCCACAAATCGGATGCGGGGTACGTCAGGCTGGGCCTCGGCAGCGCCGCGCAGCTTCAGAGCGCATTCGCGGAGCTCCGCGCAACGCTTCGCAGGGACGCCCCGGATTCTCCAGGTCCGCGTCTGATGGTTCAGCGGATGCTGCCTGACGGACAGGAGGTGATCATTGGCGGTAAGAGAGACCCCAGCTTTGGGCCTGTCGTGATGTTCGGCCTTGGGGGGATCCACGTCGAAGCCCTGGAGGACGTGGCTCTCCGACTTGCCCCTCTCTCCGCCGCGGAAGCCGAGCAGATGCTTAGCGAGGTACGAGGCGTTCGCCTGCTCCGGGGAGCTCGAGGTACGCCACCAGCTGATCTGGATGCCATCATCCAGGCGCTTCTTGCTATGTCACGCCTGCTGGTCTCCTGCCCGGAAGTCATAGAGATCGACGTCAATCCCCTGTTAGTCTTCGAGGAGGGAGCTGCGGCAGTCGATGCCCGCGCTGCACTCCGGCGCCAAAAAACTTGACGGATCCATCCTTTTCCGTTACAATCGTCTCGCATTTTCGTGAATCAGTGACATAACCTGTAAAAATGTTTGAAAGCCTTACGGATAGACTACAGTCCGTCTTTCGAGACCTGGGTAATCGCGGCGTCCTGCGCGAGAGTGACGTCGACGATGTCTTGCGCGAGATCCGGCTCGCCCTCCTCGAAGCGGACGTCGACTACAAAGTGGTGAAGGATTTCACCGGTCGGGTCCGGGAGCGAGCTGTTGGAACCGAGGTCACCAAGAGCCTCAGCCCAGCTCAGCAGGTAATCAAGATTGTCAACGAAGAGTTGATTGAGACCCTGGGCAAGCCTGGCCGTCTTGAGCTCAAGGGCCCGGCGCCGTACGTGATCATGCTGGTTGGCCTGCAGGGATCGGGCAAGACCACCACTGTAGCCAAGTTGGCCCAGCATCTTCGGCAGAAAGGGCGCTTGCCGATGATGGTGGCCGGTGACACGTACCGACCAGCGGCTGGCAAACAACTGGAGGTGCTTGGACGTCAGCTCGATCTACCCGTCTACAGCGAGGGACGGAGCTCCCCGCCGCAGATCTGCGCTCACGGCGTACGCGAAGCGCGCCGTCGGGGCCGCGACGTGGTCATCCTGGACACGGCCGGTCGACTCCAGATCGACGCCGAGATGATGTCGGAACTGGAGGCCGTCAAGGAAGCCACGAACCCCGTGGAGACGCTCCTCGTAGCCGACGCCATGACGGGCCAAGAAGCAGTCAACGTCGCTGAGGGCTTCGACGATCATATCGGTCTCACCGGGCTGATCCTCACCAAGATCGACGGTGACGCAAGAGGTGGTGCAGCGATCAGCATGCGAGCAGTTACCGGGGTGCCCATCAAGTTCCTCGGCACGGGAGAGAAGACAGATGCCCTGGAGGTCTTCCACCCAGACCGACTTGCGTCGCGTATCCTCGGCATGGGAGACGTGCTGACGCTCATAGAGCGTGCCGAGCAGGCCTTCGATGAGGAGCAGGCCAAGCAGATGGAGCGTAAGATTCGCGAGGCCAGCTTCGATCTGGAGGATTTTCTGGATCAGCTGCAGCAAGTCAAACAGATGGGGCCGCTCACTCAGTTACTGGATATGATCCCCGGTATGCGGGGGGTAACGCAGCAGGTTTCTGCTGAAGCAACCGACGAGCAGTTCAAGCACATTGAAGCAATGATCCTTTCGATGACACCGGAGGAACGACGGAATCCGCGCATCATCAAGGGAAGTCGTAAGAAGCGCATCGCCCGCGGCAGTGGCACCTCTGTGCAAGAGGTCAACATGCTACTCAGTCAATTCCGCCAGATGCAGCGTATGA
>CAZQXX010000286.1:0-3581 GCA_964597105.1 uncultured Anaerolineales bacterium
CCGCCCTGCAGTCAACGTCCGAACCACTGAGTCACTGAAAAACGGCTGACAGCACTGAGGGGGCTATTCGGGACGAAAGATCCGCCCCACTTCCCCGCCCCCGTCATTCCGACCGGAACGGAGCGTAGTGGCCTGTGGTGAGCACCGCCGAACCAAGGAATCTCGCTCTCGCCCCCCCGCCCCTCACTCAACGCCCGGTCGACCCTTGTCCCAACCCGGACCTCGGGTATACTCCTACGCGACTACAAGGAGCCCCGCCCCATTCGGCGTCGAGACGATCGGGTGGGCCTTCACCGTATCGCCGCTCGAAAAGGAGATTGACGATGGATCGCTGGAAGTACTTCGACATCACACATCGCGAGCACGTGTTCTGCAACCCCATGAGCGTCGACAAGTTCGAGGAGCTGGTCGCCCTGCTCCGACTGGACCCTGCCGACCACGTGCTCGACATCGCCATGGGCAAGGCGGAGTTCATCGTCCGCCTAGCGGAGCAGTACGGCGTCGGCGGCGTGGGCGTGGATCTCTCGCCCTACTGCGTGGCGGACGCCCGGGAGAAGCACCAGCAGCGCGTGCCCGAGGCCCCGCTGACGTTCCTGGAGATGGACGGGGCGGACTACGAGCCCGAGCAGTCGGAGCGCTTCAGCCTGGTGGCCTGCGTCGGAGCGAGCTGGATCTACGGCGGTCACCGCGGGACGCTGGAGGCCCTGATCGGCATGGCAGCCCCGGGAAGCTGGGTCGTCGCCGGAGAGCCGTACTGGCGACAGGAACCGCCGGCCGCGTACCTGGCGGCGACCGGAGAAGAGCGTGACGCGTACGGGACGCATCACGAGAACGCGACCACCGGGCAGGAGCTCGGCCTGGAGCTGGTCTACACGCTGGTGAGCAGCGAGGACGACTGGGACCGGTACGAGGGGCTCCAGTGGTACGCCGCCGAGACGTGGGCCAGCGAGCATCCGGACGACCCCGACGTGGAGGACCTGCTGGAGCGGGTGCGCCACAACAAGGAGACGTACCTCCACTGGGGCCGCGAGACGGTGGGCTGGGCGATCTACGTGTTCAGGAAGAGGGGTCAGGAGGAATAACCCGCTGGGCGACGAACGCATGAGGCCGACGGGCTCTATCGCAGCGGAAGATCAATTACCCAGGGCTGTGCAAGAAAACTCCCGTCACGCTGGACGGGAGTCGTTCCTACAAATCGTCATAGGTATGTTCGCCGCGTCGTGCGATCCGGGCTACGACGATGATCCTTTCGTCGTCCCAGACGCGATAAATCACGCGATAAGCCGCCACACGAATCCTAAATGTGTCCTCTACCAGCTTGACCTTGACGCACCCTGGAGGACGCGGGTCCCCCGCGAGTGCGTCAATGGCCTCCTTCACTCGGTCCTTGTCCTGACGGGCTACATCCTTCTTCAGCTCTTTGGCTGCGCGGTTAGTGATCCTGAGGCCGTAGTCTGAGTCGTCCACGATTGACCTCGCTTACAGGTTGTCGCGGATCTCCTTCCAGTCTAGAGTCTCGCCCGCCTCGAATTCTCCCGCTGCCTCGATAGCGGCCGCCATGTCCTCCAACCATTCCAACCGACGGAGATCCTCAATGCTTATGACGGCTGCTTTGGGGTTGTCGTGGCTGGTGACCACGATACGTTCCTTCCCGTAGGCAGCCCGGTTCAAGAGCTCACTGAATGAGCGCTTGGCTTCCGTCACGCTTGCATGCGCGACCATCTTCTGACACCTCCTTCTATGGCACCCCGGCGCCAGTAGCGATTGGCACTGCCGGGCGCACACGTCCTTCTGAGCTGAAATCATACCAGTAAGTATAGAAAAGTCAAATTGGTCTTTCAGACCTGAATCCCCCTTGGGTAGCTTGGGGTGTGGATGAAGCGGAGGACTCCCGCCTTCGGACGCCGCCCCGGCCCCACCGCAGCCCAGCCGCCACCCCTCCCTGGCTCCTCCGGCCCCCTATGCTCTACAGTCTCCGGTTCGTCGGAAAATCCCCAGCTGACCCCTCGGGTCAGCCGCTGTCTCCCTGGGATAGCCCTCACCTCCTCGGATCAGCCGCTGCCATCCTGGCTTGTCGAACGCCCCGATCCTGTTATGATTCCGTCGTGTCGCGACGACATGACGATTCATCCCTCATCCTCGTCACCCAGGGCGACGGGATCCCGTCGGCGGACGGGCGGCCCAGGCCGTACCTCCTCGGCGTATTCTGAAGCCAGAGCGAGGGGGTCTGATGGTGAGGCAGGACGCTCGTTCGAGGAGGCTGCCGGAGTGGAGGAAGCGTGGGGCTCGCCCGGTGGCGTCGAATCTTCGGAGAAAGGTAACCTGATCACAGCGCGGACTATGCCTATGCGCATGGACAGATGGACGGCAGCGCTTCTGGCCGTACTGCTCGTGGGCTTCGCGCTGCGCGTGATCCAGCTGGATCAGAGACCCCTGTGGTGGGACGAGGGGAACAACGTCTACTTCGCCACCCGGGACCTCGGCACCGTCATCGAGGACACGCGCATCACCCGGGACACCAATCCTCCGGTGCACCGACTGGCGCTCGGTCTGTGGGCCGACCTCGCCGGCAGCTCGACCTTCGCCATGCGCTACTTCTCCGCGGTGGCGGGCATAACCATCGTGGCCCTCAGCTGGGCCGTGGGGCGTTGGCTCACCGATAGACCCACCGCTCTGGTGCTCGTCGTCCTCGTTGCCCTGGCTCCAATGCAGGTGTACTACGCGCGGGAGGCGAAGGGGTACACCCTGGCCGCGGCGTTCGGGCTTCTGTCCACCTATGCCTGGGGTCGAGGGCTCGGGGGCGGGACCCGCCCGGCGTCCCGGCGCACGCGGAAGGCGGGCTGGTGGGCGACCTACGTCCTCAGCACGGCGGCGGCCGTAGGCACTCACTACTACCTGGCCCCCCTCCTCCTCTGGCAGGGCCTATGGACGGCGGGACGGGCAGCCCGCGCGTGGATTCAACGGCTGCCACGGCGCAAGGCGAGGGTCCTCCAGCTCAGACGGTGGGTGCTCGCGGCGGGGGTCAGCGCCCTGCTCCTGGTACCGTGGGTCGTGACGGTCTTCGGCCCCACCGTCAACGGCGTCCGCAACGTTTCCGGCCCCGATCCCCTCTCCCCGATCGGGTACGCACGGGAGACGACTCGGGTCTTCTTGGCCGGCGAGGGACAGGCGGGCTTCCACGTCTTGGTAGCCGTTGCCGGACTGACGGCCCTGGCCGGTCTCGGCGCTCTGTCTGGCGGCACCGGCGGGTTCCTGCTCAGCTGGATCGCGGTGCCCCTCGTGGCGGCATACCTGCTGCAGCGGAGCTATTCCTTCTTCACCCCTCGTTTCCTCCTCTATCTGGGCCCACCCTGCTATCTCCTCATCAGCCGAGGGATCACGGCCATAGGCCGGGTCAAGCGGTCCCTCTCGACGGCTGTGGCGCTCCTCCTGGTTGTGGCCATCATCGCCCTGTGGGCGCCGGGTCTGGCCCACGTCTACGCCAGACCGGTCGATCCGGATGAGGATCCGACGCCCGTCATCACCTACCTTCGGGCGCTGGCCCGGCCGGACGATGCGATGGTCTACGGCTACATCTGGCA
>CAZQXX010000287.1:0-2058 GCA_964597105.1 uncultured Anaerolineales bacterium
AATGTGACGTATGAACTGGAGGACGCCGCCTGGGTGTCGATGACGTGGGAGTCGCAGGCGGGGGTCGTGCTGTCGGGCGTACGGGACGCCGAGCGGGAGACGTGGACGGTCGAGCATCCCTGTGCGGGTACCCAGTAAGCCGCTTCGGACGGAGAGAATGACACAGAGCACCACAGAGAAGACGCGGAGATACGCAGAGACTACACCGGCAAGCGTGGGTGGTGGGCATACGCTTTAGCTGACCGGCACTTATCACTGGATTTGGTCACCGGGCATGCCACGCTGATAGCAGGAGTGCACCTGGGGTCAGGCCCGTTTCGCAAGTGCCGGTTGCCTGATAGGAGGTCATGTCATGAGAGCGATGGATCGGCTTGACCATCACGCTGAGCTGCTTCGAATCCGTCGAAGGGCAGCCCGCAGAGAGGGGGTCATTTTCGTGATCCTCCTCACCGTCTTGTTGCTCGCTGTGGCGGTGCTGAGCAGCCAGACCGGTTACGAGCCGGACGGTGTGGGGTTGTTCACCACAGCTCTTATGTCGTTGGGGATCACCATTCTGGCATCCATGAGGATGGCAGAATATCGAATGCTTCAGAATTCTCTGGAGTTCGTTGACGTGCTACAGGATATGATGAAGCAAGAACAGAAGTAAGGGTTAGGCCTGCTGCGTGGATTTGCAAAGGCCTGGATCTTTTCGACTGCGCAGACCCGTATCAGTTAAGTGGAGGAGGCCAGTGAAACAGGTGCTCAGATTGGTTGTTGTTCTTCTGTGCGTTGTTCTAACCGCCTGCAGGTCGGCGACGCCAGAGCCGACCGAGGTGACGACTGCTACGCCGACCCGACAGATCCAACGCACCGCGACCCCCACGTTGGAACCCACCGATACACCCACGCCGGTGCCGACGTCGACGCCCTCACCGACCGAGATTCTCGGCATCAGGCCCTCGCCACCCTCGACGGACACCGTACTGCTGGCCCGGGCGGATGGCTCCCTCGTCCTCCACCCCTTGTCAGGCGGTCCAGAGCGTGAGCTTCTCAGGTCTGGCCTCTACGACGTCTCCGGGGATGCATCTTTCACGCCTATCGTATCCCCGGTGCGTCCCTCGCCCGATGGGACGTGGCTCCTGGTCCCCACGCCGGAGGAAGGCACGTGGCTGGTCTCGCTCGACGAGGAGACGCGGAAGCAGGTGACGCCAGAACAAGTGACCGCGACCTGGGCGCCGGACAGCGAGCGCATCGTCTTCCGCGGGGATTCTGGATCCGATCCGGAAGGACAGGAGAGCGAGATCAGCGTCCAGAACGTGGTGGATGGAGGGGACCCGCGGGTTCTGGCCCGCCTGCCGGGGAAGGTCTGGTTCCCGATCTGGTCCCCCGGCTGCGGCCGCCCGAGCAGCGATCAGATCGCGGCCTTCTCCACCGAGGCGGGCACGGCAACGGTCTGGTTGCTCGACGCCGGCTCCGGAGAGCGGCGCTCGCTGGGTCCGTTCATCGCCCAGGCAACTGAGGGAGCCCCCAGTATGATACGCTGGTCGCCGGACTGCAAGGAGGTGTGGATCTCGGCTCGGTTCGGTCCGCGGGCCTTCCCGCTAGACGGGAGCGGGCCGCGGCCCCTGGTGAGCCGGCAGAGGAAGCTGTCTCCGGACGGAGACTTGCGCGCGGCGGCCGAAAGAACCTCAGATCTCGACGCCACCCAATTGGTCGTCTCACGCGTCGATTCCAGCGCCGCCGTGAGGTATGACAAGGCAACCTTCGAGCAAGCCGAGGGCGTCCACTGGACCAGTGACGGGCGACGCGTGCTCATCGAATCGTATACGGGCGGTGGCTACGAACTCTGGGCCGTCGATCCGGCCGTGGGCGAGCTGGAGCTCGTGGCCGAACAGGTCACGTTCCTGGGCACCCTCAACGACTTGCGTCAGACGAGCACCGAGCTCGCCGCCGAGAGCTTGTCCATCCGTACGCTGCCGCCTGCCGGCGCGCCCGCGACGTGGGCGGTCCACGAGCTGCCGCGTCTCGGTCTGCGCCTGAGCGTGCCGAAGGCGTGGCGCTTCGAGGCCGACGACG
>CAZQXX010000287.1:2158-3551 GCA_964597105.1 uncultured Anaerolineales bacterium
TCACCATCCACCGCCGGCCGATCTCGTCCACGCAGGACGCTGTCTTTGAGCAGCTTCTGGATGGGTTGACGATCACGGAGTGAGCGACCATGGGGGCAAACCGATATCCGGATAGGGGCAGAGGCTACGCGGTGAGGGAACCCTTCGCCGTGGCTGAGCATCCTACCCGTGACGAGGCACATCCGTCAGAGGGTACCTCTGGCGCGCTCGAGAAGAAAGCTTAACATAAGGATGCCTAACATGGAGAGACGAATAGGGCTTACGCTGCTCGTCCTGAGCGCCGGTTTGCTGGTCCTGTGCGCGTGCACGGAGCCGACGGCCGGGAAGGAGATGCATTTCCGGTCGGATCAGTATCATCTGGAGGCTAACTTGCCGCCGGGCTGGGCAGCGACGGAGGGGCCGACCTCGCTGGCCAAGCCCTTTACCGGCTGGGTGGCCCTCAACAGCTGGGGCAAGGATGGCTTCTGGGCCCCGCAAGTCGAGAGCGAGACGGACAGCGGAATGCAAGCATCGTATGGCCCGGAGGACGTCCTGGGGCAGCTGCCGCCCGGTGGGGCCTACGTCGTTCTGACCCATGTGAGCGGTGGTCCCCGTCTAGCCCCGGAGGAATACGGGCCGGAGTACGAGCAGCAGGATCTGAGCGGGCTGTGGACCAAGTCCGACTGTCGGGAGGGAGACACCCACGCCGGGGCGACGGTCGTCTCCTTCCTCAAGTGGGGCCGAAGCCTGCGACTGGAGGTCTACTGCGCGCCCGATGGGTCCGACGCTACCGCCGCTGAGGTGAACGCGCTGCTGGATAGCTGGCGTTTCGACGAGGTACCGGCGGGCGACTTCGGCTGGGCGAGCCTCGAGGCCCGCGAGCAGCTGCCTGCCTCTGTGCAACCAGACAGGTTCCCGTTGCTGGGAGGCGGATCGCGCGCATCCTACTCACAAAGGGAGACCACGGTCTGGGCCACGTCGGGGGGATACCTGGAGGCAGAGGCAACGCCCGGAACACAGATTCCGGGGGCGACGGTGGTGATCACGTTCACGACCCGCTGGGACGCGCCGTCAGGGGGAAGCCTGCCGAGCGACTGTCCGCCCGACCGGTGCCACTGGTGGCGTTTCGAGGCCCGACCGGACGGGGAGGTCGCGCTGGTGGAGGAAGGGGGTGCGCCGGACTGGGAGACGGTCCGCCCCACTTCGACGCCCACCGCATCGCCTACCGCGACACCCGCCCCGGGGACGGAGCAGGAGGAGGCATTCTCCGCCTCCCGGAGCGCTCTCGCCGACTACGAGCCCGGGCAAAATGCCAGGACAGTGGTCACGGCGTTGTCCCAGGACTGCGAGGCATGGCTCTCGGCGGGTCACGATCCAGCAACGCTCTCAGAAGCGCTGCGCGCGCTCCCCAAAC
>CAZQXX010000288.1:0-3543 GCA_964597105.1 uncultured Anaerolineales bacterium
TGTTAAGGCGGTCACTGCAATCTTATCGCGGCCATCGGGGGTGGTAAGACGCTCGACGCCAGAGGAGACGTACATCCCGGTGGCCAGCTCATACGTCCCCGCTGGCGCATCCGAGGGCATCACGAGAAGGTGCTCGTCAGTGATGTACTCGCCTGGCACCCATCCGGTTGTGGGACGGCTCCAACTGCCGGGAATTCCATCGGATTGGGCGATCAGTCTGCCATCAGGGTCAAGGAGATGGACGAACACGCGGTAGGATGTAGTGGTCTCGGCCTCTGCGCGCCAGACAAGGGTGACGGTGAATGGGGATCCGGGAGCTATGGAGCTCGCTGGTGGAGTTAAGCTGGCGCCCACCAAAGTGGCAACTTCACCCAGACGAGTGTTCAGGCTTAAGCCCGTAGGAGGTGAAGCGAAGACCCGTGCAGGGGCCTTGACGGATAGCGAGCCTAACGAGGACGGAGGGTGCACAGAGGATGAAACGGAGATCGCCCACGTATACTCGGCCGTGTTGAGATCGGCAGGTAGGTGAAGCACTTGCTGCCCGCGCCATACATCTCCAGATTCCCACGCAGAGGGTGGATGCCAAGAGGCTGTCAACGGGAGGTCATACATCTCAGCCAGAGACCCATCGGGAGCGCGAAGCTCTAGACGGGCCGTCGACTCGTCCGGAGGTCGCCCGTCGACGCGCCAGAACATGGTCGCAAAGACCGGGTCGCCTGGACTCGCCCTCTCGCGATCGAAGCTCACCCCGAGTAACGTCAGTGGCCCAAAGGACACGTCGATCCGTTCTCGGATGCCCAACTCCTCTGGTTGAGGGACGGAGTGAGGAGCGATAACCTCCACCTGGCCCAGGGTCAGATCAGGTGCCGTCGGTTGAAGCTCCTCATCCAGCACTGAGAGCGGCTGCAGCGTCTCCCGATCAAACACGGTGAGGACTACGTCGTACGCGCCGGGCGGCGTGCCTGGCAAAGGCTCGATCTCGTGACTGTCCAGGGCGTGTGCTCCAGGCATCCAGGTGCTCGTGGGAGGGGCATCTTCATAGTCGGTCGGACGGTAGGTGTCGGAGAGACTCCACCGGAGACCGTCCGGCCCTATCAGATGAATCACGGTCTGATAGCGACCCAACGGCTGCCGACGCACCGTCCAGTGAAGATCAACCCGCAGCGTCTCGTCGGCGGGTATCTGGAGAGCAGACTGATCAAAACCGATAAGAACCAAGCCATCCGCATATGGCTGATTCAGCGGACGCTCGACGTCAGGAAGAACGCCATTCCCCTGCAGCTTCGAATGCCTAAATGGCGTCTCCATCCGATCCACCACTGCCAGTTTGAAGGTGAGCAGGAGCACGGCTGCGAGTCCCAGAAGCCAAGGATGCCTGCAGCGATGGGAGCACTCTTCTCTCTTCACATTATCCTTTGCTAGCCCGCAGCGTGTCCACAAGGCGTTGACTGAATGCGGTGCTCACTCACGTGAAACAGCCGAAGATCGCCAAGAAACGGGAGCTCTTGGCCACTTTCCGAAAGATGGGCCACGACCAATAGACGAGCAAGACCACCAGACATAGTGCGGAGACAATATCGACGACCCTGCGGAGAGGCGTCTCGCCGAAACGAACGGTCACTTCATGGCGACCATGGGGAACGTTGAAGGTAATCAGCCCTTCAGGGTCGGACGGCGTTATCTTGACCCACTCCCCGTCTACTGAGGCCTTCCAGCCAGGGAAATGAAAACTCAGATAGCGAGCCTGGAAGGGTTCTGGCGATTCGACCACGATCCGCGCCCGATTGGGACCATAATCAGCTTCAAGGATCTGCGCATCCGCCGGGAGGACACTCGCGTCGAAGCGGGTGACCTGCCCGTCACTGCCGTACTGCGCCTCGAGCGGCGATTCCTGAGGGCGCTCTTGAACCCATATGGGGAAGTAGGCACCCACCGGGTCAACGCCCACCAACCCGCTATCTCGCTCATATCGGTGGACATCTTGCACCGTCGGGAATGGCTTCATCGGACAATAGCCCGTCGGAGGGTAGGTAGCGGGCAGAGCAGCCAGGATGATGCCACTGACGAGCATCACCGGCAATAGGCGTAGAGCATCCCTTCTCAGACCGCTACCGTCACTCGTCCGATCCGTCTCCCACCTGGCGACAGAGGGCACAACTGCCCCAGCCAGCAAGGCCACAGGCAGACTCGCTCGGCCGACAAATCGCCACGGGAACTGGACGAAGGGCAAGAGCGGCACATGCTCCCAGATCCAGACGGAAGCCGATGTACTCATGAAGACCAGAAGCGAAGCGGAGGCAGCAAAAAAGAGAAGCGTCACCCGCCGTTCTTTGGCACCTTGACACCCGGTTGACTTATCACCAGCGTGGTCTCTTTTCTCCCTCGCTGTGCCGCTTCGGTTGGTGGAGAAGGCCAGTCCGATCGCGAGACCTGCGCCCGCCAATACGGTCTGTACTAGTCCCAGCTTGATTTTCAGAGGGGGATTGATGAGCGAGGTATCGACCGCCTCTGGAGGAGCGAAGATCTCGAGAAACGTCAAGAAGTTGTAGTGAAAGTCGTTATTGCGGGTGGCCCCCGTGAGATACAGCTGCACATATCCCTTCTCGGCCAGGGCCGGGAACCAGAAGAAGGCTGTCAACCCCAGGGCCAGCACGAAGGCCAGCGTCACTAGTCTCCATTCTCCGCGATCGCGATGGGCCCACCATAACACGACTAAATAGGCCAAGAGAAAAGGGGTGAAAAGCAGGCTGGAAATATTGTGGGTGAGATACAGGCCTGCCAGAAGACCCACCGACACCAGGAACCACCAGCGATCACCTCTCAGTGCCAGACGTCGGAAGGCCCACAGAATGAAGGGGAGCAGGGCCAGCGCAACCGACTCTGGCGCGTTTCCGCGTACCAGCGCGTTAAGGAACTGGTAGGGCGCGTAGGCATAGGCGACCGCCGCTACAATACCTGCCCGGGGACCAAACAGATCCCACGAGAGTAAGTAGGCACCTACTGCGGATCCGAGGATGCTAAGCACGTAGACCAAGTTCAGCGCCAGCGGCAACGATAGTCCAACGAGATGAAGACCAAGCGCCAAGTAGTAGGATACCGGTGCCCGGTAGTTGAAGAAAGGAAAGCCGTAGCCGAAGGCAAGATCGGGCAGCCAACGGGTGAAGAACGCGCCTTCCTCCAGGGCATGGCGGGTCGCCACAACCCGATAGTAGTGCAGACCTCCATCGTGGGTGCACGGGCTGTCGCCACGGAGCAGAGGTACCACAGCAACTCCGCACAAAAGAATGACGGACACAAGACTAGTGATCGCAATCAGCGAAGGTTTCCGTATAGAAGTCAAGGGCCGAACCTTAGTCAGAGAGAAACCCAACGCTTGACGGCTTCCGGGGCATCGTCTCCGTCTGACGTCCTTGGAGACCATCGCTGGACAGCGGCTTTGAGATGACATGAATGGTCCGCATCGAGCTGATTGCCCCACAGTCTCTCAGTCTGCGGCACCAGCAGCGCCAGATATCCATGGTGGTGTCAAGAGAGGTGTTCACG
>CAZQXX010000289.1:0-3527 GCA_964597105.1 uncultured Anaerolineales bacterium
GAGTGCTAATTGGAACGGACAGGGAATGCCTTGGACCGCTCGGGTGGAAAGGTTTTTACGGATCGCCGGCGTCATGGCGGGCTGTTCGCTGGCGGTCGGCAATGAGAAAGGCGACCCATACAGAGGAGGCGACACGGGGCCGCCCGCCACGGAGACCCCTGAGGCGCGCGGGAAAATGGGCAGGACGTGGCAAGTTGCGATGCGAAAGACAACCTGCCATCCGGATGAGATCACCATGGTGCCCGGGACAACGGTGGCATGGGCCAGCGACGATGCCGTTTGCCACACTTTGACGTCTGGCAAGCGGGGCGACGCGACCTGAATGTTCAACCCGAGGGTCTTGAGTGGGGTTCGGGTTCGCATTCGAAGAACCCGGCACCTACGGCACATTCGGTACGATCAACGCAGGGATGAGCCGCGCGGTCGTCGTGGTAGAGTAGAGCTCGAAGTCAGGCGTAGGCCGGTGGACGTATGACGCGCAGCGCCGTTTTCAGGACCATGCGCGAAGGATCCCCCAGATTCTTCACCCCTCCGGTCTGCTACTCCTTGTAGCCCTCCGCTCTGCGGGTATAGTCAGCGTCCGCTGGTGTAGGCGAAGGGACGTCGCGCCTGGATGATCAAGCGTCTACTGAACGATATGGACCGGTTGCTGATTGGGGCAAGGGATAGGGCTTCTGCTGGCAGGGGCCTATCTGGGCTACCCTTACGTGCACTCGCGATTGGCGAGCCCCGCGCCCGTACCACCCCCTAGGTCACTCGCTTCGGTTGCGGGAACCCGGACGGAAGAACCGAGGCAGGCGGTAGATATGCCGACAGCGCGCCGCAGCGAGGCGGCTACCGCCACGGCTGGGGGTGAGCCAGCCCGCGACGTGCGTCCCACGCCCACTATCGAAGACGAGACCATCACGCTGCCCAGAGCCGGCGCACGCGGGCCAGACACAGAACGAGACGCCGCTCACACGCCGACTCACATTGTCGTTCCCGCAGATGCCATACAAGAGACAGGGCCGGAGGCGGTGATCGTTGACCTGGAAGAAAATGAGATAGACGAGCTACCCGAGTACCGGCCGCCGGGCGAGGCCACGGTGCTGTCGGAACGTGAGGGGCGTTTGAAGGACGCCGCCCCGGATTTCAGCGGGGTAGAGGCGGTCTTCGAGGGCGGTATTCTGCAGCTTTCCGGAGTGGTGCCCGACATCGCCAGTAAGCGGCGTGCCGAGGCGACAGCACGAAGCGTGGAGGGTGTCGTTGACGTGGAGAATGCGCTGGACACAGACACGGCGATCACGGCTCGGATTCGAGCGGCTCTGGCGGACGATCCCAGGACAGAGCTGGCGAACGTTAACGTAGGTAGCGATCGAGGAATCGTGACACTGACCGGACAGGTGGATGACGAGAAGGTGCGCGAGGCGGCCGAGGAGATCGCTGAAGCGCAGACAGGTGTGGTGGAGGTAGTCAACGATCTGGAGATTGAGGAAGATCGGTTCACCGCTCTGCTGAAGGGGAGGCGACTAGAGGGGTCAGCGTTTAAGACCCGCCCGTAGAAGAGAGACGCCAACGAAACTCCAACTATTCCCAACTCAATCCAAAGGGAGCTCTCACTCAGGACGTACTCAGCAGTCGGATATTTCTGGTATCATGGCACGTAGAAAGTCGAACGATCGGCGGTGGTTGGATTGTGCGCCACGCGTAACCTTAGCATTGGAAAAGAAGGAAGACGAAATGTCAATAGGGCGTTGGTATCCGTATCGAGACGTAGTGTCGCCGCGAAAGGCGATGAACCAGTTGCTTGAAGAGAACATGGTCCGTTCGCCCAGCGGACTGGAGGAGCGCGTGGGTGTCGTTCCGGTGCGGGTGGATGTGTTCGAGACGCATGAAGGAATCGTGGTCAAGTCGGATCTGCCTGGTGTGAAACCGGAGGACGTCGACATCTCCATCCCCAGAATACGCTGACTATTGAAAGGGGGTTCGAGGTCGAAGAGGAAACAGAGCGAGAGAACGTCCACATCAGGGAGCGGCGATATGGCGCTTTCCAGTGCTCGATCCCGCTGCCGAAAGTGGTGGACGCGGAGCGTGTCGTAGTACTGTAAACACGGACAACCGTGTATCCCAAACATTCACAAAAAGGAGAAGACAAAATGATAAACTTGATCGTAGTGATCATCGTAGGGGCGATCATCGGCTGGGTGGCCAGCATGATCATGGGGACGCAGGGGGGCCTGCTGGTGGATATCATCGTGGGCATTGTGGGGGCCTTATTAGCCGGCTTCCTGTTTGGTCGCGCCACGCTCACCTCGGGCAGCTTTGCCGTGACGTCTCTGCTGTGGTCGTTGCTGGGCGCCGTCATCCTGCTGGCGGTCGTCAAGCTCGTCCTCCGGGCGCGCTAACGGGCTCGGTTCGCTGGTGCATAGGAAAGGGAGGGGAATATGTCTGAGAATGAAAGGTCTGTGGACCGCCGCGAGGAAACGGTGGTCACTCAAGAAGCCGGCTACGCGGAGACCGAGCAGGTCACACGCGACGTTGCGGCGGAGCGGCGGCTTCGCTCGGCCCTGATCACACAGATCACCTGGGCCGTTCTGGGTTTACTGGAGATTCTGCTGGGGCTGCGCTTCTTGTTGAAGTTGATGGCGGCCAATCCAGACAGCGGCTTTGCCGTTTTCATATATGGGATTACAAAGCCGCTCATTGCGCCGTTCGCCCTACTGGTAGGGACGCCCACGTTCGGGGGAGTGATCCTCGAAGTGACGACCCTCGTTGCCATGCTGATCTACGCCCTGCTCTTTTGGGGCATCGTCAGCGTGATCCGAATCGCTGTGAGTCGTCCAATCGCTCGCACGTCCACGCGCTCGACGCGTGAGCGGATGCCGGGCGGCGAGGAACGCACGACACACACCACCACTCGGGATTAAGGAAGAAGACAGAATGGACAAACCTGAGCAGAAAAACGGGAGCCGTGCAGGAAGTATAAGGAGCTTCTCAGCCGGACTGCTGGTGGGTGGGTTGGTTGGCGCAGGGGCGCTGCTGTTGCTGGCGCCGCAATCGGGGAAGAAGACACGCGCCCAAATCCAGCAGAAGAGCATCGAACTGCGCGATGAGACGGTGGCATCTGTGGAAGGCGCGGTGGCGCAGGTCCGCGGCAAGGCCCACGAGATCGCGGACAGTGGACGCGAGCAGGCCGGAGAACTAAAGCAGCGGGGGCAGGATGTGATCGACGAGGAAAGGGACCATCTGTCCAAGACCCTCACGGGTCTGGGGAAAGCGGTCCACGCCTGACGACGGTGGGTCTCTGGGGGAGCGTAGTCCGCTGGAGCGATGTTGGGGTAGGATTCCCATCACCGCTCCAGCCCTCGAGCGCCAGCAACTCGCGCTTCTGCGTCAGGATCTTGACTTGCCACAACACCATCGCCAGCAGACCCATGCACATCGCTAGTTGCTCACGCCGCTCCTTTTACAGGAGATCTCGGACTTGACCATTAGACCTCCGCCGATAGACTCGAGCGCGCCGAGCGTATACCATGTTGAGTAATGAA
>CAZQXX010000290.1:0-3489 GCA_964597105.1 uncultured Anaerolineales bacterium
CAGACGGCGTGTTGATCAGCGGGTGCTGGCCGGGTCAATGTCACTACCAGACGGGAAACCTCCAGGCGCGCCGTCGGACGGCGTTGCTGAAGTCGATCTTCGGGGCGCTGGAGCTGGAGATGGAGGACCGCTTCCGGCTCTCGTGGGTATCCTCGTCTGAGGCGCCCCGGTTCGTGAAAGTGGTGAGGGAATTCACCAGGGAGGTCACGGATCTCGGCCCCTGTCCTATCCAGGACGAATTGTTCCTGTGAGCCGACGAGCGACGCGAGGAGGCGTCCGTGGGAGGTCGCTGGCGCACCGGAGTCAAGGAGCAATGAGCCATGCGTGACCAGACGAGGCCGAACAGCTTCGCAGACGAGATCGTGCTGGCGGCCGGGGGCGAGAGCATGCGGGCCTGTTACAGCTGCGGGACCTGCGTGAGCCGCTGCATCATCCCGCGGCGCGACGCGGCCTACAACCCGCGCCGGGTGTTCCATATGGTCGGCCTGGGGATGCGCAAGGCCGTCTACGAGGATATGACGATCTGGCACTGCACGGCCTGCGATCTGTGCGTCGCCGGATGCCCGCAAGAGGTGCGCATCTCTGACGTGATCGGCGCGCTCCGCGAGAGCGCCCTGGCGGCTGGCTGCACGTCTCCGCTGGAGACCGTGGTCGTCGACGCCGTCCTCTGCTCGGGGTGCGGGACCTGCGTGGACCTGTGCCCCTACGAGGCCCTCTCCCTGGCGCCCCAGGGAACGGCCCAGGTCTCGACGGTCGACCACGACCGCTGCATGGGGTGCGGGTGCTGTGTGGCCGTATGTCCGAACAACGCCATCGGGGGTGGCGGTTTCACCGATCGCCCCATCCTCGAGACGATGATCGAGGGACTGCAGGCCCGGGCCGAGGCCGGGAAAGGGAGGTACGAACTATAGGGAGGGACAGATGTCAAAGACAGAGATGGTATGGATAGACGAGGAGCGTTGCACCGGATGCGGCGCGTGTGTCGAGGCCTGTCCGGTGGGGGCGATCGCGCTGGTGGATGACGTGGCGCGGGTAGACGAGGAGACGTGTACCGGATGCGGGGCGTGCCTGGAGGTGTGCCCCGTGGAGGCGATCCAGCCCGTCGTCCGGGGCGAGATCGTCCCGGCCGAGGAGCGTGGTGTGACCGCGCGTCGTACGGCCGACGAGCCGCTCGCGCAGGCCAGTGAGCGTCGGCGAGAGCTGGTGGAGACGGCAGCACCGGTGGCCGTGGCCCTGGGGCTGGGGCTCCTCACGCGGGCGGCCGATGCGCTGGCATGGGTGGTGAACCGCTGGCTCGCAGAACGGCCGGAGGGGAGATCGACCCCCTCGGCGACGGACCGGGCCACGGAGGCTCCCGGGAGGGGGAACGGAGGCGGTCGGCGCACCCGGCGGCGCCGCCGGGGCGGCTAGGGAGGCATCATGGGAGATTCATTGCAGACACATAGGAGTGGCAGGACATGGAGTTGAAGTGCGCCGTATGCCGCGTGCAGGTGTGTACGAAGGAGCCGGGCAGCGAGCGGTACCCCGCCTTCTGCCCGATGTCGCAGGAGACGGAGGCGCTGATGGAGGCGCGCGCGGCTTATGAGGACGAGGAGACGCTCGAGCTGGCCCGGGCCGCGGCGCGGACCGAAGCCGCCGGGTACTGCAAGGAGCCGCGGGTCGAGGAGGTCATGAGCCTGGCCGGCCGGCTGGGCGTCAAAAGCCTGGGGATCGCCAGCTGCGTGGGCCTCCTGCGGGAGGCAAGGCTGCTCCAGGAGATCCTGGAGGCGAACGGGTTCGAGGTGTTCAGCGTCTGCTGCAAGGCGGGCTCGATCCCCAAGGAGGCGATCGGCCTGCGCGACGAGGAGAAGATCCGACCCGGGCAGTTCGAGGCGTTGTGCAATCCCATCGGCCAGGCGAAGCTGCTCAACGAGGCCGGGACCGGTCTGAACGTCGTCGTGGGACTGTGCGTCGGGCACGACAGCCTCTTCTTCCGCCACTCGGAGGCGCCGGTGACCGTGCTGGTGGCAAAGGATCGGGTCACGGGGCACAACCCGGCCGCGGCTCTCTACACGAGCCACTCATACTACAGTCGATTGCGGGAGGGGTAGCGCAGGGGAGGGGTCATAGTGAGCGAAACAACGGTCGGTCTGATCGTGAACCCCGTGGCCGGAATGGGGGGCAGCGTCGGCCTGAAGGGAACGGACGGGGAGATGCACGAGCGGGCGCTGGAGCTGGGCGCCGAGCCCGTCACGCCCGACAGGATCCGTGACACCCTGGCCCATATCGAGCGGACGGGCGATATCGCCTTCGTCGCCGCGCCCGGAGAGATGGGAGCGAGGGTTCTGGAGGAGATGGGGATGCCCTTCCGGGTCATCGGGGAGATCGGCAAGGAGACATCGGCGCGGGACACGAAGCGGATCGCCCGCGCGATGGCGGAGGAGGAGCACGTCGATCTGCTGATCTTCGTCGGGGGCGATGGGACTGCGCGGGACATCACCGATGCGGTGGGCACGTCCGTGCCCGTGGTCGGGGTACCGGCGGGGGTCAAGGTCTTCAGCGCCGCCTTCGCCCTCAGTGCCCGGGCGGCGGCCGAGATGGTCGACGCCTTCGTCTGCGGGACATCCCTGACGGAGGAGGAGGTGCTCGACATCGACGAGGAGGCCTTTCGCGAGGACAGGCTGGCGTCCAGGCTGTACGGCACCCTGATGGTGCCGGAGGTGCGCGCCTTGATCCAGCCGGCCAAGGCGCCGTCGAGCGTGAGCGCGTCGTCCGAGGAGGTTAAGCGGGACATCGCCGCCACCATCGTCGAGCGCATGGATCCGGACACGCTCACTCTGCTGGGACCGGGCACGACGGTGCGCGCCATCGCCGACGAGATGGGAGTCCCGAAGACCCTGTTGGGCGTGGATGCCGTCTACGGAGGAGAGCTCGTGGGGGAAGACGTGAACGAGGACGACATCCTGGCGCTGTTCGAGGACTACGGCAAGCGGAAGATCGTCGTCACGCCCATCGGCGGCAACGGGTTCATCTTCGGTCGGGGAAGCAAGCAGTTCACGCCGACGGTCATCCGGGCGGTGGGCAGAGAGAACGTCATCGTGGTCGGGACCCGGCGGAAGGTGAGCCAGCTCGACTGCTTCCGCGTGGACACGGGGGACGAGCAGCTGGACGAGATGCTCTCAGGGTACATAAAGGCGACGGTGGGCTACAGAGAATGGATGATGGTAGAGGTCCGATGCTGAACGGTCCGATCCGTCTCGACATGAACGAGATCCCCACACTCCCTCCGGACCACGTGATGGGTGCGGCCCGGAGGGGGCTGTCGCAGTTGAACCGCTACGCCGACCCCGGGGATCTGGCGCGGCTTCGAGAGCTGCTCGGCGAGTATGCGGGGGTGGCCTCCGACAGGATCATCGTCGGGCCGGGGTCCGATCTGCTGCTTCGGGAGATGGTCCTCACCTTCGGGAGAGATAGGACGGTGATCACGCCGAGCCCGACCTTCTTCCCCAC
>CAZQXX010000291.1:0-3451 GCA_964597105.1 uncultured Anaerolineales bacterium
CGGGCATCGGGATGCAACTACAACGCGAAGGTGTGGACAAGATACCGTGTCGGACTTGAGAACCCGACCTTCTCCGCCACTCGCATCGAGCCACGGTTTGCCTCGTCACAGTGCCAGTGGGGGGTGAATCCTTTGTCGATGCTGTGCTCAACGCAAGCCGCTGCCGTCAACGTGGCATAGCCCCGGCCCCGATACTCAGGAGCCGTAGCCAGGCCGAGTTCGACGTCGCGACCACTGGCATAGACGGTCAGACACCAACTCGTGATGACCTCATCCCGCACGAGACAGAATCCAAAGCCCCTTTCGGCGAAGTCCTCGACGGTGTGCCAGAACGAACGAATCCAACCCACGACGCTCCCGACGTTCTCCAGTCGGCCTTGGTGCAACAACTCCCCGTCTATACGCCGCATCGCGCATCCCGAGGCAATCTCCTCCCTCCAATGCACCCTGAGACGGTCAAAGGCATAAAACCGGCGCCACGTCCTCTCAACCGCTACACCCGGCAGCAGACGGCCAACCTTTCCTTCCCAAGCCTCCGGGGAATAGTGCAGCGTGAGCGACGGAATCCGGCGGCGTCGAGCATCCGGGACCACGCGGCCGCTGAGGACGGCCGAGAGAGCCTGATTGAAGGCCTCCTCATCTGACTGCCCCGCTAGAAGCATGGTACCCATCCGATTCCAGATCCACGCCGCTAGAGGTTCGGGTAGATCATCGACATACACCCAGGCCGGCGTGTTGCCCGCGATCACCGAATCGATGACCAGGTTGTAGCGCAGGTCTTCGAAGAGCTCGCCGACGAGCCAGTAGTCACTCAGGTTGAGCCGTTGTATCGTGTCGTGTCGGCCGGACCTATCCTCCCAAGCCCGTGTACTCATCTTTCGCCTCAGTCTTGGGAGCGAATCACGGGAAGTGTGACAACCTCCAACGTCACCGGTCGATTCAGCCGCTCTCTTAGCGCCGCAGCGACGCCGTCCACCGTCGCCTCTTCAAGCGCCTCGACAGACCGCACCGTGGCGACTACGATCAGTCGTTCCTGCAATATACGGTGCTCGAAATCGACCAGTTCCACTTCCCGGGTTTCCAGTCGCCCCGTCAGCACCTCTCGGATCTCGTCGCGCGTGTCACTCTGCTCGACGATACCGGCCATAATGATGCCTAGGGGAACGGCGATCACCAGAACCAAGAGCACGAAACCCAACAGCCCCTGCCTGATCCGACGCTGAGCCTCCGGCTGCCAGGTCTGAGAATGTACGCCTAACAGGATGAAGACAATTACGCCCGCCAGGCTAATGGCGGCGATGTTGGCCAGAAAGAGCAGGAACGCACCTCCGGCCACGTCTGCCCGACCCAGCGACAATCCTATGCCGGCGACACTCAGAGGCGGCATCAGCGCGGCTGCGATGGCTACCCCGGGCAGAGCAGCGCTCACCTCCTCGCGAGACAGAGCGTAGGCCCCGGCCATGCCCGAAGCCAGGGCAACTGTGAGATCAAGCAAGGTCGGCTGGGTGCGGGCCAGAATCTCTGTGGTCAGTTCCTTGACGGGGGAGAGGATTCCAATGACGACGGCGATCACGAGGGCCAGGGCCACCCCCTTAGACATCGCCTCAACCGATAGCCGGATCAAGCGTACGTCACCCAACACCATACCCAGCGAAAAGCCCAGTATGGGCGACATCAGAGGTGCAACCAGCATCGCGCCGATCACCACGGCAACGCTGTTGAGCAGCAGGCCCAGCGTGGCGATGATGGAGGACAGGACGATGAGCACGAAGAAGTTGACCCCAGGTCGTGCGCTGTCGCTCATCGCCTCGCGCAGCGCCAGCTGTTCCTCAACATTCAGGCGAGGGAAGAGAGTGAACAGGCTGCGAATCAGCTTGCGGGTCCAGAACTCAGTCGGCCCGCCGTAGCGTCGGACGATCACCGCCGTCTTGGGCACGCGTGCAGCAATCTGCTGCGGGATGTTACCAAAGACAAATTGATCAAATAGCCCCTGTTCGGAGGCACCAAGCAGCACCAGATCGTATTTCTCCGCCTCCTGCACGATGCCCTCCACGACACTGTCGGCAATGACGACTTTCTGCTCGGGGAGGCGGCTGAACGCCAAGCCGTTCAGTGTCCGCGCGATGCGCTGTTTGTTCTCCGCCATCTGTTGGGAGGTCGCTCGCCCCAGCTGAACGTAGAGCGCCGTCACTTCCGAATCGTAGACCTCCGACAGCAGCAGGGCCAGCCGGGCAGCAATTGGGGCGTGAGGGCCGCCGGCCGTCGGTACCAGGATCTTCCCGGCATCATGCCACTCCTCGCCTTTCGCAACAGTGACCTCGCACGACGCATTGCGGATAACGGCGTCGATGATGGGGCCCATAGAGGCCCCGGCTGAACGCGTGTAGCCGCGCCAACCCAACAGGATCAAGTCCACCTTCTCTTCACGAGCGGTATCCAGGATCCCCTCGGCCACGCCGTGGGCCACGCGCGTCATGGTCTGGATGGCGAATCCCTCCTGTTTTGCCTGGGCCATGGCCCGCTCCAGCAGGGCACGTCCAATCGCTGCTCGGTGGCGACCTTCCTCGAGGGGAACCTGATCGGGCACGGTGACCACCTGCAGGGCCACGACCTCTCCTCCCTCATGACGCGCCAGGACGCCCGCCAGACCCAGCAGCGTCCCGGCTGTAGCCGGGTTAGCGATGGGTACCAGGATGCGGTACCCAATGTCGGTCTTCTCCTCCGCCGGAGGCTTGAAGACAGTCACCCCTTCCTGAGCCTCCACGTGGTGGCTCCGCGCATACGTCAGGTAGAGTATACCTCCCAAACCCAGGCAGCCGGCCCCCCAGGCCAGACACCCCAGCCCCCAGAGGGGGACAATCAGGACGTCCACCACGAGTACTAGAGCTGGCACCCAGGGATGGAAGGGCAACTTGAACGTCACAGACTCCGATTGTTCGCTCCGGGCAAGTGTCAGATTGACACTCATCAGAACGATCAAGTAGAGCAAGCCGGTCAGCCGGGTCAGAACCTCGACGGGAATGACGGCCAGAGGGAGAACGAGCAACCCGACGAGGCTGATGATCCGGATAGGCGTGCCGAAGCGTGGTTGCATGCGGAGCAACCCCTCCGGCCAGTAGCCGTCCTTGCCCATACCGTAGATCTGGCGTACAACAAAGACGAACGTGGTGTTAAGCGCCAGGCCCAGAGCGAGGGCCCCTACAGCCAGGATAAGCGGTCGTCCGGCCCCGCCAGCTACGCGCTCCCCGAGCAGAGCCAGAGGGTTCTCCAAATCGATCAGAGTCTCCGAGCCGAGGACGCCGGTGACTACGGCGGCGATAACTCCCCCGACCACCGCGACCGCGACGGGAGTCAGCAACAAGGCGCGAGGCAGACGTCGCTCACGCCGGCGCATCTCACTCTGGAGGCTGGTCGTGATCTCCAGGCCCACGAAGGAGGCCATCAGAAGCGC
>CAZQXX010000292.1:0-3415 GCA_964597105.1 uncultured Anaerolineales bacterium
ATGGCCGATGAGGAACAGGCCTACACGCTGAGTGACCGGGCCACCTACCTGGCCCGCACCTTAGAGGGCACGGACCTAATCATCCTCGTCGAGGGCGACCCGATTCTCTTCAATCCCTACGGCGTCATTGCGGTGAACCCGGAGAAAAGCCCCGAGATCAACGCCGAGCTCGCGGATCAGTTCATCGATTGGCTGATCTCCGTGCCCGCCCAGGAGAAGATCGCGAAGTTTGGCGTTGACGAGTTCGGGATGCCCCTTTTCACCCCGGACTCCGAGCCCTGGCGTGAGGCGAACTAACCCGCTGGCGTGCAGGGATCCGGTCGACCGGTCAGAGGTCAGGCAGTTGCACCGCTTCTCTTGACCTCTGACCCATGCTCTGTATACTCTGTCCACGTCCGGTTTCCGCGAAGCGTTTATAGCTTGCTATGCGAGAGGATGGGTCTGATTGAGTTTGATACAGGATGAATCAGGACGTTTGCACATCGACACGCCCCTGATGGCAGAGTCGCTCATGGACAAGAGGTTGCTCGACACGACCGAGACCGAGGTGGCATTCCGCGCCCTGCCCAACCTGAACGTCATCAAGCTGGGTGGCCAGAGCATCATCGATCGCGGACGCGACGCCGTCCTTCCGCTGATCGAGGAGATCGTCTCAGCACGTCAGGAGCACCAACTCCTGGTGACCACCGGAGGGGGAACCCGCAGCCGCCACGTCTACGCCATCGGCCTGGATCTCGACATGCCCACCGGCGTGCTGGCCAAGCTGGGCGCCAGCATCAGCGAGCAGAACGCCCTGATGCTCTCCATCCTGCTGGCCCCTCACGGCGGCATCAAGATCGGCCACGACGACCTGGTCAAGCTGCCGGCGTATATGGCGCTCGGGTCGATCCCCGTGATGCACGCGATGCCGCCCTACGGCCTATGGGAGGAACCGCCCCAGCGCGGCCGCATCCCGCCGCACCGGACCGATAGCGGCGTCTTCCTCACCGCCGAGGTGATCGGGGCTAAGCGCTGTATCCTCGTCAAGGACGAACGGGGGCTGTTTACTGCCGATCCCAAGAGGTCTCCCGACGCGGATTTCATCCCGGAGATCGAGGTGAACAAGTTGCTCGCTATGGATCTCAACGACCTGCCCGTCGAGCGCTCTATGCTACGGGCCCTCGCCAGCGCCCGAAGCGTCCACGAGGTGTTTATCCTCAATGGGCGGGAGCGGGGCAACCTGACCAGCGTGTTGGCGGGAGAGAACCCCGGCACGCGGATCTATCGCCAGAGGTAGCGCTTTGCGAGCAATGGCCGGAAGCCTGCCGACGCAGTCAGGGAGAACGAAGGCGAGACGTCCACGCGTATATCCCGAGGGCCTGCTCGACCACGTTCACATGACGCCTCCCGTGGCCGTGTTATAATGAGCCCCTGTCAGGGAGTAGCGCGCTAGACGTCTTCCTGTTCACGGCGCCCGCCAGTGCCTTCTTCGGTGCCTTCGCCCCGAGGGAGGTACACAATCTGGGCGCCGAGTTCGGCGGCCATCTGGTTCAGCTCGGCCCGTCGCACGTGAGTCTTGTAGACGCGCACGTCGACGCCGTGTGAGGCGACGATGGTGAAGCGCGGCCGCTCTGCGCCTTTTCCGACGTCACGCCGATGCCGTACGAATAACTTGCTCATCAGACTCTCCCTTCGCTTGAGATTATTTTGAGCCCAGCGACGAAGCTAGAATAGTGGACTGAGAAGGACTTGTCAATTGCAGGGACAACAGCTCATATTTCTCGGACTGGACGATACTGACACGCTCCACTCGCGTGGGACGGGCCATCTCGCTCGTCAGATCGCGGCGGCACTGTCGTCGCGCTACGCCGTTCTGGGGGTCACACGCCACCAACTCCTTCTCGACCCTCGCATCCCCTACACCGCGAAGAATAGCAGCGCCGCCATCGTCGTATCGGCCAACGCACACACTGATCTCGAACGGCTTATGGGCGAAGCCCGGAGCTTGATGCACGACCGTTTCGTGCGGGGGAGCGACCCGGGGCTCTGTGTCGCTCGTCACGTGCCACCGGCCGTCACGTCCTTTGGACGCCGCGCACAGCGGGAGGTCGTCACACAAAACGACGCTCACGCCCTAGCCGGCGCCCACGACATCATCCTCGCTGGCCTCGGCGGTACCGAGGACGGAGTCATTGGCGCCCTTGCCGCCGTGGGCCTAGCCGCCCCTGGCGACGACGGACGCTACGTGATGGTAGGCCGGTCCCGGGAGCTCCGTGGCCTGCTCCCGGTGTCGGAGGTCCTGGCTGCTGGCGTGGCCGACGTGCGGACGCGCCACGGACTGAGGGTAGATCGAGGGCTGATCCTGACCGATAAGCTCCGCCCCGCCCGACGCCACGGCCGCCCGGTGGCCGTCGTCGAGTGGGCCGAGGGCTACTGGCGCCCTTTGAAGCTCGACTGAACACCAAGTCAAGAACCGAGGATCATCTATGGCCCATTTGGACGCCTATAACCGTCCCATCAGTTATCTCCGCATCTCCGTCACGGACCGCTGCAACCTCCGCTGCATCTACTGCATGCCCGAGGAGGGCGTCGTCTGGCGCCCTCACGACGAGGTGCTCCGCTACGAGGAGATCGAGACCATTGTCCGCGCCGCCGCCGAACTCGGGATCAGCAAGATCCGGCTGACGGGCGGCGAGCCTCTCGTCCGCCACGGAATCGTCAATCTTGTGAGCAAGATCGCCCGTATCCCCGGCATCGACGATCTCGCCATGACCACAAACGGTATTCTCCTCGCTCGCTACGCCCAGGCGCTGGCCGACGCGGGACTCCATCGCGTCAACGTCAGCCTCGACACCCTTGACCCGCAGCGCTTCCGGAGGATCACCCGGCTCGACGATCTGTCTGACGTCCTGACCGGTATCGAAGCGGCGCGCGAGGCCGGGCTCAGCCCGATCAAGATCAATACTGTCGTCATTCGCGGTCTCAACGACGACGAGGTGGCGGATCTGGCGGCGAAGTCTCTCGAAGCCGACTGGTGGAATATCCGCTTCATCGAGCTGATGCCCGTGGGCAACGGCGAACTCATGTCCGAGGAGTGGGAGGCGAAGACAGTGACCGCCGAAGAGATCCGATTGCGCATCGAGTCGGCCCTCGGCCCCCTCCAGCCTGCCAGGATGAGCACGGGTAATGGACCGGCCCGTTACTACCACCTGCCGGGAGGCAGGGGCACCGTCGGGTTCATCACTCCCATCAGCGAGCACTTCTGCTACGAGTGCAACCGTCTCCGCCTCACCGCGGATGGTCAGCTCCGCCCCTGTCTGCTCTCCGACCGGGAGATCGACCTTCGAACGCCGCTTCGCTGCGGGGCCGACGCTGCCGAGATCAAGGCCCTCATCGTCAAAGGCATCCAGGCGAAGCCGCGGCACCATCACCTCGC
>CAZQXX010000293.1:0-3411 GCA_964597105.1 uncultured Anaerolineales bacterium
CATCACCCCTCTCTTTGCCCAGGCCTGGTCGCCGGACAGTCGCCTGCTAGCTGGTCCTGTCTGCTCTGACGACGGGTGTCCCCTTGGCGTGGCGGACCTGTGGTCAGGCCTTCTGAGGGTGCCAGCTGACGCCGGCGCCATGTCTCCAGACAACAGCGATAGGAACGCTGGTCGCCTCTGGGATCTGGCCTGGTCACCCCAAGGCGGCTATCTGGCGTACAGTCAGACCAGAGGAGATCCCGACCTTCAGGGATTGATGCTCTGGGATCGGGCGACAGGCGAGCACCGCGCGCTCCTCTCTGGTGATGAAGGAAATTCTTTCACTGACCTTCAATGGACGCCCGATGGCTGCCGGCTGTACGCGGCCCAACGAAAAGGCAGAGACGACGAGACACAAGAAGTCAAGGTGGTCTGGAGCATTGGACCGGGCTGGGGGGATCGGTGGCAAGTTGCCCAGGCTCCAGGCAGTACTGACCTGCCACTGGCATCGGAGGCGGAGACTGAATTAGAGAAGAGACCACCACCATGCCCCGCGCCCCCTCTACTGGGGCGCCGTCTGATCGCCTACTATGGAACACCGTTGGGCCCAGGGCTGGGCATCCTGGGTCGGAATGGGGTCACCGCTACACTCACTCTCCTGCAGGAACAAGCTCAGGTCTACAGGAACCTGGATCCGGATGTGGACACTACACCCGTATTCCATATGGTCACTACGATCGCCGATGATTTCGCGGGGCCCGATGGGGATTACAACCACCGCGTTTCACACGAGATCATCCGCCGATGGATAGACGGTCTGGAAGCGGTGGGCGGCTGGGCCGTGCTCGATCTGCAGCCCGGGCATGGACATCCGGAGGAAGAAGTAGCGCTGATTGAGGCGTTCCTGCGGGAGCCCAACGTGCATCTTGCAGTAGATCCCGAGTTCATCATGAGGCCCGGTGAAGTGCCCGGAACGGACCTGGGGCGCATCACCGGCCCGCAAGTGAATCGAGTCCAGGCCCGGCTAGACCGGATCGGTCGCGCTCTTGGGCAGCGAAAGATCCTCATCGTTCACCAGTTCGAGGATCGAATGATCGAACAGAAGGAGGCGATTCTCGACTATCCATTCGTCGAGCTGATCTGGGACGCCGATGGGTTTGGGACTCCCGGGGCAAAGATCAGGGACTACGAGCAGTATCGATCAGAAGCAGGGTTTGAATATGGCGGGTTTAAGCTCTTCTACGAGTATGACGAGCCGCTTATGACGGAAGAAGACGTGCTGGACTTGGAGCCGCCACCCGCGCTCGTGATCTATCAATAGGCGGGTAATGAGTCTCTGTGGGCTGCAGAGAGACACGTCAGGGCAGGTCAGGGCACATAGTCGCGCAGGATCGATCCCCCGACAAACTCACGCAGAATAGAGTTATCGGGAATCAGCTCCGTACCGCAGAACTCGAACCATCGAAGTAGAGCCAATAAACGCTTGACCTCCACGTACCGCTGACTGGACGGCTTGACTTGCAGGAGAAGCGGCTCGGCTAGCTTCTTGAGCACTGCGAGCTCGTAAACGAGCGCCGAGTTGAACATGATGTCAGCGTGCTCCTGGTAAGGGAAGATGTATCTCTTCTCCCCCTGCCGCACCATGTCCCAGTGATCCAGCGTCTCCTCGGCCGTATAACCCCTGTAGGTAGCATCCCGCACAATGCGTCGAATGAGGCGCGTGTCCGTCGTAGGGACCCGATTGTGACGATCGATATTGAGCTGGGTCAGAGCCGAGACGTAGATCCGATAGATGCGCTCCTCCGACACGCCTGCCACAAGCCGGGGATTCAGCCCGTGGATGCCCTCGACAACGACGACGTGATCGGGGCTGAGCTGTACCTTTTCCCCTTTTTCTCGGTTTCCAGTATTGAAGTTGAAGCGAGGGAGCTTGACTTCCTCTCCGCGCATCAAGGCCTGGAGATGCTCGTTGAAGAGCGCAAGGTCGAGCGCTTCTAGCGCTTCGAAGTTGAAGTTTCCCTTCGCGTCTCGCGGTGTCTCCTCTCGGTCGACAAAGTAGTCATCAAGGGCCAGAGGAAAGGGCTGGATGCCCTCCGCGAGCAATTGAACAGAGAGCCGTTTGGAGAACGTGGTTTTTCCCGAGGCGGAGGGGCCGGCGATCAACACCAGCCGAACGTCTTTGTGCTGATCGATCTGCGTGGCAATTTGTGCGATACGCTGCTCGTGGAGTGCCTCAGACACAAGGATTATCTCACGGATACGCCCGCTATTGATGGCCTCGTTCAACCCGCTCACCGAGTCGACACCGAGCAAGCGCAATCGCTTGCCGTACTCTCGAAAGATGGCGGTGAGCTGGGGATAATCGCGCACCGAGACGAGCTGTGTTGGATTTGTCCGGCGCGGATACTGCAATACGAATCCGGGCGGCCATCTGTGAAGCCTGAAGTACCTCAGATACCCAGTCGAGGGCACCATGTAGCCGTGGAAGTAATCGCGTGAATCACGTAGATTGTAGAGCTTGAGTTCATCCTTCTCCCGGCGGCTCAGGAGCTTCGCTTTGTCCATCTCGCCCCGTCCACGGAAGATGCCCATAGCATCATCAAGCGGGACACGCTCTCGGCAAATCGGAAAGTCCTGGTCGACGATCTGGTGCATTCGGTTTTCGATCTCCGCCAATTCCTCGTCGTCGAAAGGCTTGCGTCCTCCGACCTCGCAGAAGAACCCCCCGAAAGGAAGGGAATGGTCCACGAAGACAGACGCTTCTGGAAAGAGTTCACGCACGACAGTAATGAGCAGAAAGGAAAGGGATCGTCGATAGATGCGAATCCCGTCGGAGTCGGAGAGAAACAACGGCTCGACCGCTGCATCCGTCCACATCTTGTAGGTCAGTTCCCGGAGCTCACCGTTGACCAGAGCGGCGATGAATGGTACCTCGGACTCTCCGAGCGCAGAGCGGAAGTAGTGCTCAATCCGGGTGCCGCCGGGTGCCTCAAAGGTGCGGCCATCGGGGAAATGCACCTGAGCCGTCTTGCGGGGCGCCGACGTCCAGACTAGGGCTGTATCACTGTTCATGCGATTGTCTTTCCACTCGCCTGTTCTGAGAGATGCGAAAGCCGCTGAGAAGCCGGCCACACGCTATTCAGCGGCTGGAGCCCAGTATACGATTCGCAAACGAGTATGGTACCCGGCTCGCAGATACCATCCAGGGACCTAGAAAACCGGCAGTACCCGCCCCATCATCACCAAGCCCATACACCCGCACAGAGCAACGTCGAAGAAGAGCAACAAGGCCAGGGTCAGACGTTGCCAGGGTTGCAGGGCAAGCAATGTCTCGGCTACCCCCCTGTCCTCTTCCTCAAACTCGATTTCCTCATCCTGAAGCATCTGTTCCCGCAGTTCCTCCACCATGAGTTACCTCCGTGCTGTACGTCG
>CAZQXX010000294.1:0-3404 GCA_964597105.1 uncultured Anaerolineales bacterium
CCACCGAGTTCCTCTGGCAGGAGGGCCACACCGCCCACGCCACCGCCGAGGAGGCCCGCGAGGAGACCCTCCGCATGCTCGACGTCTACACCGAGTTCGCCGTCGAGGACGCTGCCATTCCCGTCATCCCCGGCCGAAAGAGCGAGAGCGATAAGTTCGCCGGTGCAGTGACCAGCTACACCATCGAAGCGATGATGGGCGACTTCAAGGCGCTCCAGGCGGGGACCAGTCACTTCCTCGGCCAGAACTTCGCCAAGGCGTTCGACATCGACTATCTCGATGAGAATAACGAGCTGCAGCACGTCTGGACCACCAGCTGGGGCGTGAGCACCCGCATGGTAGGCGCGGTGGTGATGACCCACGGCGACGACCAGGGCCTCATCCTTCCGCCGAAGCTGGCCCCCTATCAGGTGGTCATCGTGCCCATCTGGACGGATGAGGAGCAGCGCGCCGCCGTGCTCGAGGTCGTCGAGCAGGTGAAGCAGGCGCTCGGGGCCGCGGTGCGGATCCACGTCGACGATCGGGACGCCTACTCCCCCGGCTGGAAGTTCAACGAGTGGGAGATGCGCGGCGTCCCCCTGCGCATCGAGATCGGCCCGCGCGACGTCGAGCAGGGCCAGGTCGTCCTCGCCCGCCGCGACCTCGAGGGGCGCGCCCGGAAGCAGATGGTCCCCCTGGGGGATGGGCTGGCGGATGCCATCCGGGAGACCCTCGACGCGATCCAGGACAATCTCCATCAACAAGCCCTCGCCTTCCGCGAGGAGCATACGCACCACCCCGACGACTACGAGGCGTTCAAGGAGGCGGTGACGAAGGGGTTCGCCTACGCCTGGTGGTGCGGGGACGCCGAGTGCGAGGCTCAGATCAAGGAAGAGACCAAAGCCACGCTCCGCTGCATTCCCCTGGAGCAGGAGCCCGGAACCGGGTCCTGCGTTCGCTGCGGCCAGGAGGCCGAGGAGCGCGCCATTTTCGGCCGCGCCTACTAATTCATCTGAGGATGGATTGACCGATGAGCCAATCTACCCATACATCATTGAACCGACGTTCCCTTGCCCTTCTGGTCGCGCTCCTGGTGACCGGTGTGGCGGTGGCCTGCAACATACCCACGGATCCGGCGCCGACCGACGGGCCTGATCCGGCTTCGCCGACCGCGCAGGTGCCCCCAACGACGGAGAGCACGCCGGGACCGACGCCGACGCCCACGCCGGAGCCGCCGAAGGAGCTGACCATCTGCCAGTCGGAGGAGCCGAACACGCTCTTCGTCTACGGCGCAGCGTCACAGGCGGCGCGCAACGTGATGGCCGCCGTCTACGACGGCCCGGTCGATGTGCGCAGCTACCGGCCCGAACCGGTGATTTTGGAGCGGCTTCCGTCGCTCGACGGGGGCGATGCCGCGGTCCGCACCGTGGTCGTCAGCGAGGGGGACCGAGTTCTGGACGCCACTGGCGACGTCGTCGATCTAGCGCCCCAGGCGGTGGTCCAGAACAGCGCCGGTGATGAGATCGTCTACCAGGGCGGGGAGGTCGCGATGACCCAGGTGGTCGTCACATTCACCCTCCGCGCTGACGTCACCTGGGCCGACGGACAGCCGCTGACAGCCGACGACTCGCTGTTCGGTTACGAGGTCGCCTCCGCCCTCGACAATCCCGCGCTGGAGCGACGGGTGGCGCGGGTGGCGAGCTACGATGTCCTGGATGATCGGACCGTGGTCTGGACCGGGGTGCCAGGGTATCGGGACGTGTATTACTTCCTCAACCTCTACCACCCGCTCCCCCGACACGCGATGGCAGATATCTCGGTCGACCAGATGAGTCAGTCCGACCTGGCCCGGCGCCAACCGCTGGGATGGGGGCCCTTCGTCATCGAGGAGTGGGTCGAGGGCGATCGTATCACGCTCCTACCGAATCCCAACTACCATCGGGCGTCCGAAGGGCTGCCCCACCTGGCCCGCGTGACGTTCCGCTTCCTGGACGACGTTCAGCAGGCGACCGACGAGCTGCTCGCCGGTGGATGCGACCTGCTCACCCGGGATCTCATCGGGGATATCCCCTCAGAGTCGTTGCTGGAGGGCGTCGATGCAGGCCAGGCGCGACTCGTCTCGTGGTCGGGCAGCGAATGGGAACACCTCGATTTCGGCATCGAGCCTGCGTCCCGGACGGAACAGCCGGTCTTCTTCGCCGATGCGCGGGTGCGGCAGGCCGTGGCTCAGTGCACCGATCGAGAGCGGATTGCCCGGGACGCCTTCCCCTACGCCGAGGCGGTTCTGGCCCACAGCTACGTGCCGCCCCAGCATCCGGTCTACGCGGCGGATCAGATCAGCTTCTGGCCGTACGACCCGGCCGCGGGCCAGGCGCTCCTGGACGAGGCTGGCTACCGCGACACCGACGGCGATGGGATCCGCGAGGCCCAGGGCGTGCCCGAAATCGAGAGCGGGACGCCGCTCTCCGTCACGCTCCTCACCACGGCGGGCGATCCACCCCGCCAGCGCACCTCCGGCATCCTGGAGGAGAATCTGGCCGCGTGTGGCATTGGGGCGGTGACGGAGGAACTCCCTCCAGAGGTCTTCTACGCCGATGGGCCCGAGGGTCCCGTCTTCGGACGGGACTTCGACCTGGCCCTCTTCTCCTGGCTGAACGGGATCGACGCGCCGTGTGAGCTGTATCTCTCGACCGCTATCCCCTCAGCACAGAACTGGTGGGCCGCGAGCAACAATCCGGGCTACCAGAGCGGGGAATACGACCGGGCCTGCAACGCTGCCCTGGAGGCATTCTGGGGGACCGAGGCTTACGTGTCTCACCATCAGGAGGCGCAGGCCATCTTCTCCCGGGATATCCCCGTGCTCCCGCTCTACTTCGTCCCCCGGGTCCTCGTCCTGCGCCCCGAGGTGCGCGGCGTGAGCCTCGACCCCAGCCAGCAGACGCCCTTCTGGGGCATCGAGAGCTTCGATATCGAATGGTAGAGATGCATGGGAAACCTTGCGAAGGTTCAGGTCGTATGGCTGCAGTCCAGCGATCTACTGCTTAGCGGGCGAAGATCTCTGACGAGCTGCTCAGGCCAACCTTCGCAAGGTTGGTTGGGGGAAGGGCGCCATGCCTGACACCCATCTCTCCGCCCGCGTCGTCAAGGCCGGCCGGGCCGCCGGCCGTGCCCTCGTCTCCGAGGAGCCCATCGGCTTCCTCGGCGGCGTCGATCCCGACACCGGCCTCGTCATCGAGCCCGGACATCCCCTGGAGGGGCAGAGTGTGACCGGCCGCGTGCTCGTCTTTCCCACGGGGAAGGGGAGCACCGTCGGCTCCTACACCATCTACCGTCTCGCGCGCAATGAGCTGGCGCCAGCCGCCATTGTGAACGCCGAGGCCGACCCCGTGGTGGCCGTCGGCGCCGTCATCGCCGACATCCCTATG
>CAZQXX010000295.1:0-3360 GCA_964597105.1 uncultured Anaerolineales bacterium
GGCGGGAACGCAATCGAGATACGTGAGCTGGATCGGTCCCAGCTGGGGCGGGTCGGGGAGATCGATCGCTCCGAGCACGTGACCACCGGGTACGTGGTCGACGATGGACGTCTTCGGGCGGAGGCCGTCGATTGGCGCGTGCCCCGCTGGCCGGCCGAAGGGGAGGGGTTCAGCGTGAGTGCCATCATCGCCGGCCTTGAACCGATCCTGGAGGATGGTGGCGTGCTCCTTGGGGCGTTTGACGGACCCCTGCTGATCGGGTTCGCGGTCCTGCGCTACCGCCTGACCGAGCGCATGGCGGAGCTGGCCTCCCTCTTTGTGAGCCGGGCGTATCGCCGGCGGGGTATCGCCTCGCGCCTCACCGCCCGGGTCGCCCGGCTGGCTCGCGCCGGCGGCGCCGACGAGCTCTACGTCTCCGCCACACCGTCCGAGTCGGCTGTGGGGTTCTACCTCAGCCAGGGCTTCCGTCTGGCCGAGGAGGTCAATGAGGAGCTCTACGCCCTGGAGCCGGAGGACATTCACATGATCAAGCCCCTCCCCTAGCCGGCGGAGGTGTCTCCCGGCCGGCTGAGCTGTATTTCGGCTGGCCGAGCTGTGTTTCGGCCACCGGCTGTCCCGGCGGTGGATTGCTCCGACAGACAGATTGGGTCCAATAGAGGGGATTTCGAGGCAGGTCCTAGAACTGAAGCGCCCTCAAGACAGAAGATCCCCTTTCCAGCGATGGATCGCCGCGATCCATCGCCGCGATCCAGGTGAACGAAGCTGGGGTTGATGCCTCCGGTCATTGCGACACGGCGCAATCTAGAACGTCCAGGGCCCATCAGATCTGCTTCGTTCACCCATAGACGCGTCCCGCTTTTGCTTATTTCCCACAGGGGATATAATGGGCGGGACGTTCCCGATTGTCCGTGTTCCCGCTTAGCTTGGCGAGGTCAGCGCCTGGTCAGAGCCGATGTCTGAAGAGGAACTCAATCTCATTCGGCGCGCCAAGAACGGCGACTCGGCTGCCTTTGCCGAGATCTATGACCGACACTATGCGGCCATCTACCGCTACATCTTCTTCCGTGTGGGGAGCGAAGCGGTGGCCGAGGATTTGGTCGGTGAGGTGTTCGTGCGCCTCGTGGAGAACATCGACCAGTTCACGTATCGCGGACGTCCGCTCCTGGCCTGGCTCTATACCATCGCCCGCCACCTCGTGGCCGACCACCATCGCCGTGCTGGAAGAGCGACCATGGTGCCTCTGGACAACGGCCTGGTGGCTGATTCCGTCGACCCCGAGGATGCGGCAAGCCTGATGCTCAGCCAGCGCAGGCTTGCTGCGGCTCTCGCGGAGCTGACTGAGGATCAGCGGCAGGTCGTCGTACTGAAGTTCTTCGAGGGACTCGACAATCAGACGGTGGCGATGATCGTGGATAAGTCCGTCGGTGCGGTGAAGTCGCTCCAGCACCGCGGGCTGGCCGCGCTGCGCCGAGTCTACGAGAGAGAAAATGAGTAATCTGATCGTAGGCCGTATCTCTGCACCACCCTTCTCGTTATACAGACTGAACAAGAAGGAGGTGGTAGATATGGTGAAGGAAAAGCACAACGGTAATGGTAACGGTAAAGGTACCGTAGCACCGCAGCAGACGGAGTCGATGGCTCGCGTGATCTTCTCCCTTGAAGAGCCGTGGCGGAGCCGCTTCTTGTGGTGGCTCTCCGAGCGCGCCAACGGGGAGTACGGTCACCAGCTGCCGTCGCGGACCCAGGTGGCTGGCTGGCTGGACGATATGGATCTCTCTCGCGAGGTCGCACTCCTACTCAATAAATGGCTTGGAAAAACGATGTAGAGCCGAGATCGAAAGATCTCGAAGAGGCGCTCGACAGGTCCTTGGCGCTCCTCGAACAGGGGAGTACGACCGAGGAGTGTCTGGCGCGCTTCCCTGAGCAGGCTGAGGATCTCCGCCCTCTGCTGGAGATGGCGGTGCAGATCCGGCGTGTGCCTGCTCCGACCCCCTCGGACCGGGGCCACGCGGAGGCGAAGGCTCGCATGCTGGACGCGCTGGAACAGCGGAAGGCGGCTGAGCCGGGTTTCGCCGCGCGACTGACTGCCTGGGTCACTGGGCTGCTCCAGGGGCGTGTGGAGGAAGGAATCGACGTCCGGCGTCTCCTTCCCTACGCCGCCGCCGCTGCCCTCGTCGTTCTGATAGCCAGCGCGGCCATCCTCGTCCGTTCCTGGCAGGGGATGATGGTCCGTCAGCAGGCGGTTCTGACCACGAGGGATGGTCTGGTGGAGGTCCTGCCGTCGGGCGCCGATGAGTGGCTCCCGGTGGCGGACGACATCGCTGTGCAGTCCGGCGATCGGATCCGTACCGGAGCCCTGGCGTCTGCCGAGCTGGTCTTCTTCGACGGGAGTGAGACCGCGCTGGGGCCCCAGGCCGAGCTTTCTATCGCCCGTATGGCCGCGCAGCGGCGGGGGGACAGGACGGTCATCGAACTCCGCCAGTGGCTGGGTGAGACCCGCAGCCAGGTGGAACCGCTGGTCGATGAGGACTCCCGCTTCAGCCTCGAGACGGCCTCGGCGGTGATGCTGGTGCGGGGCACCTCTTTCAGCGTGGGCGTTGATCCGGACGGGACGACGCGCGTGGAGGTCCACGAGGGGTCGGTCGAGGTGAGGACGGTGGAGATGTCGGCTCTCGTGGAGGCGGGTGAAGAGGTAGTGGTATCGCCGGAGCTGTCCACGGTGCGGAGCCCCACCCCGACGCGAAGCCCGACGCCGACGTTGACGCCGACGCCGATGGCTATCGATGAGGGTGATGAGAGCGCCGTGTTGCCGACCTTCACGGACCCGACCTGGGAGTCCATGCTGTCGGACATGCCGGAGCCTTCGGATTCGGAGGAGCCGGAATCATCGCCGTCACCGACGGCGACCGGTACGCTGACGCCGACCGCGAGCCATACCCCAACAGCCACGGCGACGCCCACTGCCACGCTCGAGCCGCCGTCGCCTACACCGGAACCGCCCACCGACACCCCGGTCCCACCGCCGACGGAGGAGCCGACGGAGGAGCCACGGCCGACCGATTTCGTGCCGCCCGGTCAGACAAAGACGCCGCCAGGTCTCGACAAGAAGACGCCCACGCCCGAGGACTGACGATCGCCGGGTCAGTTGGGGGCTGCAGACCGGAATAGATCCTCTCACACCACAGAAAGGACAATGCCCAGCCATGCGGCTGGGCATTGTCGTTGCCCACTGGCCATTTCCCGTCCCCGCAGCTGAGCGATAGGTAGATCCTCTCTCCTCCACCAATCTCCGTGATCACCGACTTTCATCTCCAGCAGCGGCGGCGGGCAAATCGGCGCCCTCAGCCTGTGAAGGACCGA
>CAZQXX010000296.1:0-3357 GCA_964597105.1 uncultured Anaerolineales bacterium
ATCTGGGCGACATCGGGGGCATCCCCCGCGTGCTCGACGCTGGTCAGTGCAATGACTCGTACTCCCTGGCGGTGATCGCGCTGCGGCTGAAGGAGGCGTTGGGGCTCGATGACATCAACGAGCTGCCCATCTCCTACAACATCGCCTGGTACGAGCAGAAGGCCGTGGCCGTCCTGCTGGCCCTGCTCCATCTGGGCGTCAAGGGGATGCGTCTCGGGCCGACGATGCCGGCGTTCTTGTCTCCCAACGTGGCGAAGGTGCTGGTGGAGCGGTTCGACATCAAGCCCATCGGGACGGTGGAGGACGATATCGCGGCGATGATGCAGGGGGCGTAAGGCCGCTCTGACGGTACGATAGCAGGGCTCACCACCGGCGGTAACTCGACGTAAGAGGGTTACCGCCGGTGTTTTTTGTTTTGGGCACCGGGCGGGGGCGTTGGCGAGTGGGGTGGCGGCTGACCTTGCGGCCGACCTCAGGGGCCAGGCGTGGGATGGCTCGTCCCGAGCTTGGCTATCCCCCGCGAGCGGAGAGAGGCTGCGGATCCGCCGCGAACACAGGGGAGGGAGGCCGATGCCCGGCTCCTGGCCAGGAGGCGGGTGGCTCGACACGAGCGGCTCGCGGGGCGAGCTGTCGGGTATGGAAACCCGACCTACATGGCGGGAACGGTGGGGGCGCTGGCGAGGTCCGCCGGGCGCTAGAGCAGCCAGTAGGCGTAGAGGGCGGGGACCAGGATGACGAAGACGGTCAGCAGCAGGCCCGCTTTGGCCATCTCGTCGGTCCTGATGTGGCCGGTGGAGTAGGCCAGGGCGGACGGCGGCGTGCCCACCGGCAGGATGAAGTCGAGGGAGACGCCGCAGGTGGTGACCAGCACAATCGGCAGGGGATCCAACCCCAGCTGCCCGGACAGGCCCATGACGATGGGCATCATCAGCACCGCCGCGCCGGTGTTGGAGGCCACGATGGTCATGATCAGGCCGACGAAGGCGGTGACGATCAGCAAGATCAACCAGGGAAGCCCGGTGATCAGGGTGGCCAGCGAGTCGGCGATGAGCACGTCGACGCCGGAGGCGCTGACCGCCTCGCCCAGCGTGATCCCACCCCCAAAGAGGATCAGCGTCTCCCAATGCAGCACCTTCAGATCCTTCTCCCCCAGCAGGTCGAAGGTGAAGAAGACGATGATGGGGATCAGAGCGACCACGTAAGAGCTCAGACCCGTCTGCTCGCCGGTGAGCCACAGGAGCATGCACAAGACCGTGACGGCGGCCACGACCTTGGCCTTCAGGTCCAGCGGGGGCAGCTCCCTGTGGTGGATCTCGAGTCTCTCGACGTCGCTTCGGAAGAGCAGGCTGAGCACCACGAGAATGACGGGCAACAGGATAATGACGAGGGGCAGCATATAGATCATCCAATCGATGAAGGAGACCTCGATCCCACCCTCCTGCAGGAATCGCTGAGCCAGCGCGTTCGGCGGGCTGCCGATGAGGGTCCCGAGACCGCCCAGCGTGGCGGCGTAGGCGACGGCCAGGGGGAACCGTTTCCAGAGCCGGTCGTCATTCTCCACCTGGGACGCCAGGAGGATCTCGCTCGCGATGGGCAGGAGGAGGGCGGCTGACGCCGTATTCGACATCCACATGGACAGAGTAGCCGAGAGGGCCATCAGGGCGAACATGACGACGTTCGTCTTTCTGCCGATGACCTGGAGCATCCGCTCGGAGATCCGCTGGTCCAGCTTGTACCTGGAGAAGGCTCGCGCCAGGATGAAGCCGCCCAGGAAGAGGACGATGATGGGATCGAAGAAGGGGCGGAAAACCTCCTGGGTGCCGAACCCTCCCCACACGATGAGCAGAAAAGCGATGATGAAGGAGGTGATGAAGAGGGGGAGGACCTCCGAGAGCCACAGGGCGGCGGCGACGAACAGCACGGCGAGGACGACCCGCCCTTGGGGCGTGAGCGAAGCGGGAGCGAACGTGTAGACGAGGAAGGCGCCAAGGCCAATAACGGCGATAGAGATGATCTTCCTGCGCACGACATCCCCTTTCTCGTGATCGATAGACGATGGACCTGGAACGGTCTCATTCTAGCAGAGTGGGGGCATGGTTGGCAAGCGGAGGCGGCAGGGGTAGGGAGTAAGGAGCAGGGAGTAGGGGGGGCGTCAGACGACGGACGATGGACGATGGATGACCGGCAGCGGTGGGCATCGTCGAATGACCTTCCCGAAAGCTAAGGTGATCGAACGGATGCGCAGGGTGCTCGCGGGCGTGAGGGCTCAACGGGACGAGCTTGGTCAGAGAATCGTCGCGGGCGTGAGGGTTCGGCTAACCGAGGTGAACTCGGGACGGCTAGAACACGGATCGCAGGAAAGGATCGGATTCGTCGATCTTGGGGCGGGGGAGGAGGTGGTGCCGGGGGGGGATCCACCCCGGAAGCTCGAGTGAGAGCAGCGTGCCCGCGGGGCTGTCGCTGGCGTGAGGGCTAGGCCGGGCGGGGGATATGGCTATCCCCCGCGAACACGGGAGAGGGAGGCGGATGGCTCGACACGAGCGGCTCGCGAGGCGAGCTGTCGGGTATGGATGTAAGTGGTAGTAGGGTAATACCCCCATTTGCTCATTAACAACGTACCCCTTCTGAGACGAGAAGAGGCAGCGGCAGCTGCTGAATGCTGAGGCCGACGGGCCACTCTGCTGGACCAGTGATGTCGGCGACGTCCAAGCTTCGAGCCAGGCGGCGCCTGATCTCCTCGTCCAGCTGGTTGGAGTCGAAGAACACGAAGTGCCGAGCCCCACGAGGGGTACATTTTCAATGACCAGGAAGGGGTACAACCCTACGCTTACTTACATGGAAACCCGACCTACATCGTTGGGTCAGCGGGCCGGGTGGGCGGACCCGGGTCGGGCGAGATCCTGCGCGTTCCATAGGATCTCGCCCGAGGGGATCGGGTCAGGCTCGTGTCTACTTGGTGTACGTGGAAGGGTTGTCGGCGTCGACGCCCGAATCCCACGTGTAGCTCGTATGCGTCAGGTTCGTGACCTCGCCGGTGTACGTCCCGGCGGGGGCGCGCTTCCACTGGAACTCGACGATGCCGGCGGAGTCAGTGGTGCCGGTGTAGGGCTGCGAGTCCCCTGTGGTGTCATAGGTCATGGTGAACTCGACCGTGGCGCCGCTCACCGGATCGTCAGACGCATCAGCGCCGTTTCCGTCGGAGTCGACGCGGATGGTGACGGTAGCCTTCAGGTGGGGCCCGGTCTCCTGCCAGGCGATGTTCCAGACGTACATGCCGCCGGTTTCGCCACCGCCACCGCTATTGTCCACCGTGACGCTGACGCTGTCGGACGCGCTCTGACCAGCGGTGTCGGTGGC
>CAZQXX010000297.1:0-1185 GCA_964597105.1 uncultured Anaerolineales bacterium
GTCCCCAGCGGAGCCGACCAGCGCTTCACGTTCAACCCCAGCTGGGGCGCGTCCTTTGACCTCGGCGACGGCGAGTCCGAGGACAGCGGGCCTCTGACGCCGGGTACCTACTCGGTGAGCGAGACCGTGCCCGAGGGCTGGGAGCTGACCTCCGCTGTCTGTAGCGACGAGAGCGAGCCTTCGGATATCGACCTGGGGTCCGGCGAGACCGTCACCTGCACCTTCACCAACACCGGTCTCCCGTCGTACACGTTCCAGAAGTACATCAATGGTGAGGACGCGGACACGCTGAACGAAGCTGTCGACGTGGAGGAAGGCGATACCCTCACCTTCACCTACATGCTCACGAACACCGGCAACATCGCTATCACCTGGACTGACCTCGATGACGACGTCTTCGGCAGCCTTACGGACGAATGCAGCTTACCGGTTGAAATCGGTGTGGGTGAGTCGGCCAGCTGCGACATCCTGCGAGAGGCTGGTGACTTCGAGCAAGGCAAGCAGAACATCGGCACCGCCTACGTGGAGGGACTCGACCCCCAGACGGATCCCGCCTGGTACCGGACCCCCGCGCCCACCCCGGTGACGCTGCTCTACTTCCGCGCCCAGGGGACCGACTCGGCCATCCAGGTCGAGTGGGGCACGGCAGCGGAGATCAATATGGCCGGCTACTACGTCTACCGCGGCGCGTCCGATGAGTTCGACGCAGCAGAGCCCATCGCGTTCCGCGTCGCGAAGGGATCGGACTCGACGTATGAGGTCCTGGACAAGGACGTAGAGGCGGACAAGACCTACTGGTACTGGCTGGCGAGCGTGGAGAACGACGGCTCCCAGGAGCTTGAGGGGCCCGTCAAGGCCAGCTTCATCAGCAACTAGAGTCGAGACAGCGTATGATGCGCCCGGTGTGCCTACACACCGGGCGCATCGGATTATGTGATCGCACGCAAGAAAGGGCTCCCCTGGTATGAATGGACACCATCGCCGTTCTAAGTTTTCAGCGCTGACACTCCTCACGATCATGGCCTGCGCCCTGTTGGCGCTGACGCCCGTCTCCCCGGCCGCAGCCGGGGAGGCCCCACCGCCGGATCCCACGGTCGTTCGGGCGGACAACAGATCGCTCGTCCTCTCGTGGCGGGCACCCTCCTTCTCGACGCACCGGGCGCGCGGCCAGGATGGTCGTCTCCA
>CAZQXX010000297.1:1285-3354 GCA_964597105.1 uncultured Anaerolineales bacterium
CCGCCGGAGGAGGGTTCGGGCCCCTCATCCGCGACCACCCGGGTCGATGAATCAGATCCTTTCGTCTCTCTGCTGCAGAGGACAGTCGTCAACCCGGAGCAGCTGGATGCGTTCGCCCAAGAAGAAGAGACCACTCTCTCCGCTACTACGTCCAGCCTCAGTCATGCCGCAGATGGACCGACCAGGTACAAGATCCTGGTGGAAGAAGAGGGCATCTACGCGCTGACCTATGAGGTGCTGCAGGAGGCCGAGGTGCCGCTACCCAACAATGAGCCGATGGCGGGGCTGACGCTCCAGCATGCCGGCGCGAACGTCGCCTACCAGTGGGAGGATGGGGACGAAAGCGGCACGTTCAACGCCGGAGACCGCATCCTCTTCTACGCCCGGCCCAGGCCCAGCCGGTGGGTGGATTACGACGTCTACTGGCTCATCCCCGAGGGCACCGGGTCCGCGATGAGCACCCGATCCGGCGACCCGACCGGGGGTGAGCAGCAGGGCACGCTCTGGGCAACGGCGCAAAGAGAGGAGAACAAAACCTATCTAAGCCAGTTCAAGTCGGACCGTGACGGCGACCACTGGTACTGGGAGCTAATATCGGCCTCGTACCCCATTTTGGACGAAAATTCCATCACGACCTTCGAGGGCACCGTAACGCTCCTGCAGCCGAATCCCGCTGGCGGGGAAGCCGTCGTCTCCGTCTACCTGCAGGGGGTCACTACCTCCGACACGCTCGATCCGGACCATCAACTGGAAGCTCACCTGAATGACCTGAATGAGGACCAGTTGAGCGACATAACCTGGAACGGCCAGTCCTACTACACAGCGACCCTGAATGCACCATCATCCGAGCTGGATCCGGGAGCGAATGCGATCCGCCTGGTGCCAAGCAGAGACGGCAGCCCGTTCGGCATCGACAAGATGTGGCTGGACGCCATTGAGCTCCGCTATCCCATCGCCGGCGTCGAGGGCGAGGCTGTGCGCGTCGAGGGAGAGCCCGGACAGAACGCCTACAGGCTCGGTGGTTTCGATGGCAGTGTTCGGCTCTACGATGTCTCCGATCCCCTCTCCCCCAAGACTGTGACCGGGGTAACCCAGGAGGCGAGCTCGATCTCCTTCGCCGACTCCGACGAGGGCACGTCGACCTACTACGTGCTCACCGACGACCGGATTATGACGCCGGCCTCGATACAGCCGGAGCGGGTGCTTCCGGCGCCCTCAGAGAATCCAGACTACCTGATCATCTCCCACTCCGACTTCATCCCCGCCCTGGAGCCACTGATCGAGTATCGGGAGACCGAGGACGGCCTCACGGTCCACACCATCCCCGTCGAGGCGGTCTACGACAGCATCGGCGACGGCCGCGTCGACCCGGAGGCCATCAAGGAATACGTCAGAGACGCCTACGAATGGGGCGCGACGTATCTTCTCTTGGTCGGGGACGGAAGCCACGATCCCCTGAACAACCTAGGCAATGACGAGCCGCTGCGGACGTTCATCCCGCCCTACCTGGCGATGGTCGATCCGACCTGGGGCGAGGCTCCCAGCGACAATCTCTACGCCACCGTCCAGGACGGCGACCAGATCGTCGACCTTTTCATCGGGCGGCTGCCGGTTAACAACGTAGGCGACGTGGAGACGATAGTAAGCAAGATCCTTGCCTACGAGCAGGATCCCCCGCCCGGACCGTGGAACGCGCCGCTGCTCTACTTCGCCGACACCCACGATGGGGGCACAGACTTCCACGCCCAATCGGACAAGATGTACGAGAATGTGCTTGAGCTGCCCTCCCACTGGCCGCAGCGGTTCTATTACTGCGAGGATGATTGCACCGAGAGTTACCATATCTCCGACGTCCAGCAGATGCAGGAGACGATTCTCAGCAAATTGAGCTGGGGCGCACTGCTGGCCACCTGGACCGGCCACTCCTCGTGGCACCAGTGGGGCGCTGCATCCGATGGACGTCCGCTCTTCCACGTCGATGACGTACCGAAACTCGACAACGGTGGCCGCCTTCCCGTCTTCCTCCAGATGACGTGCTTCACCAGCTACTTCTCCCACCCGGACCGGGA
>CAZQXX010000298.1:0-3330 GCA_964597105.1 uncultured Anaerolineales bacterium
CACATCAGCCTGCGCTGCGTTGAGGTTCACGTAGTCGCGAACCGGGACAATAATGGCCTGCTCCATGATACGCTGTTGGATCTCGGCATAGATCTGCCGTCGCCTTGCCGGATCCATCTCCTGCTCCCCCTCATCTAGCCACGTATCCAACTGCGAATCAGAGAACTTCGACCAGTTGAACCCATCCTCTATGTTGCTGGAGTGGAAGGTTGTGCGTATGATGTCGGGGTCGCTGCTCGAGAAGAGGAATGGAATTAGGTGGTAATCCCCATCAGCCACCTCACCAAGGGCATTGGAGAAAGTCATTTCGCGCGACCTCATATCCACGCCAACCTGCTTCAGCTGATGCTGCATCATCTGTCCGACCTCGGGAATATATCCCCACCCCATCAGGATTGCTTCCAGTCTCAGGGGCTCCCCATCGCGATCGCGAATCCCGTCCCCGTCAGAATCGGTCCAGCCTGCTTCCGACAGTAGAGCGGCGGCCCGCTCTGCATCGTACGCGTACGTGCCTTCCACATCAGGATCGTAGGCAAAGGTAGGCCGAGTCAGCGGTCCGTACGCCGGCAACGAATACTCCTTGAAGACCGTCCGGACAATTGCCGGCCTATTCACAGCGCAGATGATCGCTTGTCTCACCTGCTGATCATCCAGCGGGGCGCGCTGCGTATTGAGGAAGAACTGCAGCGGCTGCCCCGGAATCGAGACCGGGAGAAGCACGTAATCCCGACTCTCGTCCAGGTGCACCGCATCCTGAGGCGGGATCTCGCCCATCACGTCCGCCTCTCCGGATTCCAGTGCAAGAACTCGCGTCGCCGGGTCCGTGTAGAATCGGAACGTAACCTCTTCCAGTCTGGGCGGCCCCTGATGCTCAAAAAGCGCGGGCGCCCAATCGTAGTCCGGGTTGCGCACCAGAGTGAGGCGGTCCTTCGGCACGTACTCGTCGAAGATAAAAGGGCCAGTCCCCACTTGATGAAACTGGTACTCGTCGCCCCACGTCTCCACTGCCTTGGGAGACACCATAGCAAGATAAACGGTACTCAGGGATGTCAGGAACGGCGCGTAGGGTTCCTCGAAGTAAACCCGTGCCGCATACTCATCGACGATCTCCGTGCGTTCGTATGGGCCAAGCATCCCTCGAGCCTTGCGTGACTGGGTCTCTGGATCGGCAATCCGATCCAGGCTGAAGCGCACAGCTTCGGCGTCAAAAGGCGTGCCATCGTGGAACGTCACGTCCTCCCTCAGATGGAACGTATACTTGAGACCATCGTCCGAAATCTCCCATTCCTGAGCTAGTCCAGGGACGAACTCCCCATCAGGCGTCAACCACACCAGCGGATCATAGACGCTTGTTAGGGGGATGCCCAGCTCCGAAGATGCGTCGATGTGGGGGTCAATCCCAGATGGGCTCAACGTGAGCCCATAAACAAGGCTGCCTCCTGAGGGGCGTCCACCGCAGCTGACTGCCCCGATCGAGATAACTATGAGCAAGACGAGATAGCGCTTCACAGGTGGTCCTTTCTAGACAGGAGTCTGTCTTTTGTCACAACCAGAACAGCACAGGTAAACAAGCCTTGATCATCGGTGGGGGTTCGAAGTCGCCGGGAGCAGTCTGGAGCTGCATTAACGGGCCAGTGACCGGTCTGGAGCTGGGCCCACGATCAAGCCTGAGCCCACGGATACCGATTTGGCTCAAGAATCTCCTAACTTCAGGTGTTCAGCGCCCCTCAGCATATCAGAGGGGCGGGGTAAAGCATGGCCTATTCCACGTTCAACAGGAACCAGTGCGATACTGCCATCGAGCGCGAATTATACCACACCAAGAGAGGTTGACAATACCCTTTCTCAACGGTAGAATCGTGTGTCATGCGAGAAGCCCTTCATAAGCCTGTGGACCGCGATCGCCTGAGCGTGTTCCTGGCAGTGCTCATTCTCAGTGGCGTTGTCTTTCGTTTCATAGAACTGCCGGAACACGTCTACCGGTTACAGGCCCTGGGCTCTCCGCTTGAGATTCATGCCACCGGCACCCTGCTGCTGGTGACGCTGATGGTCGGGCTTGCCTGCACCGGGACCAGTCTCGTCCTACACGATCATCCCCGCTCCATCGGAGAGACCAGGCGCCCCGTCTATATCGCCTGGATTTTGCCTGGGATGCTGGCTGGTCTGTCCGGATATCTGCTGTCCCTTGTTCCTGCGCTCGGTCTCTGGATCGCCGGGCTGGTCGTCTTCGGCGTCAGCATCGGTCTGACCGTTTCCGCCGAATACGCCACGGTTTCCCCCGACGCACGGAGCTACGCGACAGCACGGCTTGCCCTGAACGTCCTGGCCTACCTGATGGCCTTTGTGGTCTTCGTGCTCATATACCAGACTCGCACTCGGAGCCTGGTGACTGCCACGCTGACACTCATCACGGCCAGTCTTCTGGCACTCGACCTACTCAGTGTGGCGGATGTATCCGTGGGGCGAATGCTGCCTTTCGCTGGTGTCGTCGGCCTCATCATAGGCGAAAGCACGTGGGCCCTGAACTACTGGCAGGTGAGCGCGTGGGTAGGAGGGCTGCTCCTTCTGCTTATCTTCTACGTGCTCATCAACGTAGCCCATCAGCACTTGTTGGACCGCCTGAGCTCATCAATACTGATCGAGATTGCCGCCGTCATTGTCCTGGTGTTGCTTGTCGTCGCGCTCAGGGGCCTCTAGAGAACTCGAGCCCTTGAACCTGACAGCGAGGTACTAAGAAACGAGATGGGAGAAACTGTGAACCAAAGACAGTCGTCTATATCGGCCAAGTTGCCCGATCGCATCGCGCGATTGGAGGAATTGGCTTACAATTTCTGGTGGAGTTGGCACCGCGAGGCACGCGATCTCTTCAAGATGCTCGATTATACGCTCTGGCGCACCACCAGCCACAACCCCGTCCAGATGCTCCTGGAGGTGACGCCAGAGCGACTCACCAAGGTTGCTGCTAATCCCCTATTCCTCCGCCGCTATGACGCAGTGATGATGGCGCTGGACGCTGACCTCAAGAATGGGCACCTCTGGTTCCCAACCAGGTACCCGGAGTTGACCGATCGGCCGGTAGCCTACTTCTCAGCCGAGTTCGGCCTCCATCGATCCCTGCCCATCTACTCAGGGGGCCTCGGCGTCCTCGCTGGCGACCACTGCAAGGAGGCTAGCGACATCGGGCTCCCGTTTGTGGCCGTCGGATTCCTCTATGAGATGGGCTACTTCCGACAGCGCATCACCCCGGACGGATGGCAGGAGGCCAGCTATCCTCACTTCGAGCCGCAGGAAGTCGCCATTCGGCAAGCCTTGTGTGATGACCAGACCTGT
>CAZQXX010000299.1:0-3314 GCA_964597105.1 uncultured Anaerolineales bacterium
GAGGTTCTGGGCTGCGTGGGAATTGGGGTTGGGTTCGGTTTGAAAGGGTTGGAATATGGTTGTGTGGTGGGCGCTGTCCGGGTTGGGGTCATGGGCCGGGAGCGATGCGAGACAGGGGCTGTCGCCTCACGTGGCTTCTGTCGGCGGTCCGCAAGCGTGCGTTGGCCCGGCCTACCACGTGGGCGAGCCGGGCCAACGGAACGCGACTCAGATCTGGAAAAATCCGAGCGCGATATCACCTTGAGAAGGTCCCTCAGACCTAGGGTGCGCTCCCCGTGAGCGCGGTCCAGAAGCGACCGATGGACAGCGACTCGCCGCTCAGGAGCGTCTGCGCGCGGAAGAGGCGGGCCATCAGCCAGACTGTGCCAGCCGTGGCGACGACGAGCAATCCCAGGCTGACCGCCAGCTGCCAGGGAGGGACGGTCGCGGCCGTCATGCGCATCAGCATGCCCACCGGCGCCGAGTACGGGAAGAGGCTCAGCGCGACCGCCAGGGGTCCGTTAGGTGCGTTGACGATGGCGGTCCACAGGTAGATCGGGGCCATCATGGGCAGCGTCAGGACGAAGATCCAGCCGCGGCTGCTCTCCATGTCCTGAGCAAGCGCGCCGATCCCGGCCATCAGCGCCGCGTACAAGCCGAAGCCGCCCAGGGCGTACGGAACGATAAGGAGGACCTCCGCGGTAGAAAGCCTGATGCCCGCCAGGAGTTGCCCGGGGTCCCGTCCGGTGACGGCGAAACCGAGTCCCGCGATCGCCACCCAGATGGCGTACTGCACCAGGACCAGGGCGCCCAGGCCAAGCAGTTTGCCGGTGAGGAGCTGCCGCGGCCGGACCGATACCAGTAGCATCTCCATCACCCGACTGCTCTTCTCCTGGGCGAGGCTTTGGAAGAGATACCCGCCCCCGCTGAACAGGGGGATCATCACGGCGATGGTGACGACGAAGGGGAGCATCGTGTCTGCGATGCCGCCGTCTCCCGGCTCCTCCTCGGTATCGACGGAGACGAACGCCGGACCGGCGCCGTCGAAGGGCCAACGAAGCCGTCTCACCTCTCCAGCCTCGGCCTCGGGAAACAGGTTGCTCACCAGCACCCAGTCGAACAGCTGGGTATCCGGCGGCGCCGTGGGGAACCGGGCGCTGACCCGCTCCACCTCCCCGGTCTCGCGGTAGTCGTTCGGCACCACGTAGTAGGCCGCGATGTCCCCTGCCTCCAACGCTGCCCGGGCCCCCTCCACGTCCCCGTACGCCTGGAAGGCATCCGCAGGGATCGGATCGGGGATACTCTGAATCAGGCCCGCGCGGTCGACGTAGCCGATCGGCTCGTCCGGTCGTTCGGCCTCAAGGATGTCCTGGAAGGGGGCCTCGTCCGGGGTTCCAGCCCCGAGGCCGCCGCCGAAGACCATGATGCCCAGCAGAATCAGGGGCGTGCCAATAGCCCCGAGCAGGAACGCCCGGCTGGTCACGCGCTGTCGAAACTCACGCAGACCGATGAGTAGCGTCTTTCTCATACCGTCCCTCCCTATGCCTCACGCAGCGCGCGCAGGATCTGGCGCGGCCGCAGCGTCTGGCCATACATGAGCATCGCCGCCCGGAAGATGCGCGCCACGAACCAAATGGTGACCGCCAGCGTAGCGACGATGATAGCGAAACTGGTCGCCAGTTGCCACGTCGGCACCTCGGATAACGTCATGCGGAACAGGGCAATCGTCGGAGCGGTCAGCGGGAACAGGGTCAGCCCGACGCCCAGAGGGCCACCCAGATTGTCGATAATGATGCCCATAAAGTAAAGGGGGCCGAAGCCGATGAACCCGAGCATCCCGGACAACTGGCGCGCCTGCTGTTGATCCCCGGCGATGACGCCGAGCCCCGCGCCGAGGGCGGCGTAGAGCAGGTACCCGGGGATGCCGAGCAGCGCGGCCCACAGCAGGGCGTTCCAGGGAATACTAAGATCCTGAAGGCGGAGGGTCCCGTAGAGGGCCAGCCCGACCGCCGCGGCCGCACCGATTACCCAGATGGCGACCTGAGTCAGGCTGAGGAGGGCCATGCCCAGCACCTTCCCCGTCACCAGCTCTCGGGGACGGAGGGAGGTGATGACGATCTCCATCGCCCGTTGTTCCTTCTCTCGGACGACGGCCGAGCCCATCTGGTTGGCGCTGGTGAAAACTGTGAAGAGGAACATCAGCGCCAGGAACGCGGGCGTGGCCACCCGGACGACCAGCGGCAACCCCTGACCAACCCGTTCCCCCGTCTCCAGCGCCACGTAGGTGATATCCGAGGGGTCTTCCAGCCGCTCCAGCTGCCACTCCGGCGCGTTGGGCAGCAACGCCCGCCGCATAAAGGTCGTCAATCCATCCTGCACTCTAGCGTTGGGGCGCCGCTCACCGTAGAACGTGGCTGAGGCGCCCTCGACGTACTCCTCGGGCACCACCAGGTACCCGTCGATATCGCCGTTTTCCAGAGCGCCCTGGGCCCCGTCGAGCGTCGGATAGGAGGCCAGCTGGAGCGTCTCATCCCCCACCGCGACCGAATTCACCTGGGCAAGCTCTCCCGTCTGATCCACATATCCCACCTCCGGCAGCTCCCCGCCCAGCTCCGTGAGGATGGCGATGCCGCTAACGATCAGCATCAACAGCGGCATGCCGAAGGTGAGCATCAGAAACGTGGTGGAGCGGATTCGGCGGCGATAGGTCGACGCGGCTACGAGCCAGCTCTTCCTCATGCGCCCTCCTCCTCCGCTTCGGAGACCTCCCGACCGACCACCTCGACGAAGATATCCTCCAGCGAGGTCTGCACCCGCTCGAACCGCTCGACCGTGACCTCTGGCATGGTGACCAGCGTCTGGAGAAGAGCCTCCGGCCGAACCCCCTCCTCGAGCGTCATGCGGTAGCCGCCGTCCCGTGGAACCAGACGCGTCACGCCCGGGAGCTGGTCCAGCTCGCCCCGCAGGCCGACCTCCACGGCGTTCGTGGCGAACTCGCTCCGGACCTCGTCCAGAGGGCCATAGAGCACGCGCTGCCCATGGTCGATGAGGAGGATGCGCTCGCACATCTCCTCCACCCGGTGCATCTGGTGGGTGCTCATGATGATGGCCGTCCCGTCGTCGCGCATCCGCAGGAGAAGATCCTTGATGATACGCGTGTTGACCGGGTCGAGGCCGCTAAAGGGCTCGTCGATCACCAGGAGGTCCGGCTCGTGCATGGTGCCGGCCACGAACTGGGCCTTCTGATTCATGCCCTGACTGAGGGCCTCGATCTTCCGGTCGCGGGCGTCCCAGAGCTCCACCTCGCGCAGGTAGGCCTCGGCCCGCTTCCGCGC
>CAZQXX010000300.1:0-3302 GCA_964597105.1 uncultured Anaerolineales bacterium
GTGAACGAAGCTGGGGTTGATGCCTCCGGTCATTGCGACACGGCGCAATCTAGAAGGTCCAGGGCCCATTAGATCTGCTTCGTTCACCTAGACGTCCAGAGATTTGACCGCTTATGTCCATCACGGTATAATAAGCCTTAAGAATCTGTAAATGGCGTCTATCCGCGGGCGAGCGAAGCTCCCACGCCGTAAGATGCGGGCGTGGGAGCGACTCTGTAGGTCTTTGTCGTGGTAAGCTACCCCGAGGATAGCCGTTCTCATTGTCCGAGCTGGTGAAGGAGGAGACTATGCCAAAGCGAACGTACCAGCCAAAGAAGCGGAAGAGAAAACGCACCCATGGATTCCTGGCGCGTCGATCGAGCAAAGGTGGACAGAAGATCCTGAAGCGACGACGGAAGAAAGGCCGCAAGCAATTGGCTGTAGGGAAGCGCCAGGCGAAGAAGCGCAACTGGAAGGAAGGATAGCCTCGATCCTTGGGGCTGTGAACGATCAAGGGACCCTCTAACCTACAGCGGGGGATATGGAGCGTAGAATTAGACTCCGCCGCAGCCGGGACGTGCAGCGGGTCTACGATGAGGGAGCCTCATGGGCCCATCCTCTGCTGGTCTTGATCGGTCATCCCAACGAGGTGGGGATCACCCGTATAGGTGTTACAGCAAGCCGACGTGTAGGAAACGCGGTCGACCGTAATCGTGCGAAACGCCTCTTGCGTGAGGCCGCACGCCATCTCTATCCGAGGATCGAGTCCAAGGGCTGGGACATAATGCTCGTCGCTCGTCCGAAGATTGTCGAGGTGAGCGCGCAGGAAGTCGAGAAGGCGCTGAGCACGTTGCTGGAACAAGCTGGATTGTAGGGAACTCAATCACGGCGCCCCGAGAGGAATCTAGCGCAATACCCGGTTTCACCAGGGGCAAGTATCTGTTCTTGCTCCGCGCCCAGCGGGAGTTGCGTTTTAGACCGAGAAGAGAGACATGAAGACTATCTTGCTGGGGCTCATCCGCCTCTACCAGCTCACCCTATCACGTGTCTTACCCCCTACGTGTCGGTTCCATCCTTCTTGTTCTCAATACAGTTACGAAGCTGTGTCTCGCTACGGCCTCTGGCGCGGAGGGTGGCTGGCCGTGAGACGCGTGGTCAGATGTCACCCCTTCAATCCGGGTGGTTACGACCCGGTACCTGACCCGGACGGGACACAGCACGTATCCATCGAGGTCTCCGGCTCTCACGAGTTGGGGAACTGATCGCAGGTCAAGTGGTCCTGAATCTGGAGGATAGATCATTGAATCGAGTTTGGACGCAGCGCTGGCCCATCGTGCTGGCGATGTTGGCAGCACTACTCTTAGCTACTAGCGGTTGTGCAGGCGGCGTGAGGGCCTCCAGTTGGACAGGCCTGAGGGTCGTTGGTGACAGGCTCTATGCAGCGGACCTCCAGCAGGCCCGCGTAATGGACAGAACGACCGGGGATACCCTCTGGGCATTCCCCCGGAACCCAGAAGAGAACAACCAGGGTCTCTTCTATGCTACCCCCGCGGTGAGCGACGCAGGACGGGTCTTCTTCGCTTCTCAGCTCAGTACTGGTGGCTTCTTCAGCCAACGCCAGAGTATCGTCTGGGCACTGGACAGAGAAACCGGTGAGGAGCTGTGGCGATTTGAAGGCGCCTCCGGCGACTACGTTGAGGGAGGAGCTCTCGGCAACGGGCTGTTCGTCATCGGCAATGGCGACGGTAACATCTACGCCCTCGACGCTGAAAGCGGTTCGCTACGATGGACGTTTGAGACGGGCCACCGCGTCTGGGCTACTCCCCTGATCGTCTCGGATACGGTGTACGTCGGGGCCATGGATCGGCACCTCTACGCTCTGCATCTGGAGACAGGCGAATCTAAGTGGCAGTTCGAAAGAGAGGGCGCGTTCGCCAGCACCCCAGTGTTGAGGGACGGCACGATCTACGTCGGCGCCTTTGACGACTCGCTTTACGCGATCGACGCGGAGACAGGATCGGAGCAGTGGCATTTCCAGGGAGAAGACTGGTTCTGGGGTAGCCCTGCCGTCCACGAGGACACCGTGTTCGCGGTTGACGTCATGGGGAGAGTCTACGCCTTCGACGCAGCAACGGGAGAGGAACGCTGGCATAAGTTCCTCGTCACCGATCAGGACCAGCCTGTACCGGTGCGCGCAGGTCCGGCTCTCGGCGAAGACGGCAGTCAGCTCTTCGTCAGCGCGGAGAACGGTGCGCTGTACGCACTCGCTACCGATGACGGCTTTGTAGATTGGTCGCAGGCCGCTGAGGGACAGGGACTTTCGGAGCCGGTCGTGAGTGACTCGCTGGTCTATCAGTCGCTTATTCTGGGGGGCACCCGTATCCGCGCCTTGCAGGTTGAGGATGGACGTGAAGCGTGGGCTTTCCCACCGGCCGAGGAACAGGACTAGGATAGAAATACGAGATGCTAGACTTTATCATCTACCCGTTCGCCAACTTGTTGTTACTCCTGTATGCATATCTGGGGAATTCGACGATCGTCGCGATCGCTGCTCTGACGATCCTGATTCGTCTGTTGATCCTGCCGCTGACCTTGAGTCAACAGCGGTCCGCCCAGAAGATGCAGGAACTTCAGCCCGAAATTGAGAAGCTGCGTGAGAAGTATGGGGACGATCAAGAGAAACTAGCCCAGGAGCAGATGAAGTTGTGGCGCCAGGCGGGAGTCAATCCCATGGGTGGTTGCCTGCCTCTGGTGATCCAACTGCCGATTATGATCGCCCTCTATCGCGCCATCATCTTCATCGTTCCCTCAACGCCCATTCAGCTCTTCCAGTTTTCGGGGCATATCTTCATCGATCAGTGGCTGCCCAGCTTGCGCGGACTCGTTCCGCTCCAGAGCACGTTTCTGGGGATGGACCTGGGTCAGCCACCGAGCCCAAATCAGTGGTGGTCGTACGCCCTTCCAATCCTTGTCTTCGCCACATCGTGGCTTCAGCAACAGTTGCTGACCTCACCCAGTTCTGGGGATGGTCAGTCCCAGACAGAGATGATGAATCAGCAGATGCAGGTGATGATGCCTCTGATGTTTGGTTTCATCTCTCTCCAGTACGCCACCGGGCTCTCAATCTATTTCATCATCTCCAACCTTTTCGGTATGGCCCAGTACTACTTCATTCGGATGAACCGTGAGGAGAACGAAGAACCCCTTCCCAAGACCAAGAAACGCCCGAAGAAGTAGATACCCTCTTTGCATATTTCTGAGGAGTTAGAGTAGATGTCACAGAAGAAGACCATGATAGAAAGCGCGGGAAAGGACGTTGACGC
>CAZQXX010000301.1:0-3287 GCA_964597105.1 uncultured Anaerolineales bacterium
TGCTCTACCTTCCCTTCTACGTCAGTTTCAGCTCTCAGGCCGGAGGCGTCCTCCCGTACCTGCTGCCTCCGACGCGGCTGGCCCAGTATCTGGTCATGTTCGGTCCCTTCATCTTCATCGGGGCCTGGTTCCTGCTCGCCAGGCTCCTGACCGCCGACGATCGAGGACGGGCCCTCAGCGCCGCCCTCCGGTCCTGGGTCGTCGTGGCCCTCGCCCCCCTCGTGGTTCTCGCGCTCGCCCTCACCACGGTGGTGATCACCGAACCCGGCCGCGGTTTCATCCAGGGTATTCTCTCCGACCCGCGCGTGCAGCAGGTCGTCGGCAGCTCGGGCCCCGGCCCGGCGCTGCGGGCCATCGTATTGGCACGAGTGCGGGATCCGTGGCTGTTCCTGACCTTGACGGTGCTCACGGCCGCCGCTGTCGTCGCCGTCCTGCAAGTGGGGCACCACGGCGGGCCATCGCGCAAGGCCTCATCCAGCGATCAGTTCGCCGCTCTGCTCTTCCTGTGCGGCCTCGGCCTGACCTTCGTCGTCGAGTTTGTGTACCTCCGGGACAGCTTCGGGGTGCGCATGAACACCATCTTCAAGTTCTACTACCAGGCGTGGGTGATGCTTGCCTGTGCCAGTGCCTACGCCGTGTGGTGGATGGTGAGGGACGTCGATGGCCGGCTGGCACGGGTGGTGCAGCGGGTCTTCCTGGCCGGCGCTGCACTTCTCGTCGGCGCCGGGTTGGTCTATCCAGTTATGGCCAGCTACAGTCGAGTCCAGGGGTTCGAGGCGGAGCCGAACCTGAACGGGGCGAGCACCATCGCCCGGAGCCATCCCGATGACTGGGCAGCCATCGAGTGGCTCCGCGCCAACGCCGAGGGAACGCCCGTCATCCTGGAGGCGCCCGGGACCAGCTACGTGTACGAGGGCCGCATCAGCGCCTTCACAGGTTACCCTGCCGTGCTCGGATGGGCGCTACACGAAAGCCAGTGGCGCGGGAACTACGTCGAACAGGGAAAGCGGGAGCCCGACATCGAGACGGTCTACACGACGGGGGACGACCAGCAGGCCCTAGAGCTGCTCCACCGCTGGGACGTCGACTACGTCGTCGTCGGCCCTCCGGAGCGTCGCTACGCTGAGGAGGTGTGCCGTACCTCGGAACGGCGGTGCAGCGCGGCGGAGGGGTTGGGGAAGTTTGACTCGCTTCTGACGCCTGTGTTCAGGCAGGGGCAGACGGCCATCTACCGGGTGCCGGAGGCGTAGGGCCGCCGCCATTCGCCTCCTAGCCGGCTGCCAACAGCTCCACGACCCGATCCAGGATCCGCTCGGCCACGGCCGACTTGCTCATCAGCGGCAGCTCGGTCGGCTCCCCTCCGGCCGTCAGAAGGACCACGCGATTCGTCTCCACGCCGAACCCGGCGTCCGCAGCCGCGACGTCGTTGGCGACGATCAGATCGAGATTCTTCGCCGCCAGCTTCTGGCGCGCGTTCTCCAGAAGATGCTCCGTCTCGGCGGCGAAGCCGACCACAACCCGGGGACGGCCGGTCCCGACGCGTTGCTCCGCCACGGCAGCGAGGACGTCGGGCGTCCGGGTCAGGCGGAGGGTCACGTCGTCGGCTCGCTTCTTCATCTTCTCAGCCGCTCTCTCCGCAGGGCCGTAGTCGCCCACAGCCGCCGCCATCAACAAAGCGTCAGCTGTTGAACTGGCCTCCAGGACAGCGTCTCTCATCTCCTCGACGGTCCGGACGTCCACACGCTCCACCCCCACAGGCGTCGGCAGATGCGTCGGCCCGGCCACGAGCGTGACCGCCGCCCCCCGGTCCACGGCCGCCTGAGCCAGCGCGAACCCCTGCCGTCCGGACGACGGGTTGGTCAGAAAACGGACCGGATCGATGGGCTCCTGCGTGGGACCTGCCGACACGACGACGTGCCGCCCGACCAACGGCCCATCTCTCCCCAGCACGCGGCGCACGTGGCCGAGGATCTCATCTGGCTCGACCAGCCGACCTTCTCCCTCCAGACTGGAGGCCATCCGGCCACGCGCGGGCCCGGCGAAGGCCACGCCCCGCTCCCGCAACAGGGCCACGTTCGCCTGCGTCGCCGGGTGGGCCCACATCCCGACGTCCATGGCGGGGGCCAGGAGGAGCGGGCAGCGCGCCGCGAGCGCCAGCGTGCTGAGCAGATTGTCGGCCAGCCCCTGTGCCAGCTTCGCCATCGTGTTTGCCGTCGCCGGCGCGATCACCAGGAGATCGGCAGCGTGGGCCAGGCCCACGTGGGCAATGTGCGTCGGGAGCCCCTCACCGGACCTGCGCCACATAGTAGTGTAGGCCGGCCGACCGGTCAGGGCCTCGAATGTCAGGGGCGCCACGAAGCGGGTGCCCGCCTCGGTCATGACCACGTCCACCTCGGCGCCCGCCTGAGTCAGACGGCTCGCCACGGAACAGATCTTGTACGCCGCGATCCCGCCCGTGATACCGAGTACGATCCGCTTCTCTTCCAGCAGGGGGATGGTCTCCATCGCTCCTCCTCGTGGGCCTTCATTGTGCCGACGCACGCACCCGCCAGCAGACTCGAGGCCGATTATACTGGGCAACGGGCTCGCCAGCAAGATTCGCCCGCACCCCACAGGTGCCGCATCCGAGACCAGGCCACAGCCGCGGGCGGGAACCCTGGACGCTGACAGGCGGCCCAGCGCTTGACACAGCTGCCCCCCGTGCTATCATAGAAGCCAGTCGCATTGAGGACACAACGACAATTGGCTAAGTAGATTGCAGCGCGGGGCCGTGGAGGTAGTCTATGCATGCGCCAGAGGTGGAGAGCTACAGATTCGGCCACATGGTGGTCGATGGCGATGAATACACGAATGACCTTATCCTGCTCCCGAACCGGGTGATCTCCAATTGGTGGCGGGATCAAGGGCACCGGCTGAGCCCCAGCGACCTGGAGGAAGTCTTCGACGCCCAACCTGAGATCCTCGTCGTAGGCACCGGCGCTAACGGCGTCATGACGGTCCCCCAGGAAACCCGTCAGGCAGTTCGGGAGGCCGGTATCGAGTTGGAGGTCGCCAGGACAGGCGAGGCGTGGAAACGGTACAATGAGCTGCAGGGCGAACGCGAGACAGCGGGCGCCTTCCACCTGACGTGTTGACACCGCTCCCGAGGCGCCACCTCGGCGCTCTCAGGCTGAGGCAGCATGCGCTGGATGGGCCCTGCCCCTCGACGTGAGGATGGCCACGAGACGCATCTCCCTGCTCCTCCTCGCCGCGACCCTCGGCTCTTTGCTGACCGGGCCTTTATCGTC
>CAZQXX010000302.1:0-3275 GCA_964597105.1 uncultured Anaerolineales bacterium
CCCATGCGCCCCATCGCCGCCATCCGCTCCGCCTCCACGAGCATCTCGTGCGCCCGCTCCCGATCGGTGACGTCTTCCATCAGGACCAGGATGAGAGGTGAGCGACCGCCTTTCCGGCGAAGGAAGGACAGGGTGAGGTTGGCGTAGCCTCTCTCGCCGTCCCCAAGTAGATACGGGAGCTGCTCTGTATGCTCGCTCCGCTCTCTTTCGGCCACCTTCCGCAGCAGCTCCCGTTCAGCGTCCCCTACACCACCCAGGAAGTCAAAGAGGCAGCGTCCGGACAGCTCCTCCTTGCTGTGACGCAACATACGGCGGAGGGCCGGGTTGGTGGCCTTCAGCCTACCGCCGGCGTCCGCCAGCGCAATACCGATGCCCGCCTCCTCGAAGATGGTGCGGAAGCGCGCCTCGCTCGTCTCCAGGTCCGCCGTTCGCTGTTGAACCAGTTGCTCCAGCTCACCAGCATACCGCTGCAGCTCCTCGTGGAGTCGGGCCTGCTCCCAAGCGATGCCCAAACGGGTGGCCAGCTCGCGCAACACGTCCATCTGGTCACTGAGGAGCAAGTCAGGCTCTCTCCTGCTGACGCTGACCATCCCCGCGAAGTCCCCGTGGATCATAATCGGTTCGCTGATCAGCACCCGCGCCGCCTCCGCCTGCAATCGTTCTATCCACGGCGAGGAGACGGACACCGTCTGTGGGTCCTCCACAACACATCTCTCGCCCGCCATTAGCTTCTTGAGTACCGGATCCGAGGCCGGGTCTACGGACTCCCGCCAGTCGGTTGCCGGGTCTGGTTGGTCACGGCAGCTGTGGATGGCCAGGAGCGACAGCTCATGCGTCTCTGGGTCGTACGTTCCGACGCTGGCACGCTCACAGGAGATGAGACGCGGGATCCGCTGCACCACGGCTTCGGCCGTCTGCGCCATGGAGTAGGCGCTTAGAATCGCCTCGTCTATCTCGTGCAGGACGCGCAGTCGCTCCGCGTACTTGTGCAGCGCCTTCTCTGCCTTCTTCTGCTTTGTGACGTCGCTGATGGCAGCTCGCCACGCGGCCGGATCGTCGCTGCGACCCGTTGGCGCTGATTCCATCCGTACCCACAGCTCGGAACCGCCCTCTCTCTCCATTCTGACCTCGACGGTCTGTGACTCCTGATTCTTGAAGAGCTGCCGCCGATGGAGATAGAAGGTATCCTGGTCTTCCCTGGCGATGAAATCGGTCAGCGGTCGGTCGACCAGGCGGCTCCTATCCACGCCGAGCATCCGGCCCGCCGTGAGATTCGCCTGTAGGATGGCCCCTCTCTCGCTGAGCGTCAGGTAGCCGACCGGAGCGAAGTCGTAGAGATCGGAGTATTCATCGCGCGCCCGCTCAAGCTCTCGCTGTGTGCGGCGGAGCTCGTCGTTCTGCATCTCGAGCTCGACCTGGTGCACCCGGAGCTCGTGGATTAGATCCTGCAGATCCTCAGGCGGGATCTCCTGCAGCTTATGCCGCCGCCACCGCACGACTTCCTCTGCCTTTCGACGTAGATCGGCTGGCGTACCGGTCGTTCGCTCCTCTTCTGTCATTGTTCACCTCTTGAGGTTTTGAAGCGGCAGTCGGCCGGGTGCAACAAGGTGACCATCCCCGGTCGACGCCTCACGTCTCTGAGATGTCCGCGAAGGTCAGCAGGATCAGCCGTTCCTCGCCTTCGCTGCGCCAGAGCTCTCGCGCGTTCAGCAACATCTTCCGCTCACCGATGTCGGGGAGGTCCTGCGTCACCTCGTAGCCACTCAGAGCAGTCTCTTGCGGGAGAGTCTCCTCCAGTAACTCCCGCAGCTCAGGAGTGTCCCACTGTCCCGCGCCCAGATCAAAGAGCGACACGTCCTCCACTTTCCCCTGCTCTGTCTGGAAGATCTGGTAGAACGCGTGATTGGCGGCAACCACCCTCAGATCGGTGTCCAGGATCACCAGCGGCTCGCGACCGGTCTCCCCCACGTGCTGGGCATGGTCGCCGGCTGCTGCCATCTCCAGCTTTGTTTCCTTGAGCTGAGCGACGTGATGTTCTGCCTGCTTAAGACTGGTGACATCCACGAGCGTCATCACCACTCCCTCGACCACGTGCTGTTCGGTCCGGTAGGGCAGGAAGCGAAGCAAGTACCACTCTCCGGCCTCTGTCTGGACCTCCCTCTCCAGGGGCTCCAGCGTGTCGAGCACGTGCTGGGCATCTTCAGCCAGCCTGTCATAGTCCGCGAGCGTGGAGGAGACGTGGTCAATGGGCCGCCCTACGTCTCCGTCAATCAGATTCAGCACCTCCGTGGCCCCCGGCGTGAAGCGCCGGACGTGCAGCTTTTCGTCGAGGAAGACGGTCCCTACGCCGGTACCGGTGAGCATGTTTTTGATGTCGTCGTTCGCTTTCTTCAGCTGCTCCATCTTCTCCTCGAGCTCCGCGTTGGTGGTTCTGAGCTCCTCGTTGACCGATCGCAGCTCCTCTTGAGAGGTCTCTAACTCCTCATTGGTAGATTGGAGCTCCTCATTGGACGACTGGAGCTCCTCATTGGACGACTGGAGCTCCTCGTTGGAGGTCTCTAGTTCCTCAATCGTGGTCTGGAGGCGCTCCTCCTTGGCCCTCAGCTCCTGCTCCAGCTGCTGGACGCGGGAACCTTCATCGCCCGCTGTCTCGCTCGCTTCTTCGGTCTCCTCTCTCTCCTCTGGTGTCACGTCCTCGAAGCTGACCAGGAACAACCCACGCATATCGGTGGTCCCTTCGACCGGCATCACTGTGAGATCAATCGTCCGCGGCTCGCCATTCGTCTTGACCTCAATGCCTTGGTAGCGGACCGGCTTCTGCTCGGACTTGGCTCTGCGGAGAGCTGCGCTCAGGGGCAGCCGCAATCCCTCTCGCGCCATGCGCTGAATGTGCAGAGTCGCTTTCCCGGGGGGCGGTTCCAGATATTGGCCCGTGCGACCGTGGAAGTAGAGCACTCGTCCGCTCCTACTGACGATGGCCGATGGGGGCGCGTAGCGATCCAGCAGCGCGCGCTCAGCCATGCTTCGGACGGCGTCTTCTCCCTTTCTCTCGATCGCTTGAGCCGCATCTCCTCCTGTCATGGTCCCCGTGAACGAGAGTGAAGGAAAGGCGATGGGCGGTGTGCGCTCGGCCATGCCCTGTTTGCGCCGGAAGATGCGCTGTTCCTGATCTACGGTCTCGAAGAGATCATCGAACGCACCGATGGTCTCTGAAGTACCCAGGAAGAGAAACCCATCCGAGCGGAGGGAGTAGTGGAAGAGCGACAGAACTTTTC
>CAZQXX010000303.1:0-3241 GCA_964597105.1 uncultured Anaerolineales bacterium
GGAATGTCGACGATCAGAGCGGTCAACTCCTCCCAGCTGCCGGCGTCCGCCAGCTCGCGGCTCAGCTCGTGCTCTAGATCGAGACGCTGCCGCGCCTCCACCCGGTCCGTGTCTGCCCGCGCCAGCAGGGTGAGGGCGAGTCCAGTGAGGAGCGGGCCGAGGATCGCAAAGAACAGCGCCTCACGGAAGATGTGCCGGTCATTGAGCATCGAGGCGGTCGATGGGTGCTCAATCACTTCCCAGACGACGAACATTCCGGCCGACAGCGCCACAATTACCCAGCGCCACCTCAGCAGTCGCTGGACCAATGAACCATCTGGATCGACGAACTTCGCCGTGGCTAAGTCTCTCCCTGTAACGGCCATCGCTTTCTCTCCTAACAGCGTCACCTTGTGCAGTTGTCCTAAGCTCACACCCGAACGAGCGACGGTAGACGACCAGAGGAGTCTCGCTAGACACCACGCGGTCAAATCAGGCTACAACTCGGTGCGAGTATATCACAGAATGGAGGCTGCTATAGACGGATTTGGTTGGGCCTATAGTTGGCCTTGGTTGGATAAGGTTGGAATTTGGTTTGATCCCATTCAATTTTAAGGTAATAAGCGGCTCAAGGACTTGTCCGTAGTTTTCGGGTGTGGTATAATCGTCCAACATCATCCCCAATATGTACGGGGCACCCCCTCAAGAAACCCCATATGTGGGTTTTCTGTGTCTTGAGCAGTCCACGTCGGCAGCGGCAGCGTTGACGCATCGAGCTTTGTGGTGCGCTCGTCTGCTGTTCTCAGTGAAGGTTGCGGCGGTTGAGGAGAGAGCACTTATGAGATGTCCTTATTGCGGCAGCAAGCGTACGCGCGTCATCGATACAACGCGGAAGGAGCACAGCATCCGGCGACGGCGGGAGTGTAAGGCCTGCGAGAAGCGGTTCTCGACGGTGGAGCGCGCCATCATGACGGCGCCGCTGGTGGTGAAACGGGACGGGCGGCGGGAGGCCTTTGAGCGTGACAAGGTTCTCTCCGGGCTGCGCGTCGCCTGCGCCCGCCGGCCGGTTTCGGCCGGTGATCTCGACCGCGTGGCCGACCGGGTAGAGAGCCACATCCGCCAGATGGGGAAGACGGAGATCTCGTCCCGAGCCATCGGGGACGTGGTCATTGAGGAGTTGAAGGCCCTCGACCCGGTCTCCTACGTCCGCTACGCCATCATCTACCTGGGGCTGGAGGATCTGGAGGAGGTCCGGGCGGAGGTCAACCGGCTCCTGGAGGATCGGGGATAGCGTGAGCGCCGAGGAAGGTGGTCGCCGGTGCTGATCGACTTGCACACCCACACCACCGTGTCGTCCGGCTGCAGCATCATGCGGCCTGAAGGGCTGATCGAGGCCGCGCGCCAGAGCGACCTGGACGCGGTGTGCGTCACGGACCACTTCTCTATCGAGGGTGCGAACGTGACCCAGGCGCTGGGACAAGAGAAGGACTTCCCCGTCTTCCGCGCGGTCGAGGCCCGCACGAACTGGGGCGACATGCTCGCCTTCGGTTATTACCGGGATATCCCCGAAGGGATCGCGCTGGAGGATCTGTGCCGGAGCGTCCACCAGGTCGGCGGGCTGGTCTTCGTCGCTCACCCCTTCCACACTCGGGGAGGGCCGAGCCTCACGCTCAGCTTCCGGGATCGAGGGCTCGACCTGGAGACGGATTGGGACCAGGTGGCGGTTCTGGGGGAGGTCGACGGCGTGGAGATCCTGAACGGCAACGTGGACGCCGAGCATAACGCACGGGCACAGGCATTGGCCCGCCGGCTGGACGTGCCCGGGATCGGCGGCAGCGATGCCCACGCCGTACACATGGTGGGCAGTGCGGCGACCCGGTTGTCTCGCCCGATCCGCACGGATGCCGAGCTGGTGGCCGCGCTGAAGGGTGGGGAGTGCAGACCGGTGCGCCTGTAGCGCGGGATAGGTCGAGGATAGCGGGATGACAGACCAGGAAGCGATGAGAGTGTCGCCGGATCTGAGCGGGGTGCCCTTCCGGCTGCGGAAGCCGGTCTACCAGTACTATCAGTACCAGGGGATCACGAACGACTGCGGCCCGACGTGCCTGGCCATCGCGGCGAACGCGGTGCGCGGCCGGGAGGAGCTGGAGGCGGTCCGGGTGGCGCAGGAGATGAACCGTCTCGGCCTGGCGTGGCGCGCCTTCCCATATCTGGCCGTGTCGCGCATCCCCAACTGGGCCACCTTTCCCTGGGGCATCGTCCACACGCTGCGCAAGCGCGGCATCCCCGCCCGCTGGCGGCCTTTCGGGACGGTGGAGCGGCTGCGCCGGAACCTGCTTGAGGATCAGGTCACCATCGTCATGGTCGGGGAGCCGCTCCGCCGGGAGGGAGGCCGGTACCGGGGCTGGGCGCACGCGAAGGTCGTGTTCGGCCACGTGGCGGAGCGAGGATTCGTCTTTGTCGATCCGGCGGTGAGACGCTCAAGCGATCCAAACCGGCTGGAGTACCACGGGCTCACGTGGCAGGGGCAGGAGGAGTTCCTCCGGCAGTGGCGCAATCTGTGTCGCGTGTACGTCGAGGTGGGGTAGGGCGCCGGGAGGTCAGAGCGATGGGTGAGATGGGTGGTATGAAGGACCCGGCAGAGGTTGCGGCGGCGATCGATGCGGAGATCCAGGCGCTGGACGTCCGCAATACGCCGAACGTGCGGGCAGTCTGCCGGCGGTACTCGAAAGCGTACGGGGACGCCGATGCCGCGTTCATCCTCGACGTGGCGGGGGAGCTCCTGGAGACCCACGGCCATCGCTGGGTGGCTTGCGAGCTGATCCGTGACCACGATGCGGCGTTTCGATCCGTGGGAGAGGCGGAACTGGAGACATTCGGCCGGGGGATGGACAGTTGGGGCGCGGTCGACTCCTTCGCGCGGACCCTGTCGGGCCCCGCGTGGCTGGCGGGCCAGGTGCCGGATGCGTTGATCCACCGCTGGGCCCATTCGGACGACCGCTGGTGGCGGCGGGCGGCGCTGGTCAGCACCGTGGCGCTCAACGTGCGCAGCCACGGTGGGATGGGGGACGTGCCGCGCACCCTGGCCGTATGTCGCCTGCTCGTCGACGACCACGATGACATGGTGGTCAAGGCCCTCTCGTGGGCGCTGCGGGCGCTGGTGGTCCACGACCCGGAGGCGGTCCGGGCCTTCCTCCGGGAGCACGAGGATGCCCTGGCGGCGCGGGTCAAGCGCGAGGTGACGAACAAGCTGACCACGGGG
>CAZQXX010000304.1:0-1619 GCA_964597105.1 uncultured Anaerolineales bacterium
CGCAGGTGGTAGATCCCGCTCTCGGGATGGGCCGCCATGTGGCGCGCGGCCTCCCGAATGGTCCACACCTCCGTGCCGCTCCCAAACGCGTCACTCGACCGGAAGATGAAGGGCTCGGACGCCCGCTGGGTCAGCGTCAGCTTCCGGTCCCGCAGGGCGACCGCCAGCTCCTGCCGGTCCTCGTCGTCCAGGAGCGCCCCGGTGGCGGGCAGGTCGACCGACGCAATCTCCTGCGCCGCGCTGTCGATGGTCGCAAACGCCACCTCAGGGGAGGGCGGTCGATCTGGGGCCTCCGGCGACCCATCCAGCACCAGCAGGTGATGGACGCGGAGTGTGGTCGCCGGGAACTCATCCCGTAGGAACGCCTTCAAAGCCTGCGTGGCGCGGCCGACCCGCTCCATGCCAGAGGAAGGGGCATCGCCGGCATCGGGCGCGGGGTGGAGCACGAAGAGGCCCTGCGGCCCCACCACCACGGCGCTCAGCCTCCGCCCCCGCACCGTGGGGTCGGAGACGACCAGGTAGTCCTCAGACAGATCGTATTGGAGCTGGATCGCCAGCGGAGAGGGCTCGGCCCACTCCTCGGCGAGGAGTATTCTGGCCATATGGCGCTACTCCAGGATGACTTTCTCGTCCACTAACCGTTCGCGCACGAAATCTCCGGTCGGCGCCAGTCGGAACTGAGCGGGTTGGAAGGCGTGCTCCATGTCGACGGCCGTCCGCCCGGCTCGGTTCTTCTCCATGGTCACCACGATCCAGTTCCGCATCTGCTCCGCCTGGGTCAGATTGCTGATCAGATGCTCGCGGCTCACGATGTCGTACTTATTGTTCAGCATCACCGCTACGTCCGCCTCGTACTGAAGGGCCGAGCTCCCCCGCATGTCGGCCAGCCGGATCCGCGTCGACTTCAGGCCGGGGCGGTCCGAGGCCGCGATGGCCACGACCCGGGCGCCCGTCCTCATAGCCAGATCCTTCAATCCCTGGGTCAGGTGCGTCGTGATCTCCGTCTCCATCCGGAGCCCGTCCGCGTGAACCGGGATCTTCTGCAGGTAGTCGACCACGACCGCGAACCGCTCGGTGCCCGTCGAGGCCAGATCCTCCACCCACTCATTGATGTCCCCCAGGGTCGAGTGATCGCCGCTCGCCTTGACCAGCACCAGCCGCTCGGCGTACCCCTCAACAGCGTCAACCACCCGCCCGTACTCCGGGAGACCGCGGAGTCGCTCCAGCAGCCCCCTACCGTCATCGTCCTCCCGCAGGGCGATCTCATTCAGCTTCTTCAGGGTCAGCGGCGCCCGGCAGCCCTGCTCGGCGCTCTCCAGACACAGGAGGCGCGAGAACAGGTGCTCGCGACTGTGCTCGTAGCAGATGTAGAGGGCGCCGCTCCCGTCATCGCCGTAGGCCGCGTTCCGTGCAAGCTGGAGGCCGAAGATCGTCTTCCCCACCCCCTGACGCCCGCCCACGATCATCAACTCCCCTGCGCGCAGCCCCCCGTTCAACACGTCGTCCAGGGGCCGAAAGCCCGTCGGCAGCGCCCGAAGATGCTCGACGTTCCCCTCCGACACGCGTTGGTCGAGCCGGTCCATGATCTGCCGCAGCGTCGCCGGGCCGGTGAACGCCGG
>CAZQXX010000304.1:1719-3196 GCA_964597105.1 uncultured Anaerolineales bacterium
GCCTCGATCTTGTCCATGAACTTGGGACGGATCCCCATCGCCGTGAAGTACCCCTCCACCCGCCCGTTCTCCACGCCTGTCTGAACGAAGCGGAACAGGTCCTGCATGACGATCACGTCCCCCTCCATGCCCTGCACCTCCGAGACCCGGACCACGCGGCGCGTGCCGTCGGCCAGCCGCTGCAGGTGGATGATCAGATCGAAGGCCGAGGCGATCTGCTCCCGGATGGCCCGCAGGGGGAGGTCCATCCCCGCCATCAGCGTCATCGTCTCGACGCGATGGAGCGTATCCCGGGGGCTGTTCGAGTGCGCCGTGGTCAGGGATCCGTCGTGACCCGTGTTCATCGCCTGGAGCATGTCCAGGGCCTCGCCGCCACGCACCTCACCCACCACGATGCGGTCCGGCCTCATACGCAAGGAGTTGATGACCAGCTGGCGAATGCCCACCGCGCCCTTCCCCTCGACGTTCGGGGGACGGGACTCGAGCCGGATCACGTGCCGCTGCTGGAGCTGCAACTCCGCCGCGTCCTCAATGGTGATGATCCGCTCGTCGCTGGGGAGGAAGCGAGACACGATATTGAGCAGCGTCGTCTTCCCCGTCGAGGTGCCCCCCGAGATGACGATGTTGAGCCGCGCCTTCACGCAAGCGCGGAAGAACTCGATCATCTCCTCCGTGACGCTCCCCATGCGAATCAGATCATCCGCCAGGTACGCCGCCGAGGCGAACTTGCGGATGCTGATGCACGGACCGTCCAGGGACAATGGCGGGATGATGACGTTGACGCGGGAGCCGTCGGGCAGGCGGGCGTCGACCATCGGGCTGCTCTCGTCCACCCGCCGTCCCAGGGGCCCGACGATCCGGTCGATGATGCGCATGATCTCCTGCGTGTCCCGGAAGCGGATGTCCGTCTCCTCGAGCCGCCCGTTCCGCTCGATCCAGACCTGTTCCATCCCGTTGACCATGATCTCGGTGACGGTGTCGTCGCGGAGAAGAGGTTCAATCGGACCCAGGCCGAGGACGTCCGCCACGACTTGTTCGAAGAGATCCCGTCGCTGCCGACTGCTCAGCGCGACCTGCTTCTCTGCCAGCGTCTCGTCGAAGATCCGGCGCAGCGCGTTCCGCACCTCAGCCGTGTCGCCGCTGTCGACGACGGGGCTCAGCTCCGACATCAAACGCCGCCGTACCTCGTCTCTCACGCCGGCGTAGCCGTTGCCCTCCCGACCCTCACCCCGGGGCGACTGGTCGAAACCGTAGAATCCACTGCCACTCTGACTCATGCTCACCGTGTGCACCTCCCGTCCAATTCCATATATCAGCTGTCGATAAGGCCAATTCGACTGAAAAACACAACTAGCGACCCTAAAGGTTTCACAGGATCAACTCCACTCAATCTTCCGACATACGACATGTAGGTTTCCAAGCAAGATAAATCCACTCACTAAAAACCTTTAGGGTCTGTCTGACTGGTCACCTTCTC
>CAZQXX010000305.1:0-3186 GCA_964597105.1 uncultured Anaerolineales bacterium
CCAGGTCCAGCGAGCGGCTGATCGTCGCCGCGATGGCGTTCTGGGCCGAGAGATCCAGCGTCCGCTCCGCGATCAACTCCTCCAGGTGCTCCCGGTAGTCGGCCAGGGCCTCTTCCGCTTTCCGCTTCTCGATCGCCTGCTCGCGGAAGTAGACGTATCCCAAAAGCGGGATCGACCAGATGTGGAGGTTGTTTCCGATCGGACAGACCACGGGCGAGTAGGCCTTCGCCGTCGCGAAGTTGAGCAGTCGGATCCCCTCATCCACCAGCAGGAAGGTCAGGGCCAGGATCACCACGTTTCGCACCCATCCCCGCTGCCGTGCCAGCAGGATGATGGCGGCGACGATGAGGATCGCCGCGACCGCGTGAATGATGACCCCGCCCCACGTCATGTTGAACCGGATCTCCGGATTCGCCGATGCCAGTCCGCCCCACATCCACCGCGCCGCGCCGTAGGAGAGGGCTGTGGCCACCACGCCCACCTGGAGGTAGCGCCGCGACAGCGGCGCGTCGTCCGAGAGATACCGCATGAACGCCCCCGCCACCATCACGATCGCCGCGATCGACAACCCGTGCTCCAGGGGCTCGACCTCCAGCGCTCGGATCGGCCAGGACACGTCCAGGACGTGCATGGCCACGTGGGTGAACATAAACACCTCGCGCACCAGCCCCAGCGCGAACCCCCACACCAGGAGCCGCTCCCGCGGCAGGTGATCCCGTCGCTGTCGATTCCACGCCACGCCCAGCAGCACCATCCAGAACACGGCCGCCAGCCCGAACCGCACCAGATTATTCTCCCGCGGCCCGGGCCCGCCCCCCACCTGAGCGAGAAACGTCAACAGAATCGTCCCAAACTGCCTCAACGTCCCCTCATCCGTTCTACCATTCGGTCCAACATCCCACCCGCTAACCTGCAACCTGCAACCTGCCGACGTTCCAACGTTCCAACGTTCAAACGCCTACTACTCTTAACGTCCAACGAACCCCTAACGATACGGCCGACAGCCCAAACCTGCCCACAGTATACCCCGGCGAAGTTATAACCAGCGGAGAAGTTTATTAGAACTTCCTTAGAGTTATCGCGGCGCCGCCCACATGACCGCGGAGCCTTGAGTTCTGCCCCGGGCCAGCGAGCAACCCGCAACACCGTCATCCCGACCGGAGCGAAGGAGGCGTAGCGACTGAAGCGCAGTGGCCTGTGATGAGTCTATCCCGAGCGCAGTCGAGGGGCCTCGCCGAACCAAGGAATCTCTACCACACCACGAGGAGAAGGACGTAGGGCAGGTTTCCATACCTGCCAAGCCGACGAAGTCGGCCGCCTGCATTGGGCCCCGACCGGCGCACCTCCCCCATACTTACATTCCGACCGGTGTAACCCCCGACACCGTCATGCCGGGGGGAGAGGAGAGAACGTGGCCGGTCACACCGGCCCGCCGCGAGTGGGAAGGACCTTCAGAGAAGGATCTACATGAAGCGACGCCGCCCTAGCCCAGTGGGGCCGCCCGGTGGGGCCGCCCGGTGGGGCCGCCCGGCGGCGTCAAGGGGTCCAGCGCGACGATCAGATGACCGTCAGGTGCCGTCCGTCTGCCGCACCACCAGCGGCAGGTAAACGTCGTAAATCTCGACAACGGGGAAGATGCCCGGGGCGCCCAGATACGCGAACGCGGCGCCCATAATCCTGGTCTCACTCCTGTAGCCGGGCGCCCCCACGATCACGTCGCCCAGCCCGTCGCCGTTCACGTCGCCCGCCGCCGAGACGGAATAGCCGAAGTGCTCGTCTGCCTTGTCTTTGTCCGGTGCCAGGGAGGCGGCGGTCACCAGACCCAGCCGGGAGCCCCCAAAGACGAACGCTCTCCCCACGCTCGGCGTGGACTCCGAGTCTTTGGTGACCGTGTAATACGGGGATCCGACGATCACGTCGCCGTACCCGTCCCCGTTCACGTCGCCCGCCCCGCCCACCGAGGTGCCGAACTGCGCGTACTCCTGCTCGCCCGTCTCCTGCCATCTCGGAGTCGCCGACAGCCCGCTGCTTGACCCATGGTAGACGAACGCGCCTCCCTCGAGGAACCACGTGTCGCGGTAGCCCGGCGCGCCGACGATGACGTCGTCATAGCCGTCCCCGTTCACGTCGCCCGCCCCGCTCACCGCCGCTCCGAACTGGGCCCCGCTCTTCTCGCCCGTCCACTTTGGAGGGCCAGCGCTCGATGGGCTCGACCCCAGGCTGCACACGTCATAGACGAAGACGGCCCCGGCGTTGACCGCTCCCGGCACGTCGTAACTGTGGGCGCCCACCAGGATCGTGATGCATCCGTCCCCGTCCCCGACCGAGCCCACCGCGGCGCCGAACCGGGCCCCTGGTTGGCCTCCCTCGATCGCCCACGCACTAGTCGTCGTCATGTCCGCGCTGGAGCCGAGCACGTAGACCTTCCCGGCGCCACTCGAATAGGCCGGCGCCCCGACAATCACGTCGTCCAGCCCGTCGCCGTCCACGTCGCCCGCGATTGCCACCGCGTAGCCGAAGTCCCCGGTGTGCTGCTCGCCGTATACCGTCCGGTCCGGCGTCTGGCTCAGGCCTGCTTCTGAAGTGCAGCCGTAGAAGATGTCGATCCGTCCCGGCTTCATCTTCTCCGCCGTGCCGGCGTTAGGTGCGCCCACAATCACGTCCGCGCAGGCGTCGTCGTTGACGCTTCCCGTCGCAATCGCGGCACCAAACCGCGCCGCATTCTGCCCCCCGCTGGCCGAATAGACGGGGCTGGAGCTCAGGCTGTCTCCGTCGCCGTGGAACACATAGACCACCCCGCCATCGTCGTAGTAAGGCGCTCCGACGATGACGTCGTCCCAACCGTCGTCGTTCACGTCCCCCGCCGCGGAGACCGTAGCGCCCACCCCACCCGTGCCGCCCCCAGCGTCCTGGTCCCCAATGTACCACCAATCGGGAAACCGTTCATCCACCTCGGTGGCCGCGACGACAGCCTCCGCCGCAGGGACCTCCGGCCCCGGCTCCGCAGGCGCCGCCGCCGACCGGCCCGCCAGCATCAGCCCCACCACCACCATCATCCCCAGAGGGAGCACCCCACCGACCACCGCGAGAACCCATCGTCGCTTCATCGTCAACTCTCCTTGGCTCAACCACGCACGATCCTCAGGGTTTCCGTCATGCCCCACGCCGTGTCACATCCCCTGTCTG
>CAZQXX010000306.1:0-3184 GCA_964597105.1 uncultured Anaerolineales bacterium
GCATCCCGGCACACCCTGCCTGAAGACCTGCAAGATTGAGGCCCCAGAAGGCTACGAGCGACACCATCTCCAGCGCGACCATCAGAACCTTAAAGTTTCGTCAACGTTGTCTCCTCCACTGAAAATATGACGCAAAGTGGCATGTACCCGTGGTATACTCTCTGCCATGGTAGAACATTTGTGCTAAGTCCGTGCCCGGAACAGACAGACTGGCTTCCGGGCGTGAAAGGAGGACGACGTGCAGAACACACAGAGTCTTGAAACCTTCCCACTCAAGATCGTGGTCCTCACAGCCGCCGTCGCCATATCGATCTACGCCCTCGGGGTCTACGTTCTCCTCGGGTTTGGCATCATAGCCGCCGTCGTGTACGGCCTCTACTGCCTGGCGGTCGAAGGGCTGGTTCTGAAACGCAGCTGTGCGAACTGCTACTACTATGGCAAGCGGTGCGGTCTAGGCCGGGGGATGGTGTGCGCGATCCTCTTCAAGAGGGGCGATCCCCGGAAGTTCGTCGAGAGGGAGGTCTCCTGGGCCGACATGCTACCAGATTTCCTCGTCGTCCTCCTTCCCATCGCCGGGGGCATCGTTCTCTCGATAAGGGATTTCACCTGGCTGCGGGTGGCCGCCCTGGCCCTCCTGATCGTTCTATCCTTCGTCGGAAATGCGGTGAGCAGAGGCACGTTCGCCTGCCGGTACTGCAAGCAGCGGGAGATCGGTTGCCCGGCCGCCGCCCTGTTCGGAGTCGAATCCGCTGACTGATCCGATCGCCTGACCATTCGACATTCATCAAGCTACCGAAGGCTGGTAAGATTACATGTTTCCAGACCATATCTTCATCCGCGGCGCCAAGGAACACAACCTCAAAGGGATCGACGTCAGGCTACCGCGCTTCAAACTGATCGTCGTCACCGGGGTCTCCGGTAGCGGTAAGTCGTCCCTCGCCCTGGACACGCTCTACGCCGAGGGGCAGCGGCGCTACGTCGAGTCTCTCTCCTCCTACGCCCGCCAGTTCGTCGGTCAGATGGAGAAGCCGAAGGTCGACTACATCGGTGGGCTGAGCCCCGCCATCGCCATCGAGCAGAAGGGGATCAGCAAGAATCCACGATCGACGGTGGGGACGGTGACCGAGTTCTACGACTACCTGCGCGTGCTCTTCGCCCGCGTGGGCACGCCCCACTGCCCCGAGTGCGGACGCGAGGTCAAGGCCCAATCGGCACAGGAGATCGTCGAGCAGGTAGCGGCCCTACCAGCAGGCACGCGGTTCCAGTTACTGGCTCCCCTGGCCCGGAACCGCCGGGGGACCTTCCAGGACACGTTCGACCGGGCGCGCGCCGATGGGTTCGTCCGCGTCCGCGTCGACGGTCAGGTGCGCGACCTCGACGAGGAGATCGTGCTCGACAAGTACGAGAAACACGACGTCGCCCTGGTGGTGGACCGGCTCATCGCGCCCAGCGACAGCAAGGGCCGTCAGGCATACGTCACCCGACTGACCGACTCGATGGAGACGGCGCTCAAGGCCGGGGACGGGGTGCTCATCGTCGATCGAGGCAGCGGTGACGACTGGCTTCTCTCGGAGAGAAACGCCTGCCCCGACTGCGGTCTCAGCTTCCCCGAGCTGACCCCCCAGATGTTCAGCTTCAACTCACCGGTGGGAATGTGCCCCGAGTGTAACGGCCTGGGCACGAAGATCGAGTTCGATCCGGACCGTTTCGTCGATCCCGACAGGAGCCTCCACGACGGCGGCCTCCTGACCTGGGGCGAGCTGCGGAAGAAGAAATCGAGCGGTCGCTACCAGGTGGCGACCCAGATCGTGGAGCAGTTCGGCCACGATCTCGACACGCCCTGGGGTGAGGTCTCCCCGGAGTGTCAGGACGCCATCCTCTACGGCGGGGTCACGGTGAGTGTGCAGTCGGAGAGCGACCGCGGCGAGTGGCAGGGCGAGTGGGAGTATGAGGGCACATTCAACGCCACCCGCCGTCGCTACCGGCAGACGAAGTCCGACTACATGCGCCGCTGGTATCGGTCCTTCATGAGCCAGCAGCCCTGCCCTTCCTGTGAGGGTCAACGGCTCCGCCCGGAGAGCGCGGCAGTGACGTTGGGCGGACGCACCATCAACCAGGTGACGGCCATGAACATCAGCGGCGCGCTCCAGTGGCTGGAGCAGCTCTGGCCCGATCGGCAGCCTTCTCCCTCGGAATCCCACCCCGGGGAACCCGACGGAGGACCCACCCTTTGTTCCGTACAAGAAAGTGTTTTGGATGAGACCTCGAAACAAAGGTATGTCCCTGGAGCAGGCCCCACCGCAGAGCCTGTCAACCCCCTGTCTCCGGAACAATTCAAGATCGCCGAGGAGGTGCTCAAGGAGATCCAGGGGCGGCTCCGGTTCCTCCTCAACGTGGGACTCCACTACCTGACGCTCGATCGTCCGGCGCCGACCCTCTCCGGCGGCGAGGGACAGCGCATCCGGCTGGCCAGCCAGATCGGGTGTGGGCTGGTGGGCGTCCTTTACGTGCTGGACGAGCCAAGCATCGGCCTCCACCAGCGCGACAACCGGCGCCTGCTCGACACCCTGGAGCACCTGCGCGATATGGGCAACACCGTGGTGGTGATCGAGCACGATGAGGAGACGATGCGCACCGCCGACTGGATCATCGACTTGGGACCGGGGGCCGGCATTAACGGGGGGTGGGTGGTGGCCGAGGGCACCCCGCAGGCCATCGAGCAGCACCCCGAATCCCTCACCGGCCGCTACCTGCGCGGGGAGCTGGAGGTGACGTCCCCCAACGGTCAGCGCCGGCCGGTGAACGGTCAGTGGCTGAGTGTGGTCGGCGTGCGGCAGAACAACCTCAAGGACCTGACCGTACGCTTTCCGCTGGGGCTGTTCACCTGCGTCACGGGCGTCTCTGGGAGCGGGAAGTCATCGCTGGTGACGCAAACCCTCCATCCAGCGCTGGCGGCGCCACTCCATAACGCCACCCAGAAGCCGGGTCAGCATGAGCGCATTGAGGGTCTGAAGCACGTGAGCAAGGTCATCAGCATCACCCAGGACCCCATCGGGCGTACGCCTCGCTCCAATCCGGCCACGTACGCGGGGCTGATGACGCCCATCCGGGTCCTGTTCGCCCGGACGCCGGAGGCCAAGATCCGCGGCTACGACAAGGGGCGCTTCAGCTTCAACGTCAAGGG
>CAZQXX010000307.1:0-1100 GCA_964597105.1 uncultured Anaerolineales bacterium
ATCTACGCCGAGGGGTATCCCAATCCGGAGACCCGCTGGCTCAACGAGGAGGAGATCCTCGACTACGAGCACCACCTCGCCCACTACCGGCGCTACGGCGACCAGCGCTACTATCGCGGCGTCGAGTACGCCGACGTCATTGAATCGCTCGCCCGCCGGCGCTGCGCCGATGCCTTCGAGACGGACGCCATATCCGCGGATCAGATCTACGTCAACGTGCAGCCTCTTTCCGGTGCCCCTGCCAACCTGGCCGTCCAGCAGGCCCTTCTTAAGCCGGGGGACACCATCATGGGCCTCTCTCTCGCCCATGGAGGCCACCTGACTCACGGCAGCCGCATCAATATCTCCGGCCGCCTCTACGATGCCGTCTCCTACACTGTCAATGAGCGCACCGAGCTCCTCGACTACGATGAGATCGAAAGGTTGGCCGTGAAGCACCGCCCTAAGATGATCATCGCCGGATACACCTCGTACCCGCGGCAGCCGAATTGGGTCAAGTTCCGCCAGATCGCCGATCAGGTCGGCGCCTACCTCCTCGCCGACATCGCCCACGTCGCCGGCATGGTCATCGCCGGCGCCTATCCCACGCCGCTCCCTTACGCCGATGTGGTCACCTTCACCACGCACAAGACGTTGTGCGGGCCGCGCGGCGCCTGCATCCTGACCACCAGTCCCGCCCTCGCCCGCAAGGTCGATCACGCCGTCTTCCCCGGAATCCAGGGTGGCCCTCACGTCAACAAGTTCGCGGCCATGGCCGTCGCCTTCCGCCTGGCTATGACCGACCAGTTTCACGCTCTCCAGCATCAAATCGTGACCAACGCCCGGGCGCTCGCTCAGGCGCTTACCGATCAGGGGCTCCGCGTGCCATGCGGTGGCACCGACACCCACCTTCTCCTCCTCGACTGCACCACCATCGAAGGGCCCGACGGTTCGCCCCTCATGGGAGCCACGACGGCCACCATCCTCGACCTCATCGGCCTCGTGGTCAACAAGAACAGCATTCCCGGCGACGAGCTGGGAGCCGCGCCCAGCGGCATCCGCCTGGGCACGCCCTGGGTCACCCAGCGGGGACTCCGCGAGCCGGAGATGGAGCAGATCGC
>CAZQXX010000307.1:1200-3173 GCA_964597105.1 uncultured Anaerolineales bacterium
GGGGCGAAGATGGCGCCGTTCGCTGGGTGGGACATGCCCCTCTGGTACACGTCCATCCGCGACGAGCACCGCGTGGTCCGGGGTGCCGCCGGGCTGTTCGACGTGTCTCACATGGGCATCCTCGACGTCCGCGGGCCCCACGCCACCTACTTCCTCAACCTGGTGACCACCAACGACGTCACCGCCCTCCGGCCTCTCGACTTCGGCCCTGGGGAATCGGAGCCCGGCGAGTCTCAGTACACGTACCTCCTCGACCCCGACGGGCACGTCATCGATGACCTGATCGTCTACCGCTTGAGCCCGGCGCGCTTCCTCCTGGTGGTCAATGCCGCCAACACCGACAAGGATTGGGACTGGCTCCGCGCGGTGAACGATCGCCAGGTCCGCATCGACAGGACCCGGCCATGGGTCCGCGCCGGCTTCCAGGCCGACGTGCGGAACCTCCAGGACCCCCAGGAGAGTTATGCCTGGTTGGTCGACGTCGCCCTCCAGGGTCCCCGCTCTCGCGATGTGCTCTGTGCCCTCATTGACGCAGCGCCTGCCTCCACCGCCACCCGGGAGCTCCGACGACGATTGATGATGCTCAAGCGGACCGAGTTGCTCGAGGCCCATATCCCCTCCGACCGGGCCCCGGGCGGCGTCTACGATCTCATCATCTCCCGCACCGGCTACACCGGAGAGGCGATGGAGTTCGAGATTTTCATCCATCCCGAGGTGCTGGAGATGTTCTGGAAGCAGTTGCTCGAGGTCGGTGCGGCCTTCGGGTTGCGTCCCGTCGGCCTCGGCGCCCGGGACAGCCTCCGCATTGAGGCGGGGCTCCCCCTCTACGGTCACGAGCTGGCTGGGCCCCTCGACCTCCGTCCGGACGATGCCGGTTTCGAGGGGTTCGTCAAGCTCCACAAGCCCTTCTTCGTTGGGCGGCGTGCCTTCGTCCAGCACGCCGCGGAGCGCCGCATGGAGGTCGTCCGCTTCCGTGTCGAGGAGAAGGGTGTCCGCGTGCCCAAGCAGGGCGACGCCGTGACCGGAAGTCGCGGCCGCGTGATCGGTCAGGTCACGTCGTGCTCACAGGACACGGAAGGGTTCCTCGTCGGCCTTGCCATCGTCGACCGGCGCTACATCGACGTGGGGACCGAGCTGGGCATCTTCCCGCACCCAACCCGCGGCGCCTGGGACAAGCCCTACGAGAAGCTGGAGGTGGGCGATCGAGTGACCATGCACCTCGAGGCCGAGGTGGTCAGCCGCTTCATGCGCTGAGGTCTGCTGAACAACGTGCCCTGCCTACAAACAGGCAGGGCAGTGTTTCCCGACACGCTATCCCAAGAAAATGTAGGGCAGATTTCCATATCTGCCGAGCCGCTTCCCGCCATCTTCCCGTGCAAAACGCACGGCAGGGTTTCTATCCTCACCATCCCAAGAAGATGTAGGGCAGATTTCCATATCTGCCGATCAATCCTTACCCTGTGCCCTCGCCGCCCGCGGCCGTCCTAACCACTAACTCACCCTCGTCGTCGGTGGTGTAAAGGGCAAAGAACGGCCCCTCGTCCGGACCCATCGACAACACCCGCGGGAGCAAGAAAGGCAAATCCTCAACCAGATCCAGGCCGTCGATCTCATCGACGGGGACCCATTCCGGCGTCCCCTCCTCCGACGGGCGCACCGCCCGGCTCGTCGCCCGGGCCGTGAACACAAACACCAGAATCCCCTCATCCTCCACCGGGATGTTGATCACCCCCCGCAGGCGCAGATCCTCCACCGCCAGCCCCGTCTCCTCGTCGATCTCGCGCAGGGCGGCGCTCCGCACGTCCTCGTCCGGCTCCACGTGCCCGCCGACCCCGTTGTACTGGTCGGGCCAGATCCGCTTATCCGGCGCCCCTCGGAGCAGCAGTATGTCATCCCCGTGCGTGATGAAGCACAATGTCCGCGGGAACGCCCGGTATCGATCGCGTATGATCGTCTGTTCCATCACCGCCCGG
>CAZQXX010000308.1:0-3147 GCA_964597105.1 uncultured Anaerolineales bacterium
CCAGCCATTGGGTCGAGGATGCTAGCGCAGCGACCGAGAACCTGCTTCTGGCAGCAGCCGGGCTCGACCTTGGCGCCGTCTGGGTGGGCGTGTACCCCAACTCGCGGAACGAGGCGCACGTGCGCCAGGTGGTCGACGCACCGGACGATCTGCGAATCCTGTGCCTGGTGCCCGTTGGATACCCGGCGGAGTCGAAGCGGCCTCACACCAAATACGACGAGAGCAAGGTCCACCACGATCAGTACTGATCCCGGAGCCCAGAGAGATTGGAGCCGGCTGGCTCAGCGCCCCTTCAGCGCGAACAGCCGGAACCGCATCTTCCTTTGGAATACGGAGCCGCGGAGCCTGTCGAGACCATCCCCGGGATCAGTGAACCACGATGCCACCCTTTGACGTCACGATCATCCTGGTGGCCGGCGCGATCATCTTCGCCGGCCATGCAGTCAAAGGGATCTCCGGCTTCGGCAGCGCCCTTTTCGCCGTCCCGCTCCTGCTCCTGATCCTCGACGTCAGGTTCGTCACCCCCGTCTTCCTGCTCTTCGACTTCGCCTCGGGCGCCATCCTGGTGGGGGCGAACTGGCGATCCATCAACCGCCGCTTGCTGCTCTTGGTGCTGGCAGGGATGCTGCTTGGAACCGGACTCGGCACGTGGGTTCTCCTCTCGTTCAGCCACGAGATTCTGAAGCGCGTGCTGGGCGTCCTGGTCACCGGGTGGGCACTGACGATGCTGCTGAGGAAGGAACCGGCGGAGGTCTCCACAGCCTCCACTCTCGGAGCCTATCTGGCGCCGCTGAGCGGGTTCCTGGGAGGGACCCTGGGGGCGATGTTCAGCGTGAATGGCCCCCCGATCATCATCTACCTCTCACACGTGCTTGAGGAGAAACAGGTCTTCCGGGCCACTCTCTACGGTATCTTCTTCGCCGATGCCTGCTACAAGATGGTACTCTTTACGGCCAATCAGCTACTGAACCGCGAGGTCATTCGCTTTGCTCTGTGGATGGCGCCGTTTCTCGTCGCTGGCGTGCTGGTCGGCTCCTGGCTCCAGCGGTTCCTGGATGAGGAGCTATTCAGAAGGATCGTGGCCGGCATCCTCGTCGTGACCGGCGTCATCCTGCTTGTTTAGCAGGGCCATCCTGCTTGTTTAGCAAAGCTACGAACCCCTCAAGCCCCTCCCCCGCTCGGCCGTTCACCAACGCTGACGATATACAGGGCGGCCTCGTCGGTACCATCCACCCCCAGTAGATCGTTGAGCGTGCCGTCGAAGAAAGCCCCCACGGCACACGCGCCCAGCCCCATCGAAGCGGCCTCCAGGTAGAGGTTCTGGGCGATGTGCCCTGCCTCCAGGAGGACGTAACGGTAGGCCCGCTCGTGGTACTTCCAGCGCGCCCGTTGGAGAATCGCGGAGAGCACGAAACAGACGTTTGCCTGGCCCAGGAACCCCTGATGAAGCCCTGCTTCTGTCACCTGACTCCGGAAGTCCCCCTCCTGGAGGCACTCCAGGTCGTGCTCCCGCACGGCATAATGGTAGATGCCCGGCGTTAGACCTGCGACCCTGTGCACAATCGAATACGTCTCGATCGGGTAAAGGGCCCCGGCCGAGGGCGCAGCCCGGAATGCCAATCGCTCCTCCGTGATCCCCTGTGCCGCCCACAGGAGCCGTGAGAGCCGCTCCAGCGGTAGAGGCCGGTCCGCGTAATCGCGCACGGAGCGCCGCGTCTCGAGGGCCTCCTCGACGCTCAAGCCACGGAATCGCCCTGGGTCGGGAAGTGGGATCCGCTCGGCGTCGGAATACACTTTGTAGCGGGGCGGACGGTTGCCCCAATCGGGCAGAGGGAGGGAAAAGGCTCGATCGGGTTTGCTCCATTCATGGTAAAGCTCCCCGACATCCCTCGCCTCGCCGGGCAGATCAGGCCGCCTTTCGGGGATCAGCCAGCCGACCAGAAAGCCTCCCGCAGCCGAGAGGGCCGCGATGAGCACGTCCCGCCGGCCCGAGTTTGCTACTCCTGCCTCGTCTCTTTCCTCGCCCGGCTCCCGCTGCCGAAAGCGCAGGAGTAGACACCCCACGTAGGTCGTCACACGCCTCCAATTGAGACCCACGTGAATCAAGACGGACCCGGCGCACACGTAACCGGCGTAGCGGTGATAGAGGAACTGGTGCAACCCAAATAGATCTGCTACGACACCCGTGACCGTCACGTACAGCCCGCTCACGAGCATGACGGCGATGGCAATGTAGTCGAAATCTCTTCGTCTCATGCTCACCACCCGACCACTGCCGGGCCATCAGACAACGACGACCCGAGTCCCCTCCCCGGCGGGAGAGCGGAGCGTGTACTCCTCGTATGACACGTGGGGCTCCACCCAGCGGAAGATCCAGCGCGCGTCCTCACTCGTCACGTTGACACAGCCGTGGCTGTGACGTCGACCGTAGTCGTTATGCCAGTACGTCCCGTGGATGGCCACCCCCGACCACGTGAAGTAGACGGGGAACGCCACCCCGGGCAGATCGTACCGGTCGTCGGCGGCTCCGCCGATCATGCGCCGCGTGTGTCGCTGCAACAGGATTCGGAACTCGCCCAGCGGGGTGCCCAGACCATAGACGCCGGAGGCGATGCGTGTATCGAAGACAGCCTGGTCCCCCTCAAAACACGTCAGGGTCTGATCGCCGATGTTGATCACCATCCGCTTGTCCGGCTCCCCGGGGGAGAGTGGAGTGAGTTCATCCGGAGGGATGAAGCGCATCGTCCGCGCCGGCACAAAGGGGCCGGGCGACCAGCTGATCCCCTCCCGTAACTCGTACCACCACTCGCCATCCTCGCCCTCGACAGCCTGGACCACCCGGTAGACGGTGTCGTAGTAGAGTTTATACGACACGTAGGGACTGTCGGGGCGCCAGCGAGCTCTGGCAAAGGGAACGCAGACCTCGGCCCAGAAGCCAGGCTCCTCCACCTCAGTGATGACCTCGTTATGTGGGGCATCATCCACCGGCTGAACGTAGCCACTGTGGATGTACCCACCTTCCGTCTGATACCAGACGGGGTTGGTGGGCCAGGGAGGCTCGCCCACGACCGCGGCGTGCAGGACGATGACGTCGTCACGCCGCTTCCAGGCCACCGGATCGGCACTCGGCGAGGGCTCCGCCCGCAC
>CAZQXX010000309.1:0-3134 GCA_964597105.1 uncultured Anaerolineales bacterium
CAATCGGCCTACACCAGGCGTCCTACAGCCAGCCTGAGCCGACGCTCGTCTCCAGGGATCGGACCTGAGCGGCCCGCGGTCCTTTCTCGCTTTGCTTGACGACGAACTCGACGCGCTCTCCGGCGCTCAGGGAGCGGAACCCGGAGTCCTGTATCTCGGAGTAGTGGACGAAGACGTCCTCTCCCTGCTCGCGGGAGATGAACCCATACCCTTTGGGGTTGGGGATTTCGAAGCACCCCCAAACCAGAAGTCAAACTCGGGCCCGCCATCCACGGTGCGTTGCACGTCACACGTGCATTGCACCTATCCAGCTTTCAGGCAATTGCAGGATCCCCGCCGGCCCCCCGTCACCCCAGGGAATCCGTGCCCTCGGAATCCTCGAAGATATCGCCCAACGCATCCTCCCAGGCCTGGCTGAGGGGATCGAAAGAGCGCTCCTCAAACTCCTGGTTGACCTCCTCCATATAGGCCGTCACCTCGTCGGGGAGCCTGTTCTTCAGTGCAGCCAGGCGCGAATCCCAGGCCGCCGTCAGCTCCGCGCTCCGCTCCTCCAGATCGGACAGGTCGAGATCCAGATCGAACATGTAGTCAAGACGCCGCATCAGGTCGTGCCAGGCCTTGTAGTCCTCCTCTGCCGAGACGCGTTGGATCGTCGAGGACGCCTGGGAGAAGTCGTAGGCGGGCACCATCGCGTAGAGCGCGACGAGCTCGATCCCTCGCGCCTCGGCGCGGTCCGCCAGGTAGACCCCAATCGTCGCTCCCCCCTCGTAGTTAGAGAGCCTGAGCGCGTACCCTTCCAGCTCCTCCCGCATCCGGGGGAGGCTATACACGCACGATATCTCCCGGTCCTTGTCGTAGGGCACCGGGCCATTGACCCCGGCCACGATGACCACTCGCTCCACGCCCAGCGCTTCCACCGCGTCCAGGAACGCTGTCGCATACTGTTCCAGGTTCATGTGCGGCTCATCGCCGACGAAGATCAAGAAGTCATTCTCCGAGTCCCCGGACACGTAGAAGGCGTTCTCCCGCTCCTGGAGCTCCACCCGGTAGCCATCCTGAAGGGTGACCAGGGGTCTCAGGAGATCGTGCGTCCCCGGGAACTGGAACAGGTAGTAGCCATCCGAGTCCATCTCCCCAATCTGCCGCGCATCCGTCAAGTCGATAAGGTACCGGGGAAGACCGGAGGAGACCTCCCCCGCATCAGCCCATTGGTACCAACCGGCGATCATATACGTCGCCGAGTCAGGGTTCTCCCAAAGGTCGATTGAATCATTCATCAGCTCTCGCTCCCCTAACGATACCAGCCGCCCACCGCGTCAGATAGTCAGAAAGGAAGAAGGGCAGTCCGCGACACCGCGCCCCTCCACGACATATTATAGCGCAAACAGGGAGCCTTTCCAGGTGAGGGGATGCCGCAGGCTCCTGATCCGCCGGCGGGTACACCGACCAGCCGGACAATCACAGGCAGGATCGCGTCAGCGGCTGAGGGCCTCCACGACGGCGACGATGACCGGCGCCGCAGCGAGGGCTGGGAGCAGGTTGCCGGCACGAATCTTCTTGATCTGCAGCAGCCCAAATCCCAATGCCAGCATGAGAACGCCGCCGGTGGCCGTCATCTCGGCCACCATCGAATCGCTCAAGACGGCGTCAGCCCAGCCGGCGCCGAGCGTGAGTGCCCCTTGATAGACCAGGACCGTGACGGCGGAGAAGACGACCCCGGGACCCAGCGTAGAGGCGAATGCCAGCGCGGCGAAGCCGTCCATCGTCGATTTGACCGCCAGCAGCGTGAAATCGCCGCTGAGACCATCTTGAATGGAGCCCAGGATCGTCATCGGCCCGACGCAGAAAACGAGGCTGGCCGTCAGGAACGCGTGGCTGAAGCGGGTTCCACCACTCCGGGAATCGGCCGACGATTCCCCGGCGGGACGTCCGGGATCGCCTCCCGTACGCTGCTGGAGCCATTGTCCGACTTGATCAATCCCACGCTCAATGCGGAGGAGCTCTCCGACGAGCCCTCCGATCAGCAGACTCCCCAGGACAATCAGGACGTTGCCGGTCTCAAGGGAAAGCTGCACGCCGATCACCATGGTCAGGAGGCCCAGGGCGTGCATGATCGTCTCCCGCATCCTCTCCGGCAGACGGGCGCCGAGCAGCGTGCCCAACGTCCCGCCCACGAGGACCGTAACGACGTTGATGATGGTGCCGGTGGCGACCATAGAGCGACGACCTTTCTTCTGGTTGACCTTTCTCCGCGAACGATCGTAATTCTACCGTGGGGCCTCGCAAAGTCAATCGGCTATCACCAGCGAGCCAGGGCAATCGCACTTGACCAGAAATCCGAAGTTTCGGCCGAGCGTTCGTCCCAAGCGTTGCCCACATATGGACGAGAAGTTTTCAGGAGCAGGCTATCCTGTAAACTTCGGATTTCTAGCGCTCTCTTCTTTCCATAAGCGATTGCCCTGACCACCGAGCCGAATAGCTTGTTCCGTTCGATGGATTGCACTATAATGCAGCTCACTATGCCAACAAGCAGAGACGACGTGTTTGGAGAATCGCGACTCGGAGCGTCGCAGGCAGCGGCTGTGGATCGCCTCGATGAGGAGTCGGTGTCCCTTTCACGCGCATTTGGGGGGCCTTCGCTCCTCCGGGAGATCCTGGAGACAGCTCTTCTAACTCTCATCGTCTTCCTGGTCCTCAATACCCTCACGGGACGATTTCAGGTCCGCGGCTCGAGTATGGAACCCACACTCCACAACGGGCAATACTTGGTCGTCAGCAAGATCGCATACTGGCTCCAGCCACCGGAACGAGGAGACATCGTCGTCTTCCAGCCGCCGAACGGAGCCACCGACGACTACATCAAACGGATCGTCGGGCTGCCCGGGGAGCAGATCGAGGTTCGAGACGGCGCGGTCCGGGTGGATGGGGCCCCGATCACGGAACCCTACGTGGCCAGCCAGGGGGCTTATTCCGGTTCCTGGAAGCTGGGAGCGGACGAGTACTTCGTCCTGGGAGATAACCGCAGCAACTCCAGTGACTCTCACACCTGGGGTACCGTTCCCGGGGAGAACCTCATCGGCAAAGCGTGGCTCTGCTACTGGCCACCCGAGGCGTGGGGGCCTGTGGACCATCAG
>CAZQXX010000310.1:0-3131 GCA_964597105.1 uncultured Anaerolineales bacterium
GAGGATGTCTCTCACGAGGATGTCTCTCACGAGGATGTCTCTGAGGAGGATGTCTCTGAGAAGGATGTCTCTGATGATGCCGCCATCGAAGACGTCTCGGTGGAGGCCCTCCAGCCCGCCGACCGGGTCGTGGTCCGGCCTGGCGAGCAGATACCGGCCGACGGACGCGTGTTGCAGGGGTCGGCCGTGGTCGATCAGTCCCCCATCACGGGCGAGAGCATGCCCGTCGACAAGGAGCCCGGCAGCGACGTCTTCGCCGGGACGATCGTCCACGGCGGGGCCCTGATCGTGCACGTGACACGAGCCGGGGCCAACACGACGCTCGGTCGCGTCATCCAGCTCGTCGAAGAGGCGGAGGCGAACAAGGCACCGGTGCAGCGGGTGGCCGATCGCTTCACTGCCTGGTACATCCCCGTCGTCGTCGCGGCCGCCGCGCTGACCTACCTTATCGGCCGCAGCCTCACCGCCGCCATCGCCGTGCTCCTCGTCTCCTGTGCATGCGCCATCGCCCTGGCCACGCCCACGGCCGTCATCGCCGCGGTCGGGCAAGCGGCGCGCCGCGGCATTCTCATCAAGGGCGGGCGCTACCTGGAGCTGTTGGCCCGCGTCGACACGGTGGTGATGGACAAGACGGGAACATTGACCTTCGGCCGCCCGGCGGTGACGAACGTCGCCTCCTTCGATGGCCGGTCCGCCGAGGAGGTACTCCGGCTGGCCGCCTCGCTGGAGCAGCTGTCCGAGCACCCCGTGGCGGCGGCCGTCCGTCAGGCCGCCCGGGCCCGCAACTTAGATTTCCATCCCGCGGACGACTTCGAAGCCCTGGCCGGGATGGGCGTGCGCGCCCGCTCGAACGGCACCCGCCTGCTCATCGGCAGCCGCCGCCTGCTGGAGGCGGAGAGGGTCTCCGTGCCGCCGCAGGCCCGGGCCCAGGCCTCAACCTGGCAGGCAGAGGGGAAGACGGCCTTCTTCGTCGCCGCCGACCAGGAAGTCGTGGGCCTCCTGGCCGTCTCTGACGAACCGCGCCCAGAGGTTCCCGAGGCGCTGACCGCGCTGCGAGAGCTGGGGATCGACAGACTTCTGCTCTTGACCGGGGATAACGAGCGGACGGCCCGGGCCGAGGCCGACCGGCTGGGGGTCGAGTACCGGGCAGAGTTATTGCCGGAGGACAAGATCGACGTGGTGACGGCGCTGCAGGAGCAGAGGCATACGGTGCTGATGGTGGGCGACGGCGTCAACGACGCCCCCGCCCTGGCCCAGGCCGACGTGGGGGTGGCGATGGGCGTCGCCGGCACGGATGCAGCCCTGGAGGCGGCCGACGTGGCCCTGATGCAGGACGACTGGCGCGCGCTCCCCGAGGCGGTGCGCGTCGGGCGGCGGACCTTCCGCGTGATCCAGCAGAACCTGGCCCTCGGCGCCCTCTACAACGTGGTCGGCATCACGCTGGCGGCGGTCGGCATCCTCCCACCTGTGGCCGCAGCCGCCGGGCAGTCGATCCCCGACCTCTTGATCATGCTGAGCTCGGCGCGGCTCCTGCGGAGGTAGCCTATGATAGACACCGACACCCGCCCTGTCAGTGCCCCGCTCCCCCTGGATCGCCAGAGCCAGAGCCCACGCCCGACCTGCTCTGGGTCTGGCGATCCCGAAGGAGCTTCGGGACGCCGCACCACAGAGACTCTGCGGGGCCGCGCCGACGTCAGGCGCCATCCCCGTCCATTTGACGCACCAGAAAGGAGTTATCGATGTTCGCATCCGCATTAATCACCTTACGCGAAGGACTTGAGGCCGCCCTCATCGTCGGCATCGTGCTCGGCGTCCTCCGGAAGATGGGTCGCACGGATCGGAGCCGCCTCGTCTGGGCCGGCGTGCTCGCCGCGGTGGGAGTCAGCATCGCCGCCGGGCTCGCCTTCAACGCCCTCGGCGTCGCCTTCGCGGGGCGTGGGGAAGCCATATTCGAGGGGCTGGCCATGCTGCTGGCCGCCGGGGTCCTCACCTGGATGATCTTCTGGATGCAGCGCCAGGGACGGAAGATCGAGGCCGATCTGGAGACGGACGTTCGGCGGGCCGTGACCGAGGAGAGTGCGTGGGCGCTGTTTAGCCTGGCCTTCGTGGCCGTCGTGCGCGAGGGGATCGAGACCGTCCTCTTCCTCACCGCTGCCGCTTTCAGCGCCACCGCCGCTCAGACGCTCATCGGGGGTGCCGCGGGACTGATCGTAGCCGTGACCATCGGGTACCTCATCTTCGCCGCCGGGAAGGAGCTCGACGTACGGGCTTTCTTCCGCGTCACCGGCGTGCTCCTGGTCCTCTTCGCCGCGGGATTGGTGGCTCACGGGGTCCACGAGCTTCAGGAAGCGGCTCTGTTGCCCACCATCGTCGAGCACGTATGGAACGTGAACCCCATCCTGGATGAGAACAGCACAGCCGGGCAGTTCCTCAAAGCACTGCTGGGCTACAACGGCAACCCGTCCCTGATCGAGGTGCTCAGCTATGTGGGATACTACCTGGCGGTTGGCGCCGGGATCTACCGGGGGACGCGATCGAGCGATGAGGGACGCGTGTCATCGACCGCGTCCGCCTAGGGGCCAGCCAGTCCGAGGGTTCACGCGAGGCCACGGACCATATACGATAGACCAGACTAAGGAGATCCAAGATGAAGCGAGGGCTAGCGACGATTCTTCCGGTGGCTCTGGCCGCCCTCCTCGTGGGCTGCGGCGCCACAGGGCCCGTCAACAGCGCCGATGATGTCCAGCGTATCAGCCCGCAACGAGCCAGGCAGCTCCTGGACAGCGGGGACGCCGTGCTCTATGACACCCGGTCAGCGGAGGCCTACCAGGCCCAGCACGCCGAGGGGGCCGTATCCTTCCCCGAGTCAGAGGCCGCGGCGCGGGTGGACGAGCTGCCCGACGACGGGACGGCCCTCATCTTCTACTGCACCTGACCGGACGAGGCAACGAGCGCCCGGGTGGCGTTCCAGATGATCAACGCCGGTAAGGAACCGGAGACTATCTACGCCCTGCGCGGGGGATTGGCCGCATGGTTCGAGGTCGGCTATCCCCTCGCCTCAGGCACGAACTAGATAAAGGGACAGACGTAAAGGTTTTGAGTCAGGTGCCCGGGGCTGGATGTCGCCCCGA
>CAZQXX010000311.1:0-3111 GCA_964597105.1 uncultured Anaerolineales bacterium
CGGTGGGCCAGGCTGATCTCCCCCGGCTGCGGCCAGCTCCCCCCGCCCACCAGGCCGGCGTGGCTGATGGTGTGATGGGGGGCGCGGAACGGGCGGTGACGGACCAGGGGCGTCTCCGGAGGCAGCATTCCCAGGATGCTGTAGATCTTCGTCACCTCCAGCGCCTCGTCGATCGTCATCTCCGGTAGGATGGACGGCATCGAGCGCGCCAGTAGGGTCTTGCCGGCGCCTGGGGGGCCACTGAGAAGTACGTTGTGCGATCCCGCCGCCGCCACCTCCAGCGCCCGCTTGACGTGTTCCTGTCCCTTGATCTCGGCGAAGTCGGTGGCGTATGCCGGCGGCGGGACGGATCGGGGATCCTCGTCCGGCTCATACGGCGGGATCTCGCGCAGCCCCTGCAGGTGGGCCGCCAGCTGCCCCACGTTCTCCACGGGAATCACGTCCAGCTCGGTGATCAGCGATGCCTCCCGGGCGTCCTCCGCGGGGACGATGATGGTCGAGATTCCCTCGTCCCGCGCCACTGAGGCGACCGGCAGGATCCCGGCGACGTGGCGCACCGAGCCGTCGAGGGACAGCTCGCCGATGACCAGCGCGTCCTCCACAGCCTGGGGCCAGACCTGCTCCGAGGCGATGAGCACGCCCACGGCGATGGGCAGGTCGTAGGCCGGGCCCTCTTTCTGGATGTCCGCCGGGGCCAGGTTTACGGTGATGCGCTTCCCCGGGAAGATGAGACCCGAGTTCTTGATCGCGGACCGCACGCGTTCGCGGGATTCCTTGACCGCCGCGTCGGGGAGCCCCACGATCGTGAGGCCGGGGCGACCGCGGGAGGTGTCGACCTCCACCTCGACGATGACCCCGTCCAGACCCTGCAGGGCGCAACTGGTCACTTTGGAGAGCATAGACAGCTCCTGGAGGTTTCACACGGAGTAGATGGTAATCAGGGCCCCGCTCGAGATCGAGTTTGCACGCCGAGGGCTGCCTGCGACCGCCCCCGGGAGGAGGTCCTTGAACGCTGCCGAAGTGTATTATAGAGCGTGGGGGCGGACAAGTTCGGTCGGTCACGGGGAACGAAAAAGGGCTTCCTGCGCAGGAAGCCCTTTTCAGGTCAGCTGGGACGGTGGCGCGGCTGCGCTCGGTCTAGCTCTCCTTCTCGCCTTTTCTTCGGCGCCGAATGAACCTGCGGATCAGGAGGAACAGCCCCACCACGGGCAGGGCGATCACGACTACCACCGGCGCGATCAACACCGCGATGACGATCAGCGCGTCGACGAAGAACTGTAGCACCCGGATGAGTGACTGGAACGCCTCCCGCAGCGTCCCCCGAGGCCGCCAGCCGCCCACCTGGAGCGGCTGAGCCAGCTCGCTCGGGGTAATGTTGACGCTTATGGTCGCCATAGCCGCCGACTCTTCCAAATACTGAATCCGTCCTCGGACCCGTTCGATCTCAGCCTGGATGTTCTGCAGGCGATCGTAGACCTCCAGAGCCGCCTCGGTGTCCTCAGCCTCATCCATGAAGCTCAGCAAACGCTCCTCCGTCGCCTCCAGGTGGCGCATCCGAGACTGGAGATCGACGTACTCCTCGGTCACGTCCTGTCCGGACGTGTTCTCGTTCTCGACCTCCACCGCCAGGTCGCGGATCCGCTCCAGCGCGGTATCCAGGCTCTCGGCCGGGACGCGGATCCGGAGGTGACCGCTGACTCCCTCCTCGTACTTCCGCAGGCTCGACTCGATCACGTAGCCGCCCAGCTCCTCTGCCAGCCCGTCGATGTCCTCCACCGCCTCCTCTGTGTCGTCCACGACGATGTCGAGGGTGGCGTTCCGGATGATGAGACGCTCGGCCGCCGAGTAATCCGCGGCTCCACCCCCGGCGGCCTCCTCCATCGGGGCCTCAATGGCGGTATCCTGTGCGGGGGCCCCCGCTCTCTCTCCGTCTAACAGCTGAGGGGCGGGCGCGGCCGCACACCCGCCGATCACGAGCACCAGGATTGAGACGATGATGCCAAATGCTATTCTCTTGTCCATGTTCTCCTCCTTGAGATTCGTTCTGCAGCTTGCTTGCGTGTCATACTCTAGACGTCGAGGCAAGCACAGAAGTTCCCCATCACCGTCCCATTTGGAGCCGATCGATCAGCCGCTGGGGGAGTCCCTTCGCGCGCATGCGCTCCTGCGTGATGGAGATGGGGTAACTCACCCGTCGGAACTCCCACGTCATCTCCTCCACGTCGAGGATGGCATAGCTGGCTCGGGGATCCCCGTCTCGCGGCTGTCCCACACTCCCAGGGTTGATGATCGCCCGCTCCGGCCCCAGCTCCACCGGCTCGGCCAAGCGAGGGAACCGCGGCTCGGCGCGGCCGTGTTCCTCATCCAGCGTGAACATGACCGGTATGTGCGTGTGACCGACCAGACAGAACGGGGTGGAGAAGTGCTCGAAGTTCCGGTGGGCCGTGTTGGCGTCCATGATGTACTCCCACACCGGCTCTCGCGGACTCCCGTGGGCGAGGAAGAAGTCCCCCTGCTGCAGGCTGGACGAAAGCCCGTTCAGGTAGGTGCGCGAGCTGGCCGTCAACTCCTGCTGCGTCCACTCGTTCGCCGTGCGGGCGATGGCGTTGAAGTGGCTCAGGCTCAGTTTCCCCAGCGCGGCCTGATCGTGGTTTCCCGCGAGGCTAGTGTGAGGCAAATTCCGAACACGCTCGATGCACTCGTTCGGCTTGGGGCCGTATCCCACCAGGTCGCCCAGGCACCACAGCTCGTCGAAGTCGGGGGCGTCGTTCAGTACGGCCTCAAGCGCGGCCAGGTTAGCGTGGATGTCAGAGATGACCAGATACTGCACTGTGATTACTCCTCATAGATCGTGGAAGGGTGATTGGATGGGTTCGTTTCATCGTGCGGCACATCGGGGGATTATAGTGTCTACCGCTGTTTTACGCTAGCCTCTTGTGTGCGGCTCACGGCTTATTGTGTTCACGCTCAAGGTGACGGGCACTTCTGCTGAGGGACCGGACAACTGAAACCGACATCTGTCAGCGGTTCCTTCCGACAGTGGGCCATTCTGATAAGTGCCGGTCACGATGAGCCGGTCACGGTGAGCCGCTTATTCGGAGTCATCCCCGG
>CAZQXX010000312.1:0-3110 GCA_964597105.1 uncultured Anaerolineales bacterium
CAGGAAAACGATGAGGGTCCGATCGCGCCAAGTGAGCGGCTTAGCTTCGCACGCTGGGGGCGTCTGATCTCGCGTGCGGAGCTAAGCCGCGCTCAAGCACGATGAGCTGCTGACGAAGCAGGGCGTTCTCCATCACGAGCTCTGATCTACAGCGGGTGAGGTCCAGAGCAGCGTTCAGGACTGGGCCATGATTCTCGGGCCTTGTCCAATTCCGGAGGCGCTTTTCAACAGCCTTACGCAGAGAGTGTGCGAGTTGATGAAGAAAGCTCATAACCACCCGTTCTGTCTATGGTCTGGACGCTAGGATTCTACCACAGAGCAGGGCACGTTCGCGCCGACGAAACAGGCCCACACGGCGCCGTCCATACAGCGCCAGACGGTCCCTTCCGCGATCCAGTCGCCCGGGGCGTCGTCCGCAATGCCTGCCTTCTTTCTCAGCTGGTCGACGACGGTCTCGGGCGGGGGCCGCCGACGTAGCGCTCATCTGGCGCGTCCATGGTGCCGATCGCTGCACAGTACGCGAATGGATCGGAGAACTCGGCCCCCGCCTGCGTGGCGTCTGCGCGAGCATCCATCGAAGCGACGCGTACCGCGCAGCCCCCCGTGGCGATCGCCAGAAGCGCGGCGAGAGCACCGTGTCCTACCAGCTTCATATTGACCATCAGGTCTTCCTCCTCTACGGTGCGTCGCAGCCATCTATGCGGGAGCTTAGCTGCCGCTCAATCAGCCGTCTGGGCGCCCCGGTTCGACGTCGGCGCCGGCATGCCTGGAGTAGTGCGCTTCACGAATCCCATGCCCTGGCATGAACTGCGCAACCTGGGACTTGGAAAAGCGGGCTGGTGGCGGCGGACGCCGCCACCAGCCGGTCTGCTGAGGGTTCTGTGGGGACCGGCGCTGGCCGGTCCCTACCACCCGACTACTCCGGTCGGTGGACGCTGACCTGCGTGACGCCGCTGGGGTCGTACTCGTAGCCCGCCAGGGCGACGCCGTCGACCGTGAGCGTGATCGAGCTCGAGTCCATGCTCACATTGAGGGTTCCGGAACACATGCCGGCGTCATCGGTGGTGCAGCTGAACCCGCTACCGTCGCTCCAAAAGCCAGTGACTATCGCGCCCGCCAGAGCGGGATCGATGGTGGCCGTCACCGTGGCCCGCCACTTGTTCTTGTTGAGCGGTGTGCCCTCACCCACCAGCGAGGAGACCGTGGCCGTGTATTCGACCGGCGGCTCACCGCCGTTCGCCACGGTAACGACCACGTCCCCGCTGCCGGTCTGACCGACGCTGTCGGTCGCCACGGCGCTGAGGGTGTGCAAGCCATCGCTGACGCTGGTGGAATCCCACGTTATCGACCAGCCGTCCGAGCCGTCCGAGTCCACGCCGATCGAGGCGTCATCCACGAAGAACTCAACCTGTGTGACGCCTTCGTCGTCGCTGGCGGTTGCGGTCACGAGCACCGAGGCGCCGCTGACTTCCGCTCCGTCAACCGGACTGGTGACGGTGACCACTGGCGGGTCGTCCACCGGCGGATCGTAGGAGCCGCCGCAGAGCAGGCTGTTGTTGTAGTCGTCCAGGGTGGCGGCCAGATCTAGTGCGGCGTTGTAGTCCTTCCGTACCTTCTTGTCCTGGTTGCTGAGGAAGCTACCGCTGCCGTCGAAGTCGCATTCGTCGAGCAGTTCCTCGGCCGCCCAGGCCGCCTCGGTCGCGGCATCGCACGTCTCCGCGCCAGCGGCGAAGTTGAGCTGCGCCGCCAGGAGCTGCGCCGCCAGGCCATAAGCCGCGTCGTTGGACATCTTCTCCCCGCTATCGACGTCCCGGGTGTCGAGCAGATCCGCGGCCACTGCGCACTCAGCGATCGGGAAGGTGACGTCGTCGTCGTCGAGCATGTCATCCCAGGTGACGCCACCGCCCACGGACGAGTTGAGCACGTCATCGAGCAGCCAGAAGCCCGCCACCCAGCCGCCGTTCGCCTCCGCGGTGTACTGCTGGCCGCCGCCGGTGCAGGTGTTCCAGTTCTTCCAGTAGCCGGTCGAGCGCGGATCGCCGCCGGGGTAGGTGTTGTCCACCCGGAAGAGGAGCATGCCGCCGTCGGTGAGGAGGTCGATGCCGGTCCCCGCCCCGAGGTTCACGCAGCGGTTGCCGACGTCCTGAGCATCCGGGTTGTAGGTGATCAGGATAGCGTCACTGCCGTCGATGACGCCGTCGCCGTTGCTGTCGACCTGCCAGAACGACGTCCAGCCGGCGCTGACCTCGTTCTCGCAGAGCGTGTACGCCTGAAGGCGGTCCAGGTTCTCGCTGCCAAACTCGAGGATGCCGTCTTCATCGCCAGACGTGCTGCTGGTGGCCAGCTGGGTGCCGCCGAAGCCGTCCCCCCCTGCCCAGAGGCTGAAGGTCCACGTCGTATTGGGATCGACCGCCCCGTGCGTCCACTTGAGGACGTTGATCCGGCTGCCCACGCGGCAGGTGCCCTCGTCGCTCCGCTCCACGGTCCGCGAGTTGCCGGCGTCATCGGTGTACATCGAGAAGGCCCTGATCGTGTTCGTGACCGTGGCATCGCCGGTGAAGTCGCCGCTCACGGTGACCGTGAACGACCGAGTGTCGCCGACCGCCAGGGCGAACGACGTCACAGTCCCAGCCGCGTCCTCCAGGTTCTCTTCGGCGGTGACGGAGAGATCGACGTTGCCGAAGTTGGTGAAGGTAACACTGAAGCGCGCCGGACCCTCCTGAGCGATCGGTTCAGCCTGGCAGACCTTGCTCACGCTGAAGTCCGGGTCGGCGCCGACGTAGGAGCTGGTGTCCGTGTCGCTGTCCGTGTAGCCGGCGTAGCCGCCGCTGGCCGTGCCGGTGTTGCTGTAGTCGCCGGTCGTCGCCGTGCCGCTGGCTTCGTAGATCCAGGTCTCGGTGAGATCAAGGACGTCGTCCTCGTTGGTGTCGCCGGAGACGTAGATCGGCGTCACCCCGGTGTCACTGTCGGTCACTGAGATGCTGCTCAGCGGTACGCTGCCCGCGTTGGTCACGGTGTACGTCCACGTCATCGACTCTCCGCTCAGGATGGTCAAGCCGTCGCCCGAGACGGAGCCGACCGACGTCACCTTGTCGATGGCGATCTGGACG
>CAZQXX010000313.1:0-3107 GCA_964597105.1 uncultured Anaerolineales bacterium
TCAGATCAATATCGAAGCCGGTGATGTTCCCCTCTTCATCCACGTACTCGAAGGGCGGGTACTCGGCGTTCGTGCCGACCGTGACTGTGCCGAGATCGGCCCCTTCACTCTCTTCCGCCTCCTCGATCCCGAAGTACTTGTCGTAGATTTCGTCGTACTCGCCGCTCTCTCTCACGGCCGCCAGGCCCTCGTTGATCGCCTCCAGCACATCCTGACGGTCTGGATTCACCGCGATGCCGTACTGCTCGTCCGTATACGCACCCTCCAGGATCTCGAGATCCATCTCCGGGTTCTCCTGGATGATGGCTACCGCCGTCGGACCGTCGGCCACCGCCGCGTCTACGTCGCCGTTCGCCAACGCCTGGAACGCCAGGGTGTTCTCGTCATAGCGCACCACCTCGGCCTCCGTCTCGTCCGTCAGCCAGATGTCACCCGTCGTCCCCAGCTGGACCCCGACCCGCTTCCCGACCAGATCCTCGGGCCCCTCGATCTCCGTCTCGTCCGCCCGCACCGCAATCCGCTGCCCGGCGTTGAAGTACGGATCGCTGAAGTCGACCGTCTCTTCCCGCTCCTCCGTGATCGTCGCCGCCGAGGCTACAGCGTCGAACTCACCCGACGCCAGCGCCACGAAGATGCCGTCCCAGCGCGTGTTGACGAACTCGATCTCGAAGCCCGCCGCCTCGGCAATGGCCTCCATCAGATCAATATCGAAGCCGGTGATGTTCCCCTCTTCATCCACGTACTCGAAGGGTGGGTACTCGGCGTTGGTACCAACGGTGACCGTGCCAAGCCCTTCATCGGTGGGCTCTTCCGTTGGCGCCTCGGTGGGTGCTTCCGTGGGGGCCTCTGTGGGCTCCTCAGTCGGCGCCTCTGTCGCGGGCGTGCCGCATGCCGCCACCGCGCTGACCAGGATGGTCAGAATAGCGATCACCGCAAGTAGTCTCGTTCTCTTCCTCATCTTCTCCTCCTCATCTGATGCGTCACTGATTGAAGCAAGCGTCGCGGTTCGTGTGCTGTCTCTGGAAACGGGGCATCGATCCGATAGACCACCTCCCTTCGGAAGACGTCTGTGCGATCTGTGCGATGAGTGTATCACACCCCCTATGCAAAGTCAAAAGGCAAGAAAATGACCAGGAACAAATAAAAAACCAGCCTCCGTCTGGAGGCTGGTTTTTGGTCACTTTCGATACCGCAACCCAAACAACCCTACCCAGACGGGGGTGGTTCTATTCGGGCGCTTCGCTTGTGGATCCTCATCAAAGAACGCATACCTGACCTTTCCCTGCCGCTGCGAGAACACCGCAGCGACTCACAAAAGAGCTTACCACAATCATCAGGGGATGTCAAACTCAACTCGCTCGATGCCTGAGCTGAGACATCGTTACCTGGGGCTGGACAATCTGAGAATGCGTCCCATCAGATCAGCTTCCTGGCGAGCCCGAGGGCGTCTTCCCGCGTCTCGATCTCCCCGGCTGCCATGCTCTCACGTAAGGCGTCCAGAATCTCGCCTATCTTTGGGCCCGGCCCGAGACCTAACTCGCGCATAATATCGTGTCCGTCGACCGGGAGCTCCGGCGCCACGGTCTCCTGCCGCCGTTCAAAGAAGTGATGCAGCAACAGTTCCGCTGCCTCCAATCGTCTGATCCACCGATCCTCTCGCAGGTCAGTCCGCCACGCTGCCAGATAATCAGCCAGACTCAGCAGTACGGTGTCGACCCCCGCGTCGCCGGTGTCCCGGAAGTAACGATAGATGGCACGGCGCGTCACCTGCTCGGCGCGAGCCAGCTGGGCCGGACGCAGGTGAGCCTCGATGATTGTCGCCACGCGCGCCACCTCAGCACGACTGAACCGGAGCGTGCGCATCCGCACCGCCGCCAAGCGGGCGCCTGCCGACTCGTGCCCGTAGAAGTGAACCCGCTGATCCTCACCCAGAGACCGAGTCTCTGGCTTGCCAACGTCGTGCAGAACCGCCGCCAGCTTCAGGATCACCATGCGATCACGATCGGCCGACACGTTGACGGTCAGATGGGAGTCTATCTCAGGTGCAAACCGCCCGAGCGTACGTGCCAGCATCTCCCAGGCGACCTCGGGGATATCGACCTGGGCGTCTGAGGTCGCCCGCGCGGCCTTTCCGACCAAGGTCCTTATCACCCGCTCTAGCGTATCCAGCGCGTTCAAGGTGTGCCCCCAGACGTCAAAACGGGGAGGGGTCTGGATCACCCCCTTCAGAGAGTCGAGCTCTGGCATCACGTGGATCAGCAGCTCTAGATCATCGAGCCGGTCGATGAAGGTTGCACTGCCCGGGGTTGCCAGGGCCCGCACGAACTCGTCCCGCTTCCGCTCCGCCGCCGGCCGAGCCAGCAGCCAGGCATCCCGATGGATCCACGACTCAGTTCGAGGCACCGTCTCGAAACCGAGCTCGGTCTCCAATCGTACAGCCCGGAGAAGACGAACCGGGTCGTCGCGGAAGGCCTTCTCACTGACGGCACGGATCCGCTCCGCTCGCAGGTCAGCCTCACCGCCCAGAGGGTCTATGAGCACCCGACTCTCATTCACTGCCATCGCGTTGACGGTGAAGTCCCGATCGGCCAGGTCCGCACTCAGCGTACCTCCACGGATGAGTGAAAAGTCGAGCTCTATCGGCCCATCCGTCTCGGAAGCAAGAATGACCCGGGCCGTTCCGCGCTCGGCATCAAGCGGGAAAAAGGCACCGCCCAGAGCGTCACCCACGGCGCGGGCCAGCCCCATCGCGTCGCCGTCGACGGCAAAGTCCCAGTCGTGCACTGGCCGCTCAAGGAGGATATCGCGCACGGCTCCGCCCACCAGCCAGGTCTCCACCGCCCGCCGTCGAGAGAGCTCGTGCACCACGCGCCAGGGCCATTCAGGGAGATCGAGTCTCGTCACCCAGCCTCCCGGCGACACGTACCACGAGCGCGTGCGGCCCCTCTCAGGGTCACCCGTTCCATCACATCGCTGCCCATCACTCCAGGCCGGCAATCAGCGCGCGCGTATCGCGCGCGATACGTACGATCATCTCGCTGCACCTTGGATCTCCCTTGCATCGTGTGGCAATCATAGTGAAGAACCTTGCCATGTCAAGCATCGGC
>CAZQXX010000314.1:0-3106 GCA_964597105.1 uncultured Anaerolineales bacterium
ACGGCGAGAAGCCCGGCGGCGGCGAGGTACTCGGGCGACCTGGGTTCCGCGATACCCACCAGGGTAGAAAGCACCAGCAGGGATATCGCGTTTGTCGGGCCCGTCTGCAGCTGGTTGGACGAGCCCCACAGCGCGCTGATAACAGAGGCGACGATGGCGGTATAGAGACCCATCGTCACCGGCAGGCCGGCGATGAGGGCGTAACCCATCGCCTGGGGAAGCATCACGACGGCTACGGTGAGGCCGGCGATGAGATCGGGACGGAGATCCGCGCGGCGGTAGTTCCGGATGACCTCTACTGGCCTGGTGAGGAGCCGTGTGACGAATTGGGTCTGACGCGCGAAGGGGTGGGTATCTCTCATCCTCGATCACTGTCCAGCATTCGGGTCGCGACTCGACACCACGCGGTGTGGGCCAGACTGCGGTCCCTGGGTGTGCTCTGGCTGCCCAATTTAGGATGCTGTGATGCGACGGATTGTACAACAGAAGCGTGACTGAGTAAAGGACGCCGTGCGAAAGAGGACGGTAGTCGAAATCGTGGAACAACTAGTGAAATATCGATCAATCGTGATTCTCGGATAGCCGTGGGACAGGCACAGGGCCTGCCTTAGTCGAACCGGGCCTTAAGACGCATGCATATACCTCGTATAGTATTGTACCAGATGGATTTGGAGCGTCAACGAGACGTAGTGGGTAACGAATTCCGGGCACCCGGGGCAGGGACCCCTCGAGCCGGTCGTTATGTGTCGGGGTGATTGCCCTGTGTGGTGCGTCACAGCCGCGGCGTGCCACGATGGGATACCTGGAGCAGGGATCGTGTCGCTGTTATCATTCCCCCGTCGGTTGCCAACTCGATGGGTTGCGCACAATCAACACCGGGCAGGGCGTCTGTTCGACGACGCTGTTTGGGACGCTCCCGAAAAGAAGTCTCTGCACCATCCCTTCGTCAGAGGCCCCTACAATCAGGAGGTCGTGCTCACTCTCGCGTATCTCCTCCAGGATAGCCTCCACGACCGACGCATTCTGGACGGCTCGGGCTCGAACCGGGACCCCGCCGCTGATCACTGTATCAGTCATCCCCTCCAGGGCCTGTGTCTCGGCCTCGACGTCTATCTCTTCCGTCACGGGCAGGACGCGAAACAGAGTCACACCACCACCCCCGGCCTGCGCGATCTTGGTCGCCAGGCGGAGTCCGAATCTCGCGTGAGGTCCGCCTCCGGTCGAGACAAGGATTCGTTCAATCCTGCTTTTCTCGCCCTGCTGGAAGTAGTGCAAGGGGGACTCGACGTGAGCACGCTTCCTTGATGTGACGGATGCCATGGCTCCCACGATGAACCACACGACGTAGCCTACGGGGACGGCAAGGACAAGCAGGACGACGACCGCTCGTCCTAACAGCGCCCAGCCGCCAGCACGTTCGTAGAACGCGACCAACCCCAGTCGAGGACCGACGACGGATCCCACGAAGCCCAGTGATAGGCCTGTGAGAAAGATCAAGGCGAAGAGCAGCCACATGATTCGTTTTGACATAGCCCCCCCGAAGATTGCTGACTCCCTTTGGATCAACTGTTCTCTTGCCTCGCCTATTATAGCACATTCGCATATAGCTCACGAGGAGAGAGCGGCCGGGCCTGGCCGGACATCCGCGGGAACGCTATGATCCGACAGCCCCCGGTGCCCGCGGATCCTGTGCCCGAGGGTCTGACCTCGCCGGGCGACGTCAATGAGGTGACGCGGCCTTGACATGGCGTCGATGACTGGGCGTTAATCCCTCAGACCAGGGCACGGAAGGGCCCGCTCACAGGCGGCTCTTCGCGTGCGTGCAGTTCTCCCACAACGCCAGGATCCTGTTGCAGCGGACCCAGAGCACAGTCACGAGAATGGTCGTCTCCGGCGCTGGTCGACTGACGGCGACGATGATACAATGAAGCCTAGATAGAGCACGAAGCGTACGAAAAACCGAAAAGAGCGATCCCCGTAGTCAGAGACGAAAGGAGTCAGTGAATCATGCCCAAGACCGTTCTTCCGGCACGCGAGGAAGTGCCTGTTAAGCAGACCTGGAACCTGGAGAGTATCTTCTCCTCGCTCGATGAGTGGGAGGCTGCGTATGAGGATGTGAAGGCGAGGCTGCCCGAGCTTGCTGCCTTTGAGGGCCAGTTGGGACAAGGGCCAGAGACTCTGTTGGAGTGTCTGGATACCTGGCAGGCGGTGATGCGGCTGGCGGAGAAGGTCTTCGTCTACGCCATGCTGGACAGCTCCGTGGACGTCTCCAACCAGGAAGCGTCAGCCCGATCAGGTCAGGCGCGCAGCCTGATAACCCAGGCGGCCTCGACGGCGGCGTTCATCGAGCCGGAGCTCATGTCGATCGGGTTCGACACGCTCTATGTCTGGCTGGACGAGGAGCCCGAGCTGGCAATCTACAGGCATTACGTGGAGGACCTGGAGCGCCAGAAGGAGCACGTCCGCTCCAGCGACGTCGAAGAGGTTCTGGCGATGGCCACGGATCCGCTAAGTGGCGCCTCCTCCACCTACAGTGCGTTGACCAATGCTGATCTTCCGTTTGAACCCGCCCGGGCTGAGGATGGGACGGAGCGAGAGGTGGGGCAGAGCAGCATCGACGACCTCATCACCGATCCGGACCGGCAGGTGCGTCGCACGGCCTGGCAGAATTACGCCGACGGCTACCTGGCCTTTCAGAACACCCTGGCCGGCCTGCAGACCGCGGGTTTCAAGCGGGATGTCTTCAACGCGCGGGCCCGCCGCTACCCGTCCTCTCTAGAGGCGTCTCTGTTCCCGAACAACGTCCCCACCGAGGTCTTCCACAACCTGATCGAGGTCTTCAAGGAGAACCTTCCCACCTGGCATCGGTACTGGCGCATACGGCGCGAGGCCCTGGGCTACGACGAGCTGCACGTCTACGACATCAAGGCTCCGTTGAGCGAGACCAAGGTCAAGGTACCCTTCGAGCAGGCGGTGGAGTGGATCTGCGCGGGGCTGACTCCGCTGGGAGAGGAGTACGTGGAGACGCTTCGGGCGGGCGCGACGGCGGATCGCTGGGTGGATCGGGCGCGGAACAAGGGGAAGCGTCAGGGCGCCTTCTCCAGCG
>CAZQXX010000315.1:0-3087 GCA_964597105.1 uncultured Anaerolineales bacterium
TTTGACGAGATGCCCCGGGTGCTGGGCGGCCGATACGGGCTGTCCTCCAAGGAGTTCACCCCGGCGATGATCAAGGGTGTCTTCGACGAGATGGCGGCTGACCATTCAGCCAACGAACAGCCCAGGCACCACTTCACCATCGGCATAGAGGACGACGTGACCCACACGAGCATCGAGTATGATCCCAGCTTCAGCACTGAGGGAGAGGACGTGGTGCGGGCGGTGTTCTGGGGCCTCGGATCCGATGGAACCGTGAGCGCGAACAAGAACTCGATCAAGATCATCGGCGAGCAGACAGACAATTACGCCCAGGGTTATTTCGTGTATGACTCGAAGAAGGCGGGAGCGGTCACTGTCTCCCATCTCCGCTTCGGCCCGGAACCGATTCACAGTACCTACCTGATCAACCATGCCGGGTTTGTGGGCATTCATCAGTTCGGCTTCTTTGAACAGTTCGACGTCCTCGAGCGGGCCGAAGGGGGCGCCACAGTCCTGATCAACAGCCCTCACGCGCCGGAGGAAACCTGGGATCTGATTCCCCGCTCCGCTCAGCAGCAGATCATCGACAAGGATTTGGATGTATACGGGATCAATGCGTACGACATCGCGGAGCAGGTGGGACTGGGAAACCGCATCAACACGGTGATGCAGACCTGTTTCTTCGTGCTCAGTGGCATCTTGCCCAGGGATGAGGCGATCGCCCACATCAAGCAGGCCATCGAGGATACGTACGGCAAGCGGGGGAAAGCGGTTGTAGAGAAGAACAACACCGCCGTCGACGCCGCCCTCGAAGGCATGTACGAGATTGATGTCCCAGCGGAGGCGACCGGTGATGTTGAGGTGCCGCCCGTGGTGCCGCGCGAGGCCCCGACCTTCGTCCGGGATGTGACGGCGGTCATGATGGAGCGGAAAGGGGATTCTCTCCCTGTAAGTGCCATGCCCGACGATGGCACCTTCGCCAGCGGCACGACTCGATGGGAGAAGCGGAACATTGGTCTCCACGTGCCGGTATGGCAGCCGGACGTATGCATTCAGTGCGGCCGCTGCGTGCTCTACTGCCCCCACGCCGTGATCCGCTCCAAAGTCTATGACGCGAGTTATCTGGAGGACGCGCCGCCGACCTTCAAGGCGACCGACGCCCGCTGGCGGCAGCCTGGAATGGAGGACAAGAAGTACACGGTTCAGGTGGCTGTCGAGGATTGCACCGGCTGTGCCGTCTGTGTGGAGGTCTGCCCGGCCAGGGATAAGACCGCGGTGGGCCGGAAAGCGATCAACATGGAGCCCCAACTGCCCATCCGGGACGACGAGCGGGAGAACTGGGACTTCTTCCGCTGGACGCTGCCGGAAGCGCCGCCGGAGGCCGATTTCGACTTCGGGAAAACCAAGGATGTGCAGCTCTTGCAGCCCCTGTTCGAGTTCTCCAGCGCGTGCGCCGGATGTGGCGAGACCCCGTATCTGAAGCTGTTGAGCCAGCTCTTTGGCGATCGGGCTCTCATTGCCAACGCCACCGGCTGCACCAGTATTTACGGCGGTAATCTGCCCACCACGCCGTGGGCCTTTAACCAGGAGGGGAGGGGGCCGGCCTGGAGCAACTCTCTCTTCGAGGACAATGCCGAGTTCGGCTTTGGATTCCGCCTGACAGCGGACAAACAGATGGCATACGCCCGCGAGTTGGTCGAGCGGATGCGCCCGGAGATTGGCGACGATCTTGCTCACGGGCTTCTGACGGCCGACCAGAGTGATCAAGCAGGGATCGAGGCCCAACGGCAGCGGGTACGGGAGTTGAAAGGGCTCTTTGGAGACTCCGACGACCCCACGGCGAAGCATCTGTACAGCCTCGCTGACGCACTCGTCAGGAAGAGTATCTGGAGTGTGGGCGGCGATGGCTGGGCGTACGACATCGGATTCGGCGGCCTCGACCACGTATTGGCGATGGGCCGTGACATCAACTTGCTGGTTCTCGACACCGAGGTCTATTCGAACACGGGAGGCCAGGCCTCGAAGGCTACGGGGCTGGGTGCTGTGGCGAAATTCGCTGCTAGCGGTAAGGCGACCCCCAAGAAGGACCTGGGGATGATGGCGATGACCTACGGCTACGTCTACGTCGCGCAGGTGGCGATGGGGGCGAACGCCCGGCAGACGATCCAGGCGTTCCGCGAGGCGGAGTCATACGATGGGCCGTCCTTGATCATCGCGTACAGCACGTGCATCGCTCACGGGATCAATATGTCAACAGGGATGGATCAGGAGGATCTGGCCGTGAAGTCCGGGTACTGGCCCCTCTACCGGTATGACCCGCGGCTGAGAGAACAGGGGACGAACCCGCTCCAGCTCGATTCCCCGGAGCCGACTGTACCCTTGCGGGAATATGCCTACAACGAAAACCGCTATCGTATGCTGGCGCAGAGCGATCCCGACAGGGCGGCGGAGCTCTTGGATCAGGCACAGAGAGCAGTCGTCGATCGCTGGCGGAAATATCAGCACATGGCGAACATGGACTTCGATCCCGGCGCGGACGCCGGCGCGCTGTAGGGAGGTACTGAGTGGCGACGTCACGATATGAGACGGTGCACGCACTGGGGGGCGCCGGCAGCCTGCGGGCGGGCTCGTATAACCGCGCTTTGCTCCGCGCCGCCCAGGATCTAGCGCCCGATGGGCTGGAGATCGAGATCTTCGAGAACCCGACGCTCAAGCGCATATCGCTCTACAATGAGGACGTGCGGGCCCAAGGAGATCCCGAGCCGGTAACCGCTCTGAAGGACGCGATACAGCAGGCCGATGCGCTTGTGATCGCGACGCCCGAGTAGAACCATTCGATCTCGGGTGTTCTGAAGAACGCGCTCGATTGGGCCTCGCGACCGCCGGACGACACGCCGCTGCGAGGACTTCCGGTGGCCATTATGGGGGCCTCCACGGGGAGCTGGGGGACCGTCAGGGCTCGGATGCACCTCCGTCAGGTCTGCGTCTACAACGAGATGCGCGCCGTCAACCGCCCCCAGGTGCTGGTCGCTCGGGCGGCGGAGAAGTTCGACGAACACGGACGGCTCACTCACGAAGTGACGCGGCGCTTCGTACGTCAGCTGATGG
>CAZQXX010000316.1:0-3062 GCA_964597105.1 uncultured Anaerolineales bacterium
CCACAGAAAGTATCTACGAAGGGGATCGGCGGCGGGTCACGATTCTACCCAAAGATTAGGGGCGATATCCCCTGAGCGGCGCGTCTCCCTCTGGTGACCGCGCTGGCACTCAGTGGCAGTTGCGTGGGCTGACCGGATCCACGCACTGGACACGTCAGCCTGCCCAATGGTTGAGCTCGACTACGTGGTCGTCGGCCATGCCACGCGAGATCTGAAGAATACCTCCCCCGAAGTAGGGGGGACAGCGACGTATGCCGCGCGTACCGCCGCAATGCTGGGATGCCGGGTCGGAGTTGTCACGAGCGCTGGCATCGACCTGGATCTAGGGGACGCCCTCGGCGATGCTTTGATCGCTCACCTCCCGGCTTCAGAGACAACGACCTTTGAGAATATCTATACCAACGGACAGCGACGCCAGATCATTCACGGCACCGCCGAGCCTCTCGCACCCGCCTTGGTCCCGAAGAACTGGCGGACAGCGATCGCCCACATAGGGCCGGTGGCGCAAGAGTGCGATCCAGCCCTGACTCGGGCGTTTGAAGGGGCGTTCGTGGGCGTGACCCCCCAGGGATGGATGCGAGCGTGGGACGAAACGGGGCAGGTGACCCGTCGCCGCTGGGTAGAGGCACAGGAGGTACTCCCCCACGCCGACGCTGTGGTACTGAGCGAGGAGGATGTGGGGCGAGATAGGACCCTGGTAGCCGACTATGCTGCTCAGACCGGCATACTGGCGCTGACCCAGGGCTCAGCCGGCTGCACCGTCTTCGCCAGGGGTGACGTCCGCCACTTCGCTCCCCTAAGCGTGGTTGAGGTGGACTCTACCGGCGCTGGCGACATTTTCGCGGCCGCCTTCTTCTACGCGCTGCAACGCGGACACGGACCCTGGCTTGCCGCTCGCTTCGCCAACTGTATTGCTGCCCGGTCAGTGACTCGCCCCGGGCTCTCAGGCACGCCACGCAAAGGCGACGTCGCTCGCTGCAGGCAGAGCATATTGGGAGATGAGGTGGGCGGTGCCCATCGTCTACGCACTGGCTAACCAGAAGGGGGGAGTGGGAAAGACCACGACGGCGGTCAACTTGGGCGCGTACCTGGTCGAAGAGGGTCAGCGTGTTCTCCTGGTGGACATAGATCCTCAGGCGAACGCGACCTCATCGCTCGGGATCAACAAACTCCAGGCCTCTCCCTCCACGTACGACGTGCTGGTCAATGAGACACCCCTTTCCCAGACCATCCAATCAGTGGATCAGACCGGGCTCGAGCTGGCGCCCTCATCCCCTAACCTGGCCGGCGCGACAGTCGAACTCGTGGGACTGCCTCGACGAGAGCACCGGCTCTACCTGGCGATCGACCAGCTGGATGATGCCTACGACTACGTGCTCATCGACTGTCCTCCAAGTCTGGGCGTCCTGACCGTGAGCGGTCTGACAGCCGCGCAGGCAGTGATTATCCCGGTGCAGTGCGAGTATCTCGCGCTGGAGGGCCTGTCTCAGTTGACTCGCACAATCAAACTGGTGCGCAGAGCGCTGAATCCCGAGCTGACGCTACGCGGCTTGCTGATGACGATGTACGACGCGCGCACCAATCTTTCGCAACAAGTGGTTCAAGAGGTACGGCACCACTTCCGGAAACGGGTTTTCGATGCCATCATTCCACGCAGTGTGCGGTTGAGTGAAGCACCGAGTTTTGGAGTACCCATCAGCGTCCACGCACCTTACTCAGCCGGCGCGAAGGCGTACGCGGCGCTTGCAGAGGAGGTATTGGTCGGCGACGGACGCCTGCCCGCGGCGTCTGCAGCTGCCTGATCAGGGAGGCGAGCGATGTCACCACGGAAGATAGGACTGGGCAAAGGACTTGAATCACTGATCCCTACCACGGGAGAGGGAGACGGTGACGTAACGCAAGGGGTGCTCGAGGTCCCGCTCAGCTCCATCTCACCGAACCCTCACCAGCCACGATCGCCGATTCGTGAAGAGGACCTGGCAGAGCTTGCCGCCTCAATCAAAGAGCACGGAATCATCCAGCCCCTCGTCGTGACCGAGACAGTAGACGGCTACCAGCTGATCGCCGGGGAACGCCGCTGGCGTGCCGCGGGCGTCGCGGGCCTGTCCGAGGTCCCTGTCCTCGTCAAGGACGTGGCCCCCAGCAAGATGCTGGAGTTGGCGCTGGTCGAGAACCTTCAGCGTTCCGACCTGAACCCGCTCGAGGAAGCGATGGCCTTCCAGCAACTGGCGGACGAGTTCGAGCTCACCCAGAAGGAGATCGCCAAACGGGTGGGGAAGAGCCGCACAGCGGTGACCAATACGCTCCGGCTGCTGACGGCGTCCCGACCCGTGCGCCAGGCCCTCTTGGAGGAGAAGATCAGCGAGGGCCACGCACGGGCGCTGTTGGGATTGGAGAAGGCAGCAGCCCAGGAGGCGGCCCTTAAGACAGTCCTGAACCAGGACTTGAACGTCCGTCAGACGGAGCAGCTGGTGCGTCGATTGCTTGGGCGTCAGGACGAAGGGGAACAACCGAGCCAGCGACCGTCCCCCGAGGTGCGACAGCTGGAGAGTCGATTCCGGGAGGCGTTGAGTACGAAAGTCAGCCTCAAGCGCAAGGGGGACGGAGGACGGCTGGTGATCTACTTCTATTCCGAAGAGGAGCTGGCAGCCCTTTACGAACACATCGTCGGGGAGTAGATCCCTTCCTGACTGCGAGAGGATGAGGCAGGAAGTCGCCCGCTGGATGGGCTAACCAGGATCTCCTCACACAAAATCAGCACACTTCGGGTACATCTAGACTTGACTCGACGGAGGGAGAGCGACAATGGACAAGAGAATCGCAGACGCTGTTAAGGAGCGAGTGCGAGACGGAAAGCTTAGCTGCGGGATGGCCTTTCGCATCGCCGAGAACCTCAACGTAGGCCCCCTCGAGGTAGGAGAGACGGCCGATGAACTGGAGGTGAGACTCTATCACTGCCAGTTAGGGCTCTTTGGCTACGATGGCGAGGAGCGTATCGTCCGCCCGGCGGAGGCGGTGTCAGCGGAGTTGGAGCTGGCTATCCAGGAGGGACTCATCGTGGG
>CAZQXX010000317.1:0-3048 GCA_964597105.1 uncultured Anaerolineales bacterium
TCCGCCTCCGGGATCCCTTCGTGCAGGGCACCGAGGATGGTCTCCAGCCGCGGGGCATATACCGCCTTCAACCGTTCGATGTTCTCCTTCAGGAGCCCGCGCCGGCAGTATTCGTACACCATCCCTTGCGTCGGCAGCACCGGCCCGATGTGCGAATCGACCGCCCACTCCCCAAGCTCCGCAATAACCTCCCGCGGGCCGATCACGTAACCCAGGCGGAGGCCCGGCGCCAGGATCTTCGAGAACGATGACATGTGCAGCACCCGATCCGGCGCCAGCGACCACAGCGAGGGCACGTCCTCCCCCCGGTAGCGCAGCCGGCGATAGGGCGCGTCCTCCGCGATCCAGAAGTGATACTCCCTCGCCAGCGCCGCCAACCGCTCCCGCTTCTCCCGGCTCGTCGTTACCCCCATCGGGTTCTGAAAATCCGTGATCACGTACACCAGCATCGGAGGGCTCTCAGCCAGCGCCGCTTCGAACGCGTCCATGTCCATCCCGTCCGTCCTCAGCGGGATGCCCACCACGTCCGCGTCCCTCCGCCGCAGCAGCGTGATCGCTCGATCGTACGACGGCGACTCCACAAAGGCCCGCTCGCCGCGCGGCAGCAGAACCTCCGTGATCATCGCGAACACCTCAAGCGAGCTGTTCCCGGTCAGCACCTGATCCGGCGTCACGTCATATTGCTCCGCTATCCATTCCCGCAGCGGCGGGTAGCCCGCGTGGCTGTATTGGAAGAGGACCGAGGCATCCCGCCTCAGAGCCGCCTCCCCACACGCGATCAGATCCTCCACCGGGAAGACATCCGTCGGCGGGTTCCCTCTCGTAAGGTTGATCAGTGACTCATTCACGCTCTGTCTCCGTTGTTGCTATGCCCGAACACCAGGACGATCAGACTGACCTATCACGAGGTCAGCTGAATCGTGCTCCCTGCCCGGTGGACCCTGTCTTGCCGGCCCAAGCCATCTATCCGCAGCAGGGTCTCTCCTTGATCTCCTTCTCCGGCGGTGTGGCGAAGCGTGCCACCTTGCTGTGGCGCAGCCCCAGATCCACGAAAGCCTCGGTGACCTTCAGGGCCACGCTGCTCGGATCCAGCACCACGACGCCCAGCTCCCTCTCCACGTCCTCCGCGTAGCCGGCCAGCCCGGCGCACCCGAGGATGATCACCTCTGTGCCCTCCTCCGCGACGGCCTCCCGGGCGACCTCCAGAATGCGGGCCTTCGCCTTCTCCGGGTTCGCGTCCATCTCTGCCACCGACATGTCGAGCACCAGCGTGGAGGCGAATCGGCTCTCCAGGCCGTGCTCGCGGACGTGGAGATCCCGGGTCGGGACGCGGTTCCGCCCACTGGTCGTCACCGAGAACTTGTGCCCCAGCATCGCCGCCACGTGCATCGTCGCTTCCTCAATGCCGATCACCGGAATCTCCGAGATCTCCTTCGCCGCATCGAGGCTTGGATCCGAGAAACACGCCAGGATGACAGCGTCATATCCCTCCTCATTCGCCTGCCGCACCCGCTCGAGTGTCGCCGGCTGAGCCAGCGCCTCGTCGTAGGCCGACTCGATGGTGATGGGCCCATACTCGGAGCAGACTACTGTCAGCTCCGTGTCCGCCCGCTTGACCCTCTCCAGCTCCCGCCGGAGGTGATCCGTCATACTCTCAGACGTGTTCGGATTGACCACGAAAATGCGCATTCTCTACATCCTCTCCTTGATCCACGACCGTCCGCTATGGAACGCATCCAAATTCAGTTCCGTGAAACGGGAGGGCACCCGCTCACGGAGCACGTCCTCCCAGATCTCGGGCTCCACCGGCAGCAGCCCCGACAGCGCCCCCAACAGCACCACGTTCAACACCTTCGTGTTCCCCAGATCCTGCGCCATCTCCAACCCCGGCACCCGAAAGGCCTTCTCCGTCGCCGCCTCCAACGCCACCTGTACGGCCTCTTCGCTCGGATACTCCGCCAGCCCGCTGCTCACGCTCGCCGGGTGGATCTCCTGCTCATTGAGCAGAACAGTCCCCTCCGGTCTCAACTGGGGCAGCCGCCTCATGCCCTCCAATACCTCGAAGGCGATCAGATAATCCACCCGCCCCTCCGGCACAATGGGCGAATGGACCGTCTCCCCCCACCGAATGTGCCCCAGCACCGACCCGCCTCGCACGGCAAGCCCCAGGATGTCCGACTTCTTCACGTCGTAGCCGGCCTCCACACCAACCGCCGCCAGGATGTCGCTCGACAGGATGGTCCCCTGACCACCCACGCCTGTAATCATGAAGTTCAGCGTGTCCACAGCACCTACCCCCTCTCCTCGAGCCCATCCACCGCGTGGATCGCCTCCACCGGGCACACCTGCGCGCACATGTCGCACCCCACGCACAGCACCGGGTCGATCTCAGACTTGGCCCGCCCGGTCTTCTCATTCACTTCCTTCGAGTGCTTGATCGCCGGACACCCCAGCTTGAAGCACGTCCCGCACGCGATGCACGTCTCCGTATCCACCTCGTACGTCCCCTGTGCCCCCGGCCCCACGAAGTAGCAGGGCCCCTCCACGATCACCACCGAAGGGCCGTCGTACGCCAGCGCCGCCTCGTACGTCTCCTCGATCGCGTCGATGTCGAAAGCATCCACCCTGTGGACGTCCTCCACCCCACAGGCCCGCACCACGTCCTCGATCTCCACCATCCGCGTCGACCCACCCATCAACGTCTGCTCCACGCCCGGGTGATCCTGATGGCCCGTCATCGCCGTCGTCCGGTTGTCCAGGATCACCACCGTGCTGTTGCCGCCGTTGTGTACGATGTTCAACAGCGGCGGAATCCCCGCGTGGAAGAAACTAGAGTCCCCGATCACGGCCACGAATGGGTCCGGGATACCGGCGATGTCGAGGCCGTGCGCCACCCCGATGCTCGCCCCCATCGCCCCCATCGTGTCCGTCGCGTCGAACGGCGGCAGCGCGCCCAGGTTGTAGCACCCGATGCCCCCCGTCACGATCGTCTTCTTCATCTTGTTCCCCAGCACGTAGAACGTGCTCCGATGGGGACAACCCGGACAG
>CAZQXX010000318.1:0-3032 GCA_964597105.1 uncultured Anaerolineales bacterium
CTGATCTGCGGGGCTCCGTCTCTCAGCACCCGGCTCAGAAGGTCGTCCTCCTGTCCAGTCAGCATCGAATCGCCAGCAGGGGCCGGAGGGTACATCGCGACGAGTTCGCCATCGGGACCGAAGAGCATCAACTGGTCGAAGAACGTTCCAATGCGGAGATTGCTCTCCAGCAGTCTCTCCGATTCCTGCGCATCCGCCTCGATCAACCGACGATCCCGGACGAACTCCGCCAAGAGACCCTGGCCAGTGTAGATGAAATTGGGAATCTCTTCAGCGGCGCTTTGAGCATCCTGCGCCATATCGCGAACTGCCTGTGCTCTTGCTCCATTGAGCGTGATTGTGGTCACCGCGTACACGAGAACGAGTGTCATAGCGACGATCACCGGGACGACGACAACGACCAACTTGCGGCTTAAGCTACGCCGGAGAGGTGAGACCTGTCGTGCGGTCTGAACCGGACGTAGCGATGGAGATACGACCCACGCGATCTGAAACACCCCGGCCGCCAGCAATACCCCAAGAAGGGTACAACCGACGCGAACTCTGGTCACCTGCAGTGCATAGTCGAGGCCTGCCAGGCCCGAGTCCGTCACGTGGGCCCAGACGGGGAGCAGAAGCAAGAAACTGGCAATCGGCATGACAACCAGCGATGCGACGAGGGGCTGGCGAACGGCGGCCTCCAGACGGCCCCGATACTCCTGGCGAAGGAGAGATGCTATGATGAAACCGAGGAAGGCAAGGTGAAAGGGATCAGCTACACCTCCAGTTGTGGCGCCCGTTCGTAGAGCTCCCGTGATGGCCCCGACCAGAAACGCCGGGCCCGATCCAAGCCAGATCCCAGCGGCCAGGACAGGAAAGAGGCTCAGCAGCGGAGCAGAAGGACCGCGCGGTTGAAGTGGAACGTTTGGAGGAGGGAGCAGCGCAGGTGATGAGAACCGGACAACCAAGAGACGGGTGGTCACCAGTGGAGCAACCAGCATTGCCACGAGCAGCGCCGTCTGGCGCGAGGTCCGGGTGACCCGGACGAACTGGTGGCGCGCGCGGAAGAGGAGCCATATCGCCAGCCCGCCATAGATTGCGAGGAGCAGATACTCCGGCATCGTCGGCTCTAAGAAGACCAGATTTTTCCAAGAATCCCAGATAGCGATTTTCATACCCATCCTCTACGATCCTAGTTCCCGGTTGATTCACCCTTATATTGTTGCAAGAATCGTGCCAGCACCCCGTCCGGCAACGGAAGAGGAACAGATCAACGTGGAGAAATCCCCCTGAATCCGGCTGGCCGTCCCGGGGACACACCCCGATGAGGGACCCGGACACCGCTGAAAGGATAGTGAGTCGTTACGACAAAGAATGGAATAGCCGAACGCTGCCCCCTATATGTTCGGGTAGGCAGCCACAGTTTCGGCACATATGGGGGTTAGGGGTTCGATAGAAAAAAAGGCAGAGACGTGGTGAAAGAGCAGAGGATGAGATAGGGGATCAGAGAAAAGAACCCAACGTCGCTCGCTCGCGACGCCGGAGGGGGGATTGAAATCTCTGACGAGATCGTCAACAACGGAGATAGCCTGAGCGGGACAAGGCTAAAATGAGAGTGGAGTATTCCCCGATGTGGGGAAAAATCCCCACGAGCTCAGGCCCTCTAGTGGTCAGGTGAGGCCATACTTCTCCATACGGTAGCGCAGTTGATCGCGCGAAATTGACAGGAGTTCAGCCGCCTCGGTCTGATTGCCGTTGGTGCGTTCCAGAGCCTGCACGATGAAGCGACGCTCCAGATCGGTGACCACATTCTCGAGACTGACGCCACTGGATGGAAGATCAGGGCGCGAGGATGACGCCGCGGCTCTATCCAGAGTTCCGTAGGCATCACTGAGTTCCGCGGGAAGATGCGCCGGCTGTATCTCCTCCCCCTCGCAGAGAACCATCGCCCTCTCGATGACGTTACGCAGCTCTCGGATATTGCCGGGCCAGGGGTAACGTCGCATCAGCTCAAGAGCGTTGCTCGACACACCGGTGACTTTCCTACCCATGGAGCGATTGAACTCGTCGATGAAGGCAGGAACGAAGAGCTCCAGATCCTGGATGCGCTCGCGCAGTGGCGGAAGGTCTATCACAACCACACCCAGTCGATAGAACAGATCCTCCCGGAAGGTACCGTTCTTGACAGCCTTCTTCAGGTCGCGATTTGACGCAGCGATGAAGCGCACATCGACCTTTACATCGCTGGTACCACCAACCCGACGAAGCATTCTGGTCTCAAGTACGCGGAGAATCTTGGCCTGCATCTTTGGGGCCATCTCACCGATCTCATCGAGGAAAAGGGTTCCTTCATCAGCGACCTCGAGCAGGCCCTTCTTTCGACGCGTCGCTCCCGTGAACGCCCCTTCCTCAAAGCCGAACAACTCGCTCTCCAGTAGATCCTCAGGGATAGCAGCGCAGTTTACGACCGTAAAGGGCTTGTCGGCCCGCGGACCCTGACGATGAATGGCGTGCGCAACGACCTCCTTGCCAGTGCCGCTCTCGCCCTGAAGCAGGACCGTCGCCTTTCCCTGAGCCACTTTGCTCACCAGCTTGGCTATACGACGCATCTCCTCGCTCTCGCCGACGATCCAACCCTGAGGATATCCCCCGGACTTCTGTCGAAGCCGTTCGATCTCCCGCTGCATAGCGAGCTCTTTTAGCGCCCGCTTGATGATCAATTTCAGCTTGGAGGCATCAGAGGGTTTGTCTATGTAGTCATACGCCCCGAGCTTCATCGCTTCCACCGCGCTGGGCACAGCACTGTAGGCGGTGAGGACAATGACGTGGACGTTGAGATCTTGCTGCTTAATCCTGCGAAGGATTGTCAGGCCGTCCATATCCGGGAGACGGAGATCAAGAAGTACCACATCCACCGGTTTCTGTCGGAGCAGCATCTCCCCTTTCGCTCCTGTCCCAGCGGATAGGACCTCATAGCCCTCCTCCTCCAGGAGACCGCTGAAGAAAGAGCGTATCATATCGTCATCATCAATCGTAAGAATTGTGGCAGTCAT
>CAZQXX010000319.1:0-3010 GCA_964597105.1 uncultured Anaerolineales bacterium
TCATGCACAGTTAGGACTGCCTAACATCGCCAGTATTCCAGAGCAATCCTTGAGGTTTCAGGAATAGGAAAACACCTTGCCACAGGGTGCTCCGGCGTTGACTTTCTGTTAAACTTACAATATTCCCGCGGGGCATGTTATCGCCAAACCATGCCTCCCCGCAACCCACACCCTACCGCTCCAGGAAACCGCAGGCCACTGGCTTTTATCAGTGTGTGGAAGATCACTTCGAGACCCTGGAACAGGTCTGCGATGAACGTTTTGCCCGCCAATACGGATTCTTCCGCCCGTATGTACGAAACGTCATTTACCGGTTTCTCGACTGCGGCGCCCTCCAGAACGGCTTCGCCCGGGTCCGCTGTGATTCCTGCGGCCACGAGTACCTCCTTGCTTTCTCATGCAAGAGGAGGCATTTCTGTCCGTCATGTCATCAGAAGCGGGTGGTGGAATTCGGCCAGTGGCTTCTCGAGGAGGTCGTTAAAGCCGTACCCCACCGCCACTGGGTCTTCAGCATCCCGAAGATACTCCGCCGGTCTTTTCTCTATGACCGAAAGCTCCTTTGCGATCTCAGCCGGTGCGCCTGGGAGACCCTCAAGCAGTCCCTTCAGGAGGCCTTGCCGGGTGCAGATTGCCAGCCCGGCGCGGTCATCGCCGTGCAGACCTTCGGGGGACTGCTCGAGTTCAATCCCCACTGCCACATCCTGCTCGCCGACGGTGGGTTCTACGGCAGGGACATGTTCCGGGTCGCGCCTCGGCCTGAGGTCAAGCCCGTCGAGGAGCTCTTCCGCCACAAGGTGTTCCGGATGCTCCTGCGCCGGAAAAAGATCCGCCCGGAGCTCATCGACAACCTCATGGGGTGGAGGCATTCAGGATTCCATGTCCACGCCGGCCCCCGCATCCTGCCCCGTCATGCCGAGTCAATGGAAAACCTGGCACGCTACATCATCCGCGCCTCCTTTGCGCAGGAGCGCATGAGCTATCTTCCCCGGGAAGCCCGTGTCATCTACGAATCCCGGGACGGAAACGCAACCGATCCTTAGACGCCCTGGAATGGCTCGCGGCCATGTGCTCCCACGTTCCCAACAAGGGCGAGCAGATGGTCCGCTACTACGGCTACTACAGTAACGTGTGCAGGGGAAAACGCAAAGCCAGGGGGGAAGACGACGCACTGCCCACGGTCCTTCATCCTGATGAGGCATCATCCGCTCCTTCAAGGAAGGAGTGGGCCCGAATGATTCAGAAGATCTACGAGGTGGATCCCTTGATCTGCCCCAAGTGCAGCGGGGCCATGCGCATCCTGGCCTTCATCGAGGATCAGGAGGTGATCCGGAAGATCCTACACCATCTGGGGCTGTGGAAACGGACGCCAAGGGCTCCACCCCCTCCACCCCCTCCACCGCCCCCGGACATTGCCTTGGATACCGGCCTGTCCCAGGTCCCTGCCTGGGAAGACGACCTCAACCAGGACCCGGGGTTCCCCATCGACTGGTCTGCATAGCACGGGAAAGGCTTCTCTCCCCGGCAGGGGGTTCGTGCGCCCAAAACGGCCTCCCGATTCCCTCCCTCTCGCCCGCAAACGGATAGCCAGCCTTCCTTCTCGACCTGCCAGACACGCTTTCGTTATGGGACGTTTTCCTGGCCACAGTATGTTGTTGCCGTTTTCTCTTTGACACACAATCACGTTTTCAGCTACTATGCTCTTCAAAAAGCAACTTCCTATCATGTTCGGTCTTCCCCAAAGGGCAGACCCGGCGGATCGAACTTCCGGACGTGCAGGTCACGTCGGAACAGTCCTTTCACGTTGCGCCCAAATCGGATGTGAATCAGAGTTTCATCCTCATGGGCCACCTGGGCGGACGGCGCCAAAACCCGGACTACGCAAAGCTCCAGGTCATGAACACCATCCTGAGCGGAGGCTTTTCCGGACGGCTGTTCGAAAAGGTCCGCTCCCGGATGGGGCTGGCTTATTCCGTATCCGGCCGCTACGACTGCCATTACTTCTATCCCGGCATGTTCTTCGTGGGGCTGCAGACCAAGACCGCAGCTTCAGCCGAGGCCGTTGCCGCCGTCCGGCAAGAGCTGGAACGACTCCAGGAGGGCGTGACCCGGGAGGAGCTTGACCAGGCCAAGGACCAGTTCTTCAACTCCCTGGTCTTTCGATACGATCGCCCGGAAGAGATCCTCGAACGCCGCATGTTCTATGCCTATCGGGACATGGCCCCGGACAGCTTTCAGAAGCTCACCGAGGCCATCCGGCAGGTGAGCACCGAGGACGTAATCCGGGCGGCCCGGGAATACCTGCAGCCGAAACGGCTGACCACACTGGGCGTTGATCAAAAAGACGAACTGAAAAAGCAGTTCCAGGAACTTGGACCGGTTTCCGTCATTGAGCTTGAGCCGAGTCCTGCAAAAACATTGAACAACGGAGGATCAGAACCCGGCGAATAAATGAAAGGCCGCCCCCTGCAGATCCTCCTGCTCCCCAGGCGCCTCACCCGTCATTATGATCCGAGGAGAAAGCGGCCCCTCGCCAGGTAAGGCCCTGGTTCTGGTCTTCACAAGTCCGCACCTGGCGATGTCTTGATTGAGCCGCTTGAGCGCCTTTGCCCGACTTTGGCGTTCGGGACTGCTCATGCAGGTCAAGTAGAACTGATCACTTACTTATCCGCAATCTTCTCCAGTCCGCTGGCGCAGGCCTCGGCCACGCCGTAATACGCCTTTTCCTGACCCGGCATCTTATCCCAGCCCCCTTTTTTGACGAAATCGTCCCGCTTCCAGGATTTGGTCTCGCTTAATTCCTTGAGCAGGGATTCATGATCCGGTTCTCGCATGAACTGGGCCACGCAGATCGCGGCCTGGGCGGCCACAACCGCATCATCGGCCCTTTCTCTGCTCGTTCCCAGGGTTGTCCAACCACCCCACGCAAAGCCTATGATCATTGCGATGACTGCCCCGCAAATAAGGCCCCAAACTCCAAACTTAACCTTCCCTGCAGTTTCCGGCTTCATTG
>CAZQXX010000320.1:0-2985 GCA_964597105.1 uncultured Anaerolineales bacterium
GATGAAGACAGCATTGTGGATTGGTATCGGAATCGTGGCCGTGATGGCCCTGGTCGTGACGGCCCTGGTGGGCGGGTGGGCGCTCTGGGGGCGCCAGCTCTGGGCCGCTGCGCCCCCCTACGCACCTGGTGGTGACGCGTCCCGGCTTGCCGCTGAGTGCCCCACCGGTAGAACCCCTGGCGCTATGCCCTGGGGCACGGGGTCGCGCCTTGGCTCTCGCGGATCCGGGGACCTGCCCTGCAGGTACGAACAGCCCTCAGAGGCCCCTGCCGCGGCGGCCGCTCTTACTCTGGAGGACGCCCACCAAGCCGTGGAGCGCTACCTGGCGTCTCGGAGCTATACGGATCTTGAGGTCGTCGAGCTGATGGAGTTCGAGGCCAACTTCTACGCCATCGCCCGCGAGCACGACACGGGCATTGGCGCGATGGAATTGCTCATCGACAAGGAGACCGGCACCGTCGGGCCGGAGATAGGGCCCAACATGATGTGGAACGCTCGTTACGGCATGCACGGCCAGGGCGGCATGATGGGAACGTCGCGCTCCACCAATGCGATCTCCGACGAGGAGGCGGCTGCCATCGCCCAGCAATGGCTCGATACGAACCGGCCGGGCGTCACAGTCGAGGAGCACGCCGACCCCTTCTACGGCTACTACACCCTCCACACCCGCCAGGACGGCGAGATCGAGGGCATGCTCAGCGTCCACGGGACAACGGGCCGCGTTTGGTACCACACCTGGCACGGCGCCTTCATCGATATGGTGGAGCTCGACGAGGGCCACTGACCTTTCTGGCCCTGACACAGCGACGCGGCGCCCTGATGGCGCCGCGTCAGTGTGCCGAAATGACGTCTCTACTCGGCCGCTCAGGGACGCACGAACGCCCCCGTATCAGCCGATGTGACCTCCGCCAGATCCTCTATGCTGTCGTACAGCAGCTGTAACACGTACTCCGCGTTGTGCGTGTATGCCCCCGAATCCTCGTGCACGTAATGGTAGTTGTACGCCGCCCGCATCAGCCGGGGCGTCCAGGAACTGTACTGATCGGCGAACGTCACCTCGCCCCCGTCGGGATCGTGGAAGAAATACGGGAAGCTGTCCTCGTAGACGATCGGCTCGCCGATCACGTCCTCCGCGTACGCCTGGATCGCCACGTAAAGCTCCTCGTGGAACGTGGTCACTTCATTGAGGATCGGCTCTTCCACGTCGCCGTCCCCGTCGTAATCAACCTCACTATCCCGGATCTCGCGCAGATCAGCCTCATCCACGACGTTGGTATGGCATGGGCTGCACTGGTCGGGGTCCCGGAAGGTGGTGTGCGGATCGTGACATTCGATGCAGGTATCATAGTCTTCCGTATGCTCGAAGCGCCCCACATAGGACGCGTCCGAATACTGATACCCGACCTGGGCATCGCCTCCCAGCAGCGTCGCCGCGGCGATGGCATAGTGGACGTTGATGAAGCCCAGATCCTCAGACACTGCGTCCGGCTCCAGCCCGGCCAGCGTCTCGTCCACGTCCGGCGTCGACTGCCGTCCCTGGTGACACTGCATGCAGTTCGCCGCCGCAGTACCCTCCTCCACCACGATGTCCGATGGGAACGTCACCTCGGTCATCTGATGTGCTGGGTCGTTGTGACAGGTCCGACAGCTCAGGATCGATACCCCCAGCACCGCGCTATCCACCTGTCCCGCTGGCGAACCGTCCGCGCCCACGAAGTCGACATACCCGTCCATACTGTGGCACTTGGCGCACGCCTCCGGGATCTCCGGCGGGTCATCCTCGACCCAGTGAACGAATGATTCCGACTCACGATCCGCGTGGCCGGACTCTGCCCATTTGGTGCTGATCTCCTCTATCGACTCCGGAGCGACGAAATTCTCGTAGCCCCACACGCCCACGCCGCCGATGATAACCAGGACCAAGACCCCAATGACGATTCGAGCCCAGTTCATTGTGTCATCCTCCTCTCTCTCTGTATCCGCTGTCGTGCTGGTCAGTCTCCCGAATGCTCCTACGCTATACTGAGATTTCGCGGCCTGACCACAGGGCAATCTCCGCGCTACGACCCATCCGCCGTCGGGCCGGTTGGCGCCCCAGTTTCGGATTTGCTCAACGCCCACAAGTAGTATATACTATCTCCCTGAAAACTCAAATCGCACCGGGAGCGCAGCCCCGAACATAGACATAGCCCAAGGGGGAAACAGTATGAAACGGTCAACCAAGCAAGTTCTCTGGATCGGCGTCTACTTCCTACTCGCTACAGCCCCCTTACTGATTCTCCTGCTGGCACCTCGGCCCGAGGGCCGCACCTTCTGGCGGGAAATCTCCGTCGGCCTCGGATTCGTGGGGCTGTCCCTGATGGGCCTCCAGTTCATCCCGACCGCCCGGCTCCCGTTCCTCAGTGACGTCTTTCCGTCCGACACCCTTTACGCCTTCCACCACCGGCTCTCCATCGCCGCCTTCCTGCTGACCCTGGCCCATCCGCTGGTGCTATTCGTCCAGAACCCCTACACACTCCAGCTGCTCAATGTATTCACCGCCCCGTGGCGGGCCGTCGCCGGCGTCACCTCCGTCCTGGTTCTCATCCCCCTCGTGGTGACGTCAGCCAGACGAGTTGAGCTTGGAATGAGCTATGAGTCGTGGCGGTGGGTTCACGATATCCTCTCCATCGCCGTCATCGGACTCGCCTTCTACCACATCCTCAACGTCAACTACTACACCTCAGTGCCGCTTCAACGCTGGCTGTTGATCGGCCTGGGCGCCATATGGGCGGCCATGATCGTCTACATCCGCGTCATCAAACCGTGGATGCTCCTCCAGCGTCCCTACCGGGTCGCCGAGGTCATCGGGGAGCGGGGGGACACCTGGAGCCTCATTCTGGATCCGGTGGGCCACGAAGGTCTCACCTTCAAGGCCGGTCAGTTCGCCTGGCTATCCGTGGGGCATTCGCCCTTCCGCATCGAGGAGCATCCCTTCTCCTTCGC
>CAZQXX010000321.1:0-2961 GCA_964597105.1 uncultured Anaerolineales bacterium
GGTTCCGACTACAGGAGGTTCTCGTGGAGCGCATAAAGGACATCTGGCCCGCCTTCAAGAACGTCGCCATTCTCTTCTCCTTCGCCGTGAACGCCGTCCTGGTGGCCGTGGTCCTGCTGGGGAGCGTGCCCGCCGTCCGGGGGGCCCTGGCCGTGAAGACGGACATGGTCGAGCCACTCCTCGACGACCTCGATGCGGCCTTCGTCCAGCTCGGCGAGTCGACCATCGACACCACCATCGACATCGATCAGACCACCCCCATCTCCTTCACCCTGCCCCTCAGCGAGCCGCTGCCCATCGACTTCGTCCTCGCCATCGAGCAGGACACCGACGTGGTGTTGCAGCAGGACGTGCCGCTGAACGGCCTCCCAGCCCGGTTCACCCTGCCCGGAGGCGGGGGGATGATCAACGGGGCGGTCTCGCTGGCGCTGCCTGCTGGGATGCGGCTGCCCGTGCGCCTCGACATGCGCGTGCCCGTGAGCCAGACCATCCCCGTCCGCATGGACGTCCCCGTCGATCAGACCGTCGACATCGCCATGGCCGTGCCCGTCCAGATCCAGCTCGGTGAGGCCGGGCTCGACCCGGCCGTCGAGGAGCTCCGCGCCGTCTTTCGACCCCTGCGGGAGCAGGTCGACCGGCTCCCCGATGGGATCGGGGTAGCGCGATGATGAGCCGCGCCGACGAGCGCCCGATCTGCGACTACGAGGGCTCCGCCTACCGCACCGAGTTCTGGGGCCAGGGCCGCGACTACGAGGACGCGGCCGAGCGGGTGGCGCTGCGTCGCTTGCTGCCCCCCACCGGGCGGCGCCTCATCGACATCGGCGGCGGGTACGGGCGGCTGATGCCCCTCTACGGCGGGTACGATGAGGTGGTGATCTTCGACTACGCCCTCTCGCAGCTCCGCGAGGGACAGAAGCTGTGGGGGGAGGGAGGGGAGGACGGATTGCCGCAGATCCGGTACGTGGCGGGCGACTTCTACCGCCTCCCCTTCGCCGCGGGCGCCTTCGACACCGTCACCATGGTCCGCACCCTCCACCACGCGGCCGATGCCCCCAGCGTCCTCCGGGGCGTGGCCCGGATCCTGGCCCCCGGGGGGACCCTGGTCCTCGAGTTCGCCAACAAGCGCAACCTCAAGGCCATGGCGCGCTATGTGGCTGGACGGCAGGCGTGGTCGCCTTGGGATCGGGAGCCGGTCGAGTTCGTGGAGCTCAACTTCGACTTCCACCCGGCCTGGGTCGCGGAGCGACTTGAAGAAGCAGGGCTCACGGCCCGAGAGCGCCTCGCCGTCTCCACCTTCCGGCTGGGCGTCCTCAAGCGGCTGGTGCCCACGGGGATGCTGGTGGCCGTCGACCGCCTCTGCCAACGCCCGGGAGGCCTGGCACCCGTGTCGCCCAGCGTCTTCGTCCGCTGCGAGGCCGAGGGAAATGGGCCGGTAGCCCTGGAGGAAGACATGTTCCGCTGCACCGCCTGCGGCGCGCTTGGACTGGAGGAGAGGGAGGACGAGCTGGCCTGCGAGAGCTGCGGGGCGCGGTTTGCCGTCTGCGACGGGGTCTATGACTTCCGGGAGGAGATCCCTGGATAGCCTTCTCCGGAGGTATCTGGTCACCCCCTCCCAGAAGCATCCCCTCTCGTGGCCAGCTCAGACCTTATGTGCTCCAGACGGTTATGGCTTCTGCTGAAGACTTGTATCACGTCACCCTGTCGGCCGCCCGCATCTCGCGACCTTCATCCATCACACGAGATCCCCCGAAGGTCACTGGCGTCAGAATTCTTACTCCCGCCAGATCAGCTCCAAGCATTGCACCTGTCAGCTTATTGTGGTATACTATGACAAGGCAGATAGTCAGTAGTGTCTGAAATACAGACAGGAGGGAAACCCGATGAGTGATCCAGCCGTTCAAGTACGCAAGCGCGGCGTGGTCACGTTGCCGGCCGAGTTGCGAGAGAAGTACGACATCCAGGAAGGGGATACGTTCCGCCTGGTTGATCTGGACGGGGTATTTGTCCTCACCCGGATGGTGAGCCTGGTACCTGAGCTGGCGCAGGAGATCGAACGTCTCCGTCTGGAGGCCGGGCTGACCACTGAGGAGTTGCTCGATGGGCTGCGAGAGCAGCGCGAGCGTTATCACGCTGAGGCCTATGTCGACGAGGAGTAAGCCTCGCGTCTTCGTCGACGCAGACGTGATGTTCGCCGGTTCAGCCTCCCCGAGCGAGCACGGCGCCAGCCTGGTCACGTTGCGAATGGGCGAGATCACCCTCATCGACGCCGTCACGTCTCGCCAGGCCATTGTCGAGGTCGAACGGAACCTCAACGCGAAGATCCCCCAGGCGCTGACCACGTTTCGCCTCTTGGTTGAGCGGTCCCTCCGTGTCGTCCCGAATCCATCGAAGGAGGCGCTGTCGGCGTACGCCGACAGCGCCGATCCCAAGGATTTGCCTATCCTAGTAGCAGCCGTCCGCGAGCGCTGTCAATGGCTCGTGACCTTCAACGTGGACGACTTCCAGCCTGGACATCCAGACGTCACGGTGCTCCGGCCAGGAGCCTTCATCCAGCGCGTGCGTACCGTCTTGACCCATCTGGATCTGACCAGCGAATAGATTCACCACCCACGGCCGAGCGAACTCAAACGACGCGATTCCCCCATACCGGATCAATCTGTGGGCGTCGACTGCACTGTCGGGCATAGGACGTCCTCTCGCTGAAAGCCCCCTGTTCTGACCCTCCATTTCCAACGCGCTCTTCACGTCGCTCAATCCCGTGGGCCAGCGCCTCCTATCAGCCATCTTTTTGCCGGGCCCACCTTCGGCCCGTTGACCATGGTCCGCACCCTCCACCACGCGGCCGATGTCCCCAGCGTCCTCCGGGGCGTGGCCCGCATCCTGGCCCCCGGGCGGGACCCTGATCCTTGTTTTTGATAATCTAAAAGGGGACCACCCTGCCGGATTTTGATGATTGAAAAG
>CAZQXX010000322.1:0-2958 GCA_964597105.1 uncultured Anaerolineales bacterium
ACAAGTATCCGCACCAGCTCTCCGGCGGGCAGGCCCGTCGCGTCGGCATCGCGCGAGCGCTGGCTCTGAACCCCGATATCCTGGTGGCCGACGAGCCCACGGCCGGGCTGGACGTCTCGGTGGCCGCCGGCGTGCTCAATCTGCTCAAGCGTCTCCGTGAGCAGCTCGATCTCACCTACATCATCATCACACACAACCTGAACGAGATCCACTTCATCGCCGATCGCGTGGCCGTCATGTACCTGGGGAAGGTCGTGGAGCTGGCCGACACGCACGTCCTCTTCACGCACCCCAAACACCCCTACACCGAGGCGCTCATGTCTGCCATCCCGATCCCCGACCCCCGGCTGCGCGACAGGAGAGCGCACATCGTGTTGAAGGGTGAGATCCCAAGCCCCCGCAACCCGCCATCGGGCTGTCCCTTCCACCCGCGCTGTCGCTATGCCGAGCAGCGCTGCCGGGAGGAGGTGCCTTCGCTGCAGGCCCTTGGCCGCTCAAACCATCTGACCGCTTGCTATTTCCCGGACCGCGTGTCGAGTGGCGTGGTGACGGAGACGGTTCAGTAGAGAGGAGGCCATTGTGCTGGGAGTTCTGGCGCGGGCGCGCACTCTTCAGGATCAGCTCGTCGCGTGGCGCCGTGACGTCCACGCGCACCCGGAGCTCGGTTTCGAGGAACGCCGCACCGCCCGGCTGGTGGCCGATGTCCTGCGTGATAGAGGATTGACGGTCGAGACGGGAATCGGTGGGACCGGCGTGGTCGGTCATCTGGGTCGAGGTCGTCCCGCCATCGGTGTCCGTGCGGACATGGATGCCCTCCCCATACAGGAGACGAATGCCGTTCCATATGCCTCACAGGTTGCGGGCGTGATGCACGCTTGCGGCCACGACGCCCACGTGGCCATGCTGTTGGGCGTGGCCCAGCTGCTTGTTGAGCTTGACGGCCGGCCTCGCGGCGAGATACGATTCCTGTTTCAGCCCTCCGAGGAAGGGCGTGACGCCGAGGGCAAAGGCGGTGCGCTCCGGATGATCGAGCACGGGGTATTGGATGGCCTGGACGCCGTCGTCTCCCTGCACGTCGATAGCTCAGCCGCTTCGGGGACCATCGGGGTTCGACGCGGCTACGTCACGGCGGCAGTCGACCCCTTCTCGGCCACCATTATCGGTTCTGGTTCGCATAGTGCACTTCCGCACGAAGGCGTCAGCCCCATTGCGATTCTGGCCCAGGTGATCAACGCTGTTCAGAATGTCCGGGCGCTCCGTATCGATCCTTTGAAGCCGGCCATCATCGCCATAGAGTCCGTGCACGCCAGCGCAGCCTCCGGCGTGATCCCTGATAAAGTGCGCATCACTGGGAGCATTCGCAGTTACGACGAAGACGTGCAGGAACAGCTCCATTATGAGCTCGAACGTGCTCTCAGACTCGCTCGAGTGAGCGGTGGGGACTACACCCTGACGATTGAGAGCTACAGCCGGGCCGCGTATAACGACCCTGGCGTTGCCGAGGTCGTTGAGAGCGTGGCGAGAGAGATCGTTGGGCCCGACGCGGTCTTTGAGCCGCGACCGCGGATGTACGGCGAGGATTTCAGCTATCTGGCCCGCCAGGTCCCGGGGGTGATGGCCTTCCTCGGCGTCCGCGCGGGCGACCAGCTCCGCCCTCTCCACAGTCCCACCTTTGATCTCGATGAATCCGCCCTTCCTATCGGCGTCGCTGTGCTGGCCGGGAGCGTCGTGCGGTTACTCCACCGAGATTGGGGTGTCGATTGACCCCTGACGTCACGACAGACAGGAGGCGCCACAGTCACTTTGCGAGACAACCCATCAGGAGGTAATAGTATGAAGCACGACCTAGGTCCTTCGACCCGATCCGTACACTTGAGCAGCCAGGCCGATCCCGCGACCAACGCTGTCGTACCGCCGATCGTGGAGAGCTCCGCGTTTGCCTACCCGGACCTGGATACCTGGCGCGCGGTGGCGCTGAAACAAGCTGCCGGTGACATCTATAGCCGCAATTCCAACCCTACCACCCGGCACCTGGAGGAGAAAGTCGCCGCGCTCGAGGGCGCGGAGAGTGCCACCAGCTTCGCCACCGGTATGGCAGCCATAAGCACGACCCTCTTCGCTCTCCTCAACCCGGGCGATCGGGCCGTCACCGTTCGTGACGCGTATGGTGCGACCTATCTCCACTTCACACAGATCCTGCCTCGCTTTGGCATCGAGTGCACCGTCTGTCCGACCGATGACCACCAGGCGATCGAAAGGGCCATCAAGCAGGGGTGCGATCTCCTGTACCTGGAGTCCCCGACCAATCCGATGCTGAAGGTGGTTGATTTGCGCCGCTTGAACCAGGCTGCACACGAGGCAGGGGCTATCACCGTCGTGGATAATACCTTCGCCACGCCCATCAACCAGAACCCGATTGCACTGGATGCCGATCTGGTCATCCACAGCGCCACCAAATACCTATCCGGACACAACCACGTGTTGGGCGGCGTGCTCTGTGGTCGAGGCGACCTGGTCGAGATCGTCTACCGACACCGCGAGTTGACTGGCCCTTCCATGCAGGCTCACAGTGCCGGGCTGTTGCTTCACACCATCAGGACCCTCGGGCTCCGGGTGGAGCGACAGAACGAGAACGCCATGACGTTGGCTTGCTTCCTCCAAGGCCATCCCAGGATCGAAGAAGTCTATTATCCGGGTCTGGAGACCCATCCCGGGCACGATATCGCCGCGCGGCAGATGAGGGGGTTTGGCGGTGTTCTCAGTTTCAGCCTCAAGGGAGGAATGGAGGCCGTTCGACAATTCCTTCCCCGCTTGCAGCTGGCGTATCTGGCGGCGAATCTCGGCCAGGTGGAGACGGTCGTTGGGCCGGCAGCTTTGACCAGCCACGTTGAATGCACAGAGGAGGAGATGGTTGCTGCCGGCGTCCCGCCAGGACTCGTCCGCTACTCGGCCGGGATT
>CAZQXX010000323.1:0-2928 GCA_964597105.1 uncultured Anaerolineales bacterium
ATGTCGACGTTCTTCTCTTCGTACGCCTCCGGTTCGTCCACGTAGACGCGGTCTAGCCCGACCTCCTGTCTCAAGTACTCCTTCGACAGGGGAGGACGCTCGTACGGCTGGTGGTTTTCCTGAGTCACGAGGGCGACCGGCCCATCGGCATCGACCTGTCGGATGCCATCAACAGCTCTGCCCCCAGCGAGCCCGCCACCGATAACGAGGTATTTGTAGGATGCCATGTGATTCTTCTCCTTTTCCTGTCACTGCTTCCAATCAGCTAGAGTTAGGGGGCTTCGTCGCTACTACGCGAACGACCACCCGTCCAAGAGCACAACCTTATCCAGAGACCTGCTGCCATAGAGCCTCGACTGACCTTCCCTCCATCGTCGTTAGCCCGGCATGTCTCGCGCCGGACGGCCCAGAACGTCTCGAACGGCTCCCTCCACCAATGCACACTAGTCTCCCCGCTCACCTCCTCCTTCTGTCCGATCTTCTGTGTCGCGAATGGTGAGCGCCGCCACCGCCCCACCGGCGGCCGCCATCAAAGCGCTGGCTACCATCGCCCGGCGAAAAGCGATCGTGTAGGACGAGGTCACGGCAACCCTGGTTCGCGCCGGCAACTGGTCAACCTCGAAGTCGCCGGTTGGCTCCTCGATCAGCTCCTCAATGGTTTCCATCGCCGAGGGGCCGAGGGAAGACTGGTCGACACGGGCCGCCACGAGGGTGCCGAAGGTGAAGGAGACCACGACCCCCAGCCCCGCAACAGCCAGGAGCCCGGCCACGCGGGACACCGCGTTGTTGAACGCAGCAGCCACACCAGACCGCCGGTCAGAGACCGCCGACATCACCGTGTCCGTCAGGGGCGCCACGGTCGCGGACATTCCCAGCCCAAAGACGACCACGGCCGGTAGGACCTCTGTCACAAATCGAGCGTCTGGGTGCAGTCGGGTGAACAGCAGCAACCCAACGGCAGACGTCAGAGGACCGAGGGTCATGAACAGCCGAGCACCCCGCACGGCGGACAGCCGACCGAAGACAGGTGACAGAAGCAGCAACAGAAGCGAGATGGGAGCCAATAGCAAGCCAGCCGCCAGTGCCGAGTAGCCCACGACGTTCTGAAGATAGATGACGACGAAGAACGTCGTTCCTTGAAGTGCGAAGTAGACGCCAAGGGTGGTCAGATTCGCTCCTGTGAAGTTCCGGGACTCAAAGAGATCCAGGGGGACCATCGGATACTCTCTCCGGGCCTCGACAATGGGGAAGACGACCAGACTCAGAAGGCCGCTCCCGAGAGCCACCAGCACACTCGGCGCCGTCCACCCGACCGCGGGGCCCTCGATGAGCCCGTAGGCGAGCCCTCCCAGACCGAGCGCGGCAAGCGCTGCTCCGAGCCAGTCCAACCGTCTGGGGGCATCCTCTGACCGACTCTCCGGAACGGAGGTGACTATGATCCAGAGCGCAGCGGCGATCAGTGGGACTACGACCAGAAAGACCCAGCGCCACGAGAGGTTATCCACCAGCCAGCCTCCCACCAGCGGCCCCACCACGGTAACGACTCCGGACCATCCCGACCACTGCCCGACGGCTTCACCCCGGGCCTCCCGGTCGGTGTAGACAGCTCGAATAATAGCCAGGGAGCCAGGCACCAGGAGCGCACCCGCTATTCCCTGGAGGAACCGCGCCCCGATCAGCCAGATCGTGGTCGGCGCCACGCCGGAGGCGATCGACGTCACCCCAAACCCAATCAACCCCACGATCATCATGCGGCGGCGGCCATACCGGTCGCCCAGCGACCCGCCGAGAATGAGCAGAGCCGCCAGCGTGAGCAAGTAGCCATCGACCACCCACTGCAGACCTGACAGGCCAGCGCCCAGGGCCCGGCCCATACTGGGTAGCGCTACGTTGATCACCGTGGACTGGAGGAACACGATTCCCGAGCACAGGATCATCGCCACCAGAGTCCAGCGCTGTTGGCGCTCACCGACGAGCAGTTCCCGGTCTTCCAGGTTCACGGTTGCGTCCTTGTCGCTCTCGATTCTCTAGCGAGCCGCCATTCCTCGATACGCACACTGTCGGCGCCCGGATCGGTGTGAATCTCGTATCACTCTCCGAGTCGAATGCGCGGGTTGAGCAACCCGTATAGCAGGTCGGCCACCAGGTTCGCCGAGGCGAACCCCACCACCGTCACCATAATCACTGCCTGGATGACGGGGAGGTCGTTGCGGTCGACCGCAAAGACGAGCAGGCGCCCCATCCCAGGGTAGTTGAACACGTTCTCCACCACGACCAGTCCACTGATCAGCCATCCGAAGCTGATAGCCACAACGGTGATCGTGGGCAGGAGCGCGTTCCGCAGGACGTGCTTGAAGACCACCGTTCGGAAAGGCAGCCCCTTCAGGGCTGCAGTGCGGACATAGGGCTTCTTCAGCTCCTCGATGACGCCGGCCCGCGTGAGCCGCGCCACGTAGGCCAGAAGGACGAGGGTCGCGGTCGATGCTGGCAGGATCAGCTCCGGCAGCACCTCAATGAAGGACGCATCCGGTCGCACAGACGACGTGGCCGGCAGGACATTCAGGGCGAAGGCGAAGACCTGAATCAGGATCAGGCCAGTCACGAATTCGGGCAGCCCCACGACGGACAGCGTCGAGATGCTGATGACGTTATCTATAACGGTGTCCTCATTGAGCCCGGCGATAACGCCCAGGACAAGGGCCAGGGGCAAGGAGATCACCAGTGTCAGCAGAGCCAGCCGCAGGGAGTTGCCCACCCGGCCCATCACCAGGGGGCGGATCTCGGATCCGGTGCTAAACGACGTCCCCCAGTCCCCGGTGACGAAGCCCGTGAGCCAGTCTGCATACTGAACGTAGAGCGGATCGTTGAGCCCGAGCTCCTCCCTGAGATCCTCCAGCGCCTCCTCGCCGGCCTCCCGTCCCAGAATCA
>CAZQXX010000324.1:0-2909 GCA_964597105.1 uncultured Anaerolineales bacterium
TTGTTGAAGCAGCTTTCAGAGGCCGAGGGCATCGCTGGCTTCGAAGGCCCGGTCCGCGAATTGGTCCGCCAGACCTGGGAGCCGTTCGTGGATGAGATGCACGAGGGTAATTTGGGAAGCCTTATCGGCCTCAAGAAGGGAACGGGACCGGAGCCACGGCCCAAGTTGATGTTGGCAGCTCATATGGACGAGATTGGTCTGATGGTCACCGACATTGAGCAGGGATTCCTGCGCATCGCCCGCGTCGGGGGGACCGACCGACGCGTCCTGCTCGGCCTTGAGGTCACGGTCCACGGGCGCCGCGACCTGCACGGGCTTGTCGCTACGCGCCCGCCTCACGTGCTCCCGAAGGAGGAGCGCAAGAAGACCGTTCCATGGGACAAGATCTTCGTGGACGTCGGGTTGCCCGAGGAGGAGGTGAAGGAGCTCGTATCCGTCGGGGACTTGATCTCGATTCGCCGCGAGATGTCGGAGCTTAAGAACCGTCGCGTGGCAGGCAAGGCCCTCGACGATCGCGCCTGCGTGGCTGCTATCACCCTCGCTCTGGAGCGACTCCAGGGGATTCAGCACGCCTGGGATGTCTTTGCTGTGGCGACGGCTCAGGAAGAGACGGGACTGAAGGGGGCGATCACCGCGGCCTTCGGCGTCGCACCGGATGCAGCGATCGCCCTGGACGTGACATTTGGACGGCAGCCCGACGCGCCGAAGTCCGACACCCTCCCACTGGGAGAGGGACCCTCCATTGCCATCGGGCCGAATTTCCATCCCAGGCTTGTGAAGCGTCTCAAGGACGTCGCCGAGGATCGTGAGATCCCCTATCATATGGATCCGATCCCCGGGCGCAGCGGCACCGACGCATGGGCCATTCAGGTGACCCGCGAGGGTGTCCCAACAGCCCTCATCTCCGTCCCGTTGCGCTATATGCATCAGCCTGTGGAGACCCTGGCTGTCGCGGACGTGGAGCGAGCCGGGCGTTTGTTGGCGGCTTTTGTCAAGGAGTCAGGACAGGATCTATTGGACACGCTGGCCTGGGAAGTGAACGAACGACAATGATACTGAAAGAGCTTTCAGAGGCGTTTGGCGTTTCGGGTAACGAGGACGACGTACGCGCCATCGTGCTCGATACCGTGCGGGACCACGTCGACGAGGTCGAGATCGACGCCATGGGCAATGTCCTGGCGCTAAAGCGTGGCACCGGTCAGGACCGTATGCGGGTGATGCTGGCCGCCCATATGGACGAGATCGGCTTGATGGTCGTCGGTCACGACGATGACGGATTCTTGAAGGTGCGGGCCGTCGGCGGCATCGATGCCCGTCTCCTCCCTGGCACCCTTCTTGTGGTTGGCTCGGAGCGAATCCCTGGGGTGATCGGGGTCAAGCCCATTCACCTGCTCGAGTCGGGTGAGGCAGACAAAGTAGCCAAGATAGAGGATCTAGTGGTCGACGTCGGCGCGAAGGGCAAGGATGAGGCGCAGAAGCTCGCTCCTCTGGGCACCTATGCCACCTTTGACACGAAGTACCAGGAGCGTGAGACGACCGTCACCGGAAAGGCCTTCGACGATCGGGCTGGCTGCGCCGTCCTCATAGAGCTCCTGCGCGGGGAGCCCTTCACCTTTGACCTGCACGCCGCCTTTACCGTGCAGGAGGAGGTTGGTTTGAGAGGGGCCCGGGTGGCTTCCTTCGCCGTCAACCCCGACTGCGCCTTCGCCCTGGAGGGCACCATCTCCGACGAGATCCCCAAGGAGAAAGACGTCAGCCCGACCACCGAGCTGGGCAAAGGCCCCGCCATCACCGTGATGGATCGCTCCTTCATCGCCGACCGGCGCCTGGTGCGTCTGTTGGTCGACACGGCGGAGGAGCAGCACATTCCCTACCAGATCAAACAACCGGGCAAAGGAGGGACCGATGCTGGCGCGATCCATCTGGCTCGCGAGGGTGTGCCGTCCGCGACGGTGGCCGTGCCGAGCCGCTACATCCACAGCCCGGTGGCGCTTCTCAGTCTCGATGATTTCGAAAACACGGTGCGTCTGATGCGTGAGTCCTTATCTCGTCTGACGCGCGACACGTTGAAGTGAGGGAGAACGATCGGTGAACGAATTGATTAAGCAGTTGGTGGAGACGTACGGACCCTCAGGAACCGAGGGCCAGATCAGAGAGGCCATTCGGAGCGAGGTTGAGCCCCTGGTCGACGAGGTTCGGGTGGATGCTTTGGGAAGCCTCATCGCCCACAAAGAGGGTGATGGCCCTCGGGTCCTTCTCGACGCGCACATGGATGAGATCGGCGTGATGGTGACCTACGTCGACGAGAAGGGATTTGCGCGCTTCACCCCCATCGGTGGAGTAAGCCCACTCACCTGCATCGGGTCTCGCGTCGCCTTTGAGGACGGTCTGATTGGCGTCATCGGCCTCGAGCAGAAGCGGGACGACCCCAATAAGGTGCCCAAACTCGAGCAGCTGTACATCGACGTCGGGGCTACTAGTCGCGACGATTGCCCGGTCCAGGTCGGCGATCCGGCCGTGTTCGTCCGTCCGTTCACGACCCGAGGGACTCGCTTGGTGTCCAAGGCAATGGACGATCGCATTGGTTGCGCCGTGCTGATCGAGACCCTCCGCCGCCTGGAGGAGACGCCCCACGACCTCTACGTCGTCTTCGCCGTCCAGGAGGAGGTCGGCCTGCGCGGAGCGCGCACCTCGGCCTATGGCATCGATCCTGACATCGGCATCGCCGTCGATGTGACCGGGACCGGGGATACCCCCGAGTCCAAGCCGATGGCCGTGAAGCTGGGCGAGGGGCCGGCGGTGAAGGTGCAGGATCGGGGGATGATCGCCCATCCGAAGGTGCGGCGGTTGCTCGTCGAGCGCGCCGAGGAGGCCGGGATTCCCTACCAGCTGGAGGTTCTGGAGCGGGG
>CAZQXX010000325.1:0-2901 GCA_964597105.1 uncultured Anaerolineales bacterium
CTGGCGTGAGGAGGGATATCATGTTGCACAGAACCAAGACATGGGTTATTCGCGCAGTTCAGGTGGCGTTCCTCTGCGCCCTTATCCTGGGGCTCACGTCGCCCGTGGTGGCGAAGAAGCCGTCGCCGCTCTGGCCCAGGAACGCGTGCACCCAGACGGAGATGCCCGGTCACGGCGGGGAGACGCAGCACACGGTCATCTGCGTCCCCCGCCCACAGAAGAACTGGAACGATGTGCTGGTCGTCTACGCTCATGGTTACGTAGCCCCACAGAAACCCCTGGCGCTGCCTGAAGAGGAGCTGGGCCGGATGACCATTGAGGGGCAGAGTCTGGTTGAGTACCTCTTGGATCAGGGCTTCGCCTTCGCCACCACGAGCTACAGCAAGAACGGCTATGCCGTGGAGCACGCTGACACCGATCTCGACATATTAGTGACCGCTTTCAGGAACCAGTACCCCGAGAGGCAGATCCCCGTAATCCTCGTCGGCGCCTCCGAGGGCGGGTTGATCACCGTCCAGCAGATCGAGCAGGACTTCCAGATCTATCAGGGCGGCCTGGCCCTGTGCGGCCCCGTCGGCGGCATGCCCTACCAGGTCAACTTCCTGGGCGACTTCCGCGTCGTCTTCGACTACTTCTTCCCCGACGTGTTCGGCTTCGGCGCGGCGCAGGTGCCGGATTATGCCTACCTAGACTGGGAATCCGACTATGCTCCGACGATCGTCGAGGAGATCTCGACCCACCCGCTCAAGACCTACCAGCTTTTCAACGTGACCGACGCGGCCCTCGACTGGCTGAATCTCGGGGACAGCGCGGTCGAGACCTCTCTCCAGATCCTGTTCTACAGCATCTTCGGCATGAACGATGCCATCGGCACCACCGGCGGCGTCCCCTACGACAACATGGGCACATGGTACAGCGGCTCGATGAACGACGACCTGTTGAACCAAGGGTTGGAGCGGGTAGAAGGAGATCAGAACGCCATAGCCTACACGGGAGCCTTCTACGAGCCCACCGGGCACGTGAACGCCCCGCTGGTGACGCTCCACAACCTCCACGACCCGGCGGTCCCGTACCGGCACGAGCTGATCTACGCCTACCGGGTCCTCGCGGCGGGGACCTGGGAGGACGTAACCTTGCTCCCCGCCCTCGGCTACGGCCACTGCGCCTTCAGCGGCGAGCAGGTGCTGGGCGCCTTCGGGCTGCTGCTGCAGAAGGCCGGCGCCGCCAGCACGCCCACGCTGGAACAGTACCGCCACGCCCTGCCGGAGCCGCTGTCAGTTGAGTCAGTTGAGTAACCGGCAAGACGACGAACCCACGCACCCCTCCTCTCTCCCGAGAATCAGGCGAGGGGAGGGGTGAAGCGAGTGAGGCGGGGCCCGCCGGGGGTTGAAGTGAGGCGAGGTCCGCCGTGGGCTGAAGCCCCTGGCTCAGGCTCACTCTGTGAGCGGCCCGCAGAGCGGCCCGGGCAAAGCCCCTCCGGGGCTGAAAAAAGGGAGTTCTGGCGATTCTTTTGGAGCAGCTCGGAGGTCCCGGATGAGCTTGTCCAGCCGCCTGTCGAAGAGTCGCCTGCCGGCCCCTACCCGTTCGTAGTGCGCGGCCCAGGTGGTGGGCGGTCCACGCGGTGGGCGGCCCACGCAGTGGGCCACGAAGCATCGCGGAGTGGCGCCCTCGCTACTCCGTACTCCTTACTCCCTACTCCTGCCGTTTCCTACTATCGCCTGCTCCATCTCCTCCCAGATCCCCTCGAGGTGCGCGTTGAGATCGTGCCCCGCATCCACCTCCACCAACCGCACCTGGTCCGGATACGCCGCCGCGTAGGCCCGGCTGTGCGCCACCGGCACCGTCTCATCTTGCCGCCCGTGGACGATGAGTGTCGGCGCCGCCGGGGGCACCGGTTCCCGATAGCGCCGTCCGTCGAGCTCCAGATCGAAGCGGAGCGGCACCTCCCTCCCGAACGCCGGATGGTCCACCGGCGCCACCCCTGCCTCCTCCCAGGCGCGCATCTCCTTCTCGCTCAGCAGCCCGCCGGAGAACCAGCTCAGCACCGGCGCGAGCAGCACCATCCGGGCCACGCCGCCGAAGCGGTGCGCGTAGCGGACCGCCACCAGCCCGCCCAACGAGCTCCCGATGAGCGCCACGGGCCCGGCCTCGGACCCCGGCCCCACCAGCGAGCGATCGAGGGCGAACTGGCGCAGCCGATTGATCATCCCCGTGACCGTCAGATACTCGAAATCCACCGGCGTGGGGCTGAAGTCGATGGCGTGGAAGTCCACGCCGGGCCGCTCCGCGAACCGCTCGCCGAAATACACCGCCTTCGTCGACGCCGCCGACGACAGAAACCCGTGCAGATGAATGACCGCCCTGATGCTCAAGCCCCTCTCCCCTCCAATCCTATCCGACGATCCCTCGGCCCGGCGGTCGAGGCGCTATCGATGGTAGAGATTCCTCCACTCCGGTCGGAATGACAGTGGTGGGGGCCTCTTGCTTCACCTACTCGGGCCGGGCGACCTTGTGCTGATGCCCCTGGTGAGCCTGTCGAACCACCCACCGAAGGGCCACTCCGCGGCCTGCGCCACGCTTACCCCACCTCGTCCGCCCCGTCTCCCCGCCGGCCCCGCAGCCGCCGCCACACCGTCGTCAACACCTTCTCCAAAAACGGCAGCCCGGCGACCGTCCCCAGCGCTGACCCACCGAGACCCAGCCAATCCGCCTGCGGGCCCGACAGCCCGAAGAACCCCCGCGCCTCCACCGTGAGCACCCGGCTCCACACCGGCTCCTCCACCGCCGCGCCCGCTCCCTCCTCCGGCTCCCAGCGGACCGTCACGTTGACCACCGGGCGGTACGTGCCCGCCTGCGGCGCCGACACCGTCCAGCGCCACGTGTTCACTCCGCCCGGCGCCA
>CAZQXX010000326.1:0-2893 GCA_964597105.1 uncultured Anaerolineales bacterium
GCGAAAGATATCGGATTCGGGGAAGTTGCATAGTTCACCTCCACGGCGTCTTCATTATGCTGCAGTGGGGCTGCCTGTCAAGTGAAGCCCTCCCGCAACGGTACGAGAAGGCGGCGATCACTGCGCGTCTACCTGCTCGAAGCAGGCTTCGGCCCTGGCCTCGTCCTCGGGATCGTCCCGCTGGCGCAGACACTCCAGGTAGGCGTCGGCCTTGCGCTGGGCCTCGCTCAATTCCGCCTGGGCGTCGGCGCCGTGCCAGATCACCTTCTCCAGTGCAGGTATCAGCCAGCCTTCGACCGTACTCCAAAGGGACGGCTTCTCCCACTCGAGCTCAACTAGGTTACTCGGCCTTTCGCAAGTCAGCATTTCCGCGTACGCCGCCTGGGCATCAGGTCCCACTCGTTCGCTAAACGCATCGGAGGTCAGCAGGGAACGGCGCGGGGGCAGGCTGACGGGCGGTTGAGAGGCACGTTTGGAAAGAAAACGTAACCACGTCCAGCACGCTTCGGGATGAGGCGTGTCGGCTGCGATGTAGTAGGCGGTGAACGACCTGCTGCTGCCCAGACAACGGCCCGACGCCGGCAGAGCCACCGGTCGAACGTGCTCGTTCTCCCACGCCGATCTTGCCACCGATACCCACATAGCGACTCGTTCGCCCTGAATGAGCTCGGCGAAGTGCGTAACATCCGCTTCCCGGGGTGTGGGGGCAATCTCCTCTTCGACCAGGGCAGCCAATTGCTGCGCCGCGACAATCACGCTCGAATCGTCGAAGCGAAAGGTTGGTGGTGTCGTATCAGGATCCGCCAGCGGCCCACCAAGCCCTTGCACGAGGAAGGTAGATCGGTAGGGCCAGAAGAGAAAGCCGTATTGCCGATCCTCCCCCGCCCCATCGGCGAGTTGATCGGCCGCCAGGAAGACATCGTTCCACGACCAATCCCCCGCGGGGTAGGGCATGCCCGCCTTGTCGAAAAGTTCCTGGTTATACCAGAGCACGTCAGTCGTAGCACTTGCCGAGATGCCCCACACGTCGCCGTTATAGCGCACTTGCTCTAGTGCTGAAGGGAGAAAATCGTCCAGCGGGAAACCAGGATCGGCATCGACGAAGGGCTGCAAGCTCAACACAGACGCTTGAATCTCCGGCGCGGACGCCGGGAAGGCGGCCTTGAAACAATCGGCGCCGCTGGCCTCAATCAGCTCCGACGGCGGATCGTCGGGCTGCACGAAATCGACCGACGTCTTCACAGTGACATCGATCTCTGGATGAGTTTCGCGAAATGCCTCCACCAGTGGTCCATAGACACGGCGATCAAAAGCAACGAAGGTGATCGTCTCGGCGGGTTCCCTGGTCGGCGCGGGGGTGGGCACGGGCAGCGACTCGGCCTCTCCCGCCGAGCCCAGCGACAGCGCTTGCCGCTGGACTTCGTCCAAGGCTTCGTCTGCCTCTTCGCCATCAAACACCCGCTCCGCCGCTTGGCGCAGCAGCTCCTCCACCCCCGCCGGGTGCACCGGCGGTAGAGCGTGCTCCGCCGCGTAGCGAAAGGTCTCCAGTGTCTCCTCCCCTACCGAAGCGGTGAAGGGCGCGTTGGAGATCAGATTCCGCCGGGCCGGGAGCTGGTGGGGCGGCGCTACCTCTCGGCTGAGGAATCTCAGCCATCGCCAGGCTGCCTCCGGATGAGCCGTGCCAGCGCTGACAAAGGCCCCGGTCAGCCCGACCGGGCTCTTCCCGGGCAGGGGAGCTATTCCCAGTTCGCCGTCTCGACTGCTCTGTGCCCAGAAGCGGCCCAGGGTGACGCTCATCGCCGCCCCGCCTCTTTCCACCACGCCGAAGCTGTCTCCGTACGCTTGCTCGGCCGGGTTGGGCATCGCACCGTGCTCCAGCGCCAGGTCGGTATAGGCCTCCACCGCCGCCGTGGTGCGAGGGTCGTCCAGCGTGGGCACCGATGGCTGCACCGTGTCGTCCACTAGCTGTACGTCCTGCGTCTCGACGAAGGAGCGCATCCCGTCCATCCCGTAGTCGGCGAAGCCGTAGCGCACAACTTGCTCTCCCTCCCGCTGGGTCAATTGTTGAGCCGCGCTGAACAGCTCCTCCCAGGACCAGCCGGGAGCGGGCGGCTCCACCCCGGCCGCTTCGAAGGCGGTCGGATCATAGAGCAGGACGAGCGGATCGACGCCGACGGGCAGTCCCCAGGTGCGGCCCTGCCACTGGAAGTGATCCCACAGGCCCGTCAGGAAGTCGTCCTCAGTCGGCTCTCCATCGGCCTCAATGAAAGTGGTCAGGTCGAGCACCAGGCCGGGCGGCCCGCCCTCGACGGCGTCGGTGGACCAGATGAAGGCGTCGGCCTGGGAGGCGAGCTGGCGCACCGGTCCCAGCGTGTCCGTCTCGTCCTCCAGGGGGAAGGAGACGATTTGGTCCAGGGGGATGACGCGGACTTCGATAGAGGGGTTGGCCTGCTGGAATGCCTCGGCGGCGTCCTGGTAGACGGTGAGGTCGCTGTTCGGGCAGGCGAAGGTGAAGGTAAGTGAGGCGGTTGGCTCGCTCTTCGGAGCGGTGCAGGCCGCAGTGACAAGGGCGAGAAGCAAAACCAACGAGAAGACCGCTTTGTCTGGTCTAGATTGGATCGGCATAAGCTGTTACTTCACCTCCAAGCGTCATGTCGTGCCATAGGTGAGCAGCTTGTCAAACGGGAAGCCTCTCGCGCAACGGCACGAGAAGGTGGCGATCACTGCGCGTCTACCTGCTCGAAGCAGGCTTCGGCGCTGGCCTCGTCCTCGGGATCGTCCCGCTGGTGCAGACACTCCAGGTAGGCGTCGGCCTTGCGCTGGGCCTCGCTCAATTCCGCCTGGGCGTCGGCGCCATGCCAGACGATCTCTTGGGCGGCCTGTATCAGCCAGG
>CAZQXX010000327.1:0-2885 GCA_964597105.1 uncultured Anaerolineales bacterium
AGGTGACTTCATCGGCATTCTTGAATTCGACGAGGAGGGATAGAGATATGGGTTGTTGTGGACATGATCGGACGACGCACCAAGTCGAGGAGCAGACTCATGTGCCGGAGACTGCGGCGTCTGCCACTGCCTCCTGTCCGGGGTGCGGCTACCCGACACAGGAGGACTTCGTGCTCTGCCCCCGATGTGGAGCGGAGCTGTTGACAGCCTGTCCGGAATGTCACCGGGCGGTTAAGACCGGCTGGGTGCGCTGCGCCTACTGCGGCGCCGACCTGCCCGGAGAATAGCCAGAGCGCATTTGCTCTGGATCGAGATAAAGGAAGGACTAAGATGAGTCTTACTGCGCGACTGAAAGCGATTTTTGGAGCCAAGGCCGAACAAGCCCTGGATCAACTGGAAGACCCGCGGGCCAGTCTGGATTACAGCGTGACCCGTCTCAAGGCCAGCCTGCGCCAGATCAGCGACAGTCTGGTGGAGACGGCGGCCGCGCGGCGCAGGCTGACGATGCAGCGGACGCAGCTGGAGCGGGCCATCGCCAAATACGAAGGTCAAGCCCGCGACGCCCTGGCGGCCGACCGCGAGGATCTCGCCAAGCGGGCGCTGGAGCGCAAGGCGGCCGCCCAGGAGCGGCTCGCCGGGCTGAACGACAACATCGCCTCGTTGGAGGCCCAGGTGGAGAGCCTGAAGACGAGCCAGGCCACGCTGCGGCATAAGATCGAGCTCTTCCAGGGCAAAAAGGAGGAACTGAAAGCCCTGTACGATAGCTCCAAGGCTCAACTGCAGGTCAAGGAGGCCGTGAGCGGCGTCTCCAGAGACCTGGCCGACGTGGGCCACGCGATCGAGCGGGCCGAGGCGCGCATTCGGCGCATGCAGACCCGCGTGGAAGCCATTGACGAGCTGGTGGCCGTGGGAGCCCTGGAAGATACCCTCGAGCCCGGCGACGACATCGACCGCGAGCTGGCCCGCATCAGCCGCCAGACGGCCGTGGAGCAGGAGCTGGCGCAGCTGAAGGCTGAGACTACGGCGAGCGCCACGATTGAGCCTGGGGGGTCCAAAGAGCTCGACGAAGTCTCCGCCGAAAGGCTGCCTGCGGGGGAGGCATAGCTGATGCTTGGCTGCGGACCCGGCTTGAACGACTTGTTCCATCGGGCCGACCGGCTCCTGGCGGACAACCGAGTCCGTCGGGGCAGCGATCCTTGCGCCGTTCCGACCACCCAGCCCTCTCGGCCGGACCTGACACAGCAGCTTCACGAGATGTACGGCCGGGGGGAGTTGAGCGAAGCGGCTTTCGCTGCCCTCAAACCCCTGGCCGAGCAAGGGGTGCTGCGGCCAGCAGACCTGGCCGTGCACCGGATCGAACCTCGACGGCAGCGACCCCAGCCAGGGGGTAGGGAGACGGCGGCCGCGCTGCGCCAGGTGCGTGGGCGTATGGTGCAGCTCGACGAGGCGCACGAGGCCTCCTCCCGCGCCCTGGCCGATTTGGAGGCCCGGATGACCGAACTGGCGGAGCGAGCGACCGACAAGGGACGGGCTGCCCGCGAGTGGGTGCATACGGACGAGGCGGCGGCCCGCCGTGCCCTGACCGAGAAAGCCTCGCTTGAGGCCAGCCGCCAACGGCTGGCCGAGCAGGCCCGGGCCCTGCGCGGCGATCTGGCGCGGCTGGATGACCTGCGGGCGCAGCTGGCGGCAAAGGTGAGTGAAATGGAGGCCATGGGGGCGCGGGAGGGATTAGCCGAGGTGATGAGCGGCAATGAACAGGATTGAGGAAGCACTCGTAGGATGGGACCGATGATGGTGGGTGGGGGTGTGTTTGTCATCCTAGCACCTATTTTGGAGATTTGAGAGATGAGACCGATCTATCTTGACTACAACGCCACAACGCCTATCGTCCCTGAGGTGGCCGAGGCGATGGAGCCTTATCTGTACGAGGAGTTTGGCAACCCTTCCAGCAATCACCCCTACGGCGTCGCGACCAGGCGCGCCGTGGAAGCTGCCCGTGCTCAGGTGACGGCGCTGCTGGGTTGCCGGCCCGCCGAGGTGATCTTCACCAGCGGCGGCACCGAGAGTAACAACTACGCCATCAAAGGCGTGGCCCTGGCGAATCCCGATCGGGGAAACCAGATCATCACCTCGGCGGTGGAGCATCCAGCCGTCACTGAGGTGTGCAATTGGTTGGAGACTCAAGGCTTCCGGATCACGGTCCTGCCGGTGGATGAGCACGGTTTGATAGATCCCGCCGACCTGGAGCGGGCCATCACGTCCGACACGCTGCTGGTGACGGTGATGCATGCCAACAACGAAGTGGGCACCATCCAGCCCATCGCAAAGTTGGCCGAGATCGCTCACGACCAGGGTGCGCTTATGCACACCGACGCCGCCCAATCGGTGGGCAAGATCCCAGTGAAGGTGGACGCACTGGGCGTGGACCTGCTCTCCGTGGCCGGGCACAAGCTGTATGCGCCCAAGGGAATCGGCGCGCTGTACATCCGCAGCGACGTCCAGTTGGCCCAACTGCTGCACGGTGCAGGACAGGAGATTGGCCGCCGACCCGGGACCGAAAACGTGCTCGAAATCGTGGGGCTGGGTGAGGCATGCCGGGCGGCCGCTCGACACCTGGAGGAGAACATGACTCACTTCCGGGCTCTGCGCGACCGGCTTCACGAGGGACTGTTACGCGAGCTGGGCGATGGGATGGTCAGGTTGAACGGTCATCCCGAGAAGCGCCTGCCCAACACGCTCAGCCTCAGCTTTCGGGACGTAGAAGCCAACACGCTGTTATGGAAGATCGGCGAGCAAGTGGCGGCCTCCGCCGGGGCGGCCTGCCATGCGGATGGGGTGAATATCTCGGCAGTGCTCGAAGCGATGGAGGTCCCGATGGAGTGGGC
>CAZQXX010000328.1:0-2863 GCA_964597105.1 uncultured Anaerolineales bacterium
TATATCTCTTATGCCAAGTGGTCGGAGCTATGAGGTCTCCGGTGAGCCCGGGGTTTGACGGTGTCTTTCTTTGCTGCTACAATCGGCGGGCAGAATGGCAGAATATGAGATCGTGCAAGATCTCTGACGTCCGTGTCCCATCCAGCCGCTTGTTTTACCTTGTGGTACCTCTCTGATATCCAACTGCAACGATAGCGGCGTCACATCAGGGCCGTGGCTTGCTGAAGGAGAGACGGTTGAATGAACCAACGTCGTGTCGGACCCATCCGGAATCTGGTGCTTGTGCTGGGGGACCAACTCGACAGGGAGTCTGCAGCGTTCGACGGCTTTGACAAAGCGACTGATGTGGTCTGGATGGCAGAGGTGCGTGACGAGGCCGAACATGTCTGGATGACAAAGCCGCACATTGCGATCTTCCTGAGCGCCATGCGTCACTTCCGCGACGAGCTGGAGGCAGATGGCTTCCAGGTCGACTATCGCGAGCTGGGTGCTCCCGATAACCACGGGGATCTGGCCGCGGAGTTGCTTCACGCAGTTGAAGTCCGGCAGCCGGACAACGTGATCGTCCTCAAGCCAGGGGAATGGCGCGTCCAGCAGATGCTTCTGGGTGCGGCCGAGCAGGCAGGTGCTCCGCTCGATATCCGGCCGGATCACCATTTCCTATGTCCGCTTGAGACATTTGACGACTATGCCGACGGCCGGCAGAAGCTATCGATGGAGACTTTCTATCGGAAGATGCGGCGTCAGACCGGCGTGCTGATGGAGGGCGATCAGCCAGCGGGCGGTGAGTGGAACTACGACGCGGAGAACCGGGAGCCTTTTGGCAACGAAGGGCCAGGGGACGTGCCAACTCCAGTTCGGTTCGAGCCAGACGGGGTTACCCAAGGGGTGATCGATCTCGTGGAGAGTCACTTTGAGGGACACCCTGGCAGCCTGCGGCATTTTGACTGGCCGGTGACGCGGGAGCATGCACAGGAGGCACTGTCGGACTTCGTGGCGCATCGTCTGACCGATTTTGGGCCGTATCAAGACGCGATGTGGGTCGGGGAACCGTACCTCTATCATTCGCGTCTCTCGGCTGCGTTGAACCTGAAGCTACTCGACCCTCGCAGGGCGATCGAAGCTGCCGAGCAAGCCTACGAGGAAGGTACGGCCCCTCTCAACAGCGTTGAGGGCTTCATCCGACAGATTCTTGGCTGGCGAGAGTATGTGCGAGGCACCTACTGGCATTATATGCCGGACTACGCCGAGCTGAACGCCCTGGGCGCGGATGCCCCATTGCCAGGTTTCTATTGGACCGCCGAGACGGATATGGCGTGTCTGCACGAGTGCATTCGGCAGACACTCGACTACGGTTACGCGCATCACATCCAGCGCCTGATGGTCACAGGGCTCTTCCCCTTGTTGCTCGGTGTCGACCCGACACACGTTCACGAGTGGTATCTCGCGGTGTACGTCGATGCTGTCGAATGGGTGGAGCTACCGAACACGCTGGGAATGTCCCAGTTTGCTGACGGTGGGATTATGGCCACCAAGCCGTATTGCGCCAGCGGGAACTACATAAGGCGCATGAGCAACTATTGCGAGCACTGTCGGTATGAGCCGACGAAGCGATCTGACCAGCATGCGTGTCCCTTCACGACATTATACTGGGATTTCCTGATGCGCCACGAGTCCCGATTGAGTGAGAACCCGCGTATGGGCCTGCAGCTATACAATCTGCGCAAGATCGAGAGCGATGAACGGGAGGCCATTCGTCATCGAGCCGTCCGGTTACGGGATCGATTCACGGCGGAGTAAGACATGATTCAGGCGGAACGGATTCAGTTTCTCAATGACGACGATGCACGAGGTGGCGATTACGTGCTGTACTGGATGCAGCACAGCCAGCGGGCTGCGTGGAACCACGCCCTCGAGTATGCCATTCGGGAGGCCAATGCCCGTAAGTTACCGGTGGTGGCGGTATTCGGCATCACCCAGCGCTTTCCGGACGCCAACGCTCGCTCATATGCGTTCATGCTGGAGGGGTTACGAGAGACGGAACAGGCTCTTGATGACCGGGGGATCAGGCTGATCGTCAAGCTTCAGCCGCCCGTCGACGCCGTCAGAGATATGGAGGCTCAGGCGGCTTTGGTGGTGGTGGATCGGGGCTATCTGCACGTCGAACGGCGCTGGCGCGAACGGGTGGCGGAGCGGCTTTCGTGCCGGCTGGTGGAGGTGGAAAGCGACGTCGTCGTCCCGGTCGCGACCACCTCGGAGAAAGAGGAGTACGCCGCGTACACAATCCGCCCCAAGATCAAGGAGCACCGTGACGCCTTCTTGGTGGGACTGGAGGAGACGTCGCTGGAACGGGAATCGCTTACCATCGAACACGTCGGGATTGTCCTGGAAGACATCAAGGTTCTGCTGGATCGCATGCGGATTAACAGGAGTGCTGACCGGGTCGAGACGTTTCGCGGCGGACCCTCTCGGGCTGAGGTGTTGTTGGATGATTTTATTGCCAACAAGCTTCAGGGTTACGCCGAAGGCCGCAACGACCCCACCCAAGACCGGGTCTCCCACATGAGCCCTTACCTGCACTTCGGGCAGATATCGCCTGTTGAGATCGCGCTGCGAATCCAGAGCGCTGAGGGTGTGGAGCAGGAGAATGTGGATGCGTACCTGGAGGAGCTCATCGTGCGGCGCGAGTTGAGTATGAACTTCTGTACCTATGACCAGGACTACGACTCGCCGGCGTGCCTGCCGGACTGGGCCCAGGAGACCCTGGAAGCCCACGCCGACGATGAACGGGAGTACGTGTACGATCTGGAGGCTTTCGAGCGGGGAGAGACACACGATCCATACTGGAACGCGGCGCAGCGGG
>CAZQXX010000329.1:0-2857 GCA_964597105.1 uncultured Anaerolineales bacterium
CGCGTCCGCCAGCGCGATCACCTGCTGGAGATCAGCCGCGCCCTGACGGCGCAGCTCGACCTCGACGACCTCCTGGAGATCGTCCTCGAGGCCGCCGCCGAGATGCTCTCCGGGCAGGCCAGCCTCATCGCCCTGCGCGATCCCGACGACGGAACCTTCAGCATCGCTGCCAGCCACGGCCTCCCGTCCGCCCTCGTCCCCTACTTCGAGCCCCTCCTCTCCGACATCCCCGACTACGCGGACCCGAGTCGCTTCCACATCCCGGGGCTGGCGGAGAAGCTGGGCCAGGTCGTCGCCGGGCTGGGCCTCCGCCTGGAGCAGGTCGTCGCCCTCCCCATGTCGATCCGGGACGAGCTGATCGGCGTCCTCTACGTCTTTCGCGCCTACGGTAGCCGCTTCACAACGAACGACCGCCAGGTGCTGGCCAGCTTCGCCGACCAAGCCGCCATCGCCGTCTACAACGCCCAGCTCTACGAGCGCGTCTCCCAGGAGAAACGGCGCCTGGACGCCATTCTGGAGTACAGCGCCGACGGCGTGCTGATCCTCGATTCGGCCCAGCGCATCCACGTCTTCAACCGGGCCCTGTCCCGGCTGACCGGCTGGTCCGCATCCGAGGCCCTCGACCGCCACCACGACGAGATCATCCGCTGGGCCCACCTGGAGACCGACCGCGATCTATCCGACGCCTCCGCCGGTGGCTGGCCCCTGCCGTCCGCCCGCCCCCTCTACGTGGAGGGCGACCTGCGCCGCAAGAACGGCGGCACGGTCAGCGTGGGCATCATCTACGCCCCGCTGTTCGGACATGGTGGTCGTTTGGTCAACATCATCGCCAACGTCCGCGACATCACCCGCTTCCGCGAGGCCGACGAGATCAAGTCGACCTTCGTCTCCGTCATCTCCCACGAGCTGAAGACGCCGGTCTCCCTCATCCAGGGGTACGCCGAGACCCTCCTGCGGAAGGACGCTCGCTGGGACCCCAGGACTCGGCAGGAGAGCCTCGAGGTCATCCTGGAGGAGGCCGATCGTCTGAACCACCTCATCGACAACCTCCTCGACGCCTCGCGCCTGGAGGCGGGGAAGCTGCCCCTCGACATGGAGCGGGTGGCCCTCGATGTGCTGGCCGACCGCGCGGCGGAGCGATTCCGCACCCAGACCGACGACCACGTCATCGAGGTCGACTTCCCGCCCGACTTCCCCGACGTCCAGGGGGATCCCCGGCGACTGGAGCAAGTCTTCAACAATCTCCTGTCCAATGCCATCAAGTACTCCCCCCAGGGCGGGCGCATCGAGGTCGCCGGGCGCCATAACCCGGAGGAAGTGGTCGTCACCGTCACAGACGAGGGGGTCGGCATCCCCTTTGAGGAGCAGCCGCACATCTTTGAGAGCTTTTTCCGTGGCTCACGTGAGTATCAGCAGCAGACGTCGGGAGCGGGCCTGGGCCTCTATCTCGCTCAGGCCATCGTCGAAGCCCACGATGGACGCATCTGGGTGGAGAGCAGCCCCGGCGAGGGTGCTGCCTTTTCGTTCGCTATTCCCCGGTAGGGCCTGCCGCTGACGGCAGGTCACCACCGATAGACAACTGAAGAAAGGAACCTTTTATGCCTCAACAGAGAGTAGCTAGAGTCACATGTCCCCAATGTAACCAGCCGTTTCAGGCCCGCGTGGAGCAGATCCTCGATCTCGGCGAGGACCCCTCGGCGAAGTCGCGCGTGCTAAACGGCATGACGAACGTCGCCCGGTGCCCGCACTGCGGCTTCCAGGGCGGTATGAACGTTCCCTTCCTCTATCACGACCCCGAGAACGAGCTCGCTCTGGTCTTTATGCCCATGGAGATGGGCGGCGACCGGGAGCAGCGCGAGCAGATCGTCGGGCGCCTGACCCGGCAGGTGATGGACCGACTCCCCGCTGAGGAGCGGAAAGCCTACCTGCTCCAGCCAGAGGTCTTCCTCACGATGGACAACCTCACCAAGAGGATCCTCAAAGAGGAGGGCGTCACCGAGGAGATGCTGGAGGAACAGAAGGAGAAAGTCGACCTGCTCCAGCGCATGCTCGAAGCGACGTCCGACGAGGCCCTGGAGGCCATGATCGAGGAGAACGACGAGACCATCGACGAGATCTTCTTCTACATCCTCACCCGGAACCTGGAGATGGTCCAGGCCGCCGGGCAGGAAGAGATCGCTCAGAACCTCCGCCATCTGCGGGAGAAGCTCCTGGAGCTGAGCACCGAGGGGCAGGCCATCCAGGCCCGCAACAAGATGCTCGAGACCCTGCGCGACGAACCGAATCGGGACAAGCTGCTGGAGCTCCTCATTGAGGCCGACGAGAAGGAGACCCGCGAGATGCTGGTCGCCTTCGGTCGCCCGATGATGGACTATCTCTTCTTCCAGCACCTGACCTCGAAGATCGACGCTGCCTCGGGTGAGGAGAAGGAGCGCCTGACCGAGTTGCGCCGGGAGATCCTGGACATCCGGGACCGCCTCGACGAGGAAGCTCAGGCCTTGTACGAATCCCGCGCCGCATTGCTCCGCGATCTGGTGAGCAGCGACGACCCCTTGGAGCTGGCTCGCAGGCGCGCCGACGAGATCGACGAGGCTTTCCTCAACGTGCTCTCGGCAAACCTTCAGCGAGCCCACGACCAGGACGACGAGCAGGCCCTTGAAGCCCTCCGCGAGATATGGAACGTGGTCATGGGGCTCATGGAGGAGGCCATGCCGCCGGAGCTGCGGCTCATCAACCGCCTCATGGGGGCCGAGGACGAGGAGGAGATCGAACAACTCCTGGAGGCGAACAAGGAACTGGTGACGGACCGCATGGTCCAGTTCATCGAGGAGAGCGAGGCCGAAGCCCGGGAAGAGGG
>CAZQXX010000330.1:0-2833 GCA_964597105.1 uncultured Anaerolineales bacterium
CCCGGGGACGAGCCTCTGTTCCCGCGGGGGTGCCTGGTGGGACACCACGTCGCCGGTGGCCCGGTCGACGATCCACTGATCGGGCTCCACCGTGCCATCCACGAGCCCCTGATTGAGCCCGTACACCGACTCGATCACAGCCTGGGAGGCGTCATTCGGATTCTGGCTGAAGGCCACGCCGGAGCGATCTCCCGTCACCAGCTCCTGCACCACGATGGCCATCGTGCTCTCTGACACGTCGAGCCCCAGGTCCTGTCGATAGAGCAAGGCCGCGTCCGACCAGAGCGAGGCCCAGACCAAGCGGACGTGCTCCAGGATGCGCTCGACCCCCGAGACGTTGATGAACGACTCGTGCAGCCCGGCGAACGAGACCGCCTCCGAGTCCTCTCCCGGCGCCGACGAGCGGACGGCCACGGCCTCCCCGTGAAAATGGGCGTCGAGAGCGTCGGCGAGAGGATCGGCGAGATCGTCAGGGATGGGGGTCCGGAGGAACAGGTTGCGAATGCGCAGCGAGGCGTCCCACAGCTCCTCCCAACGCATGTCCTCGAAATCCTTCCGGCCGAGCTCCAGCATGATGCGCTCGCGAAGCCCGGTGGCGGCGACGTAGTCCCGATAGGCCCGGGCCGTGATGCAGACCGTCTCGGGAACCTGGATCCCGTCCGGCGACTCCGCCGACCCCCGCGCCATCTGGGCGAGGGCGAAGCATTTGCCGCCCACACGGGGCTTGTGGCGAGGTTCGACCTGAGAGAGCGGAAGTATCGTGCTCATCGTCGGACGTGAAGCTCCGTGACCTCCTGGAACCGGCGCACCAGGTAGTAGCTCCTGACGTCCACCCGGAACAGAGCGCAGGAGGGGGACGAGGCGAACTCGTCCAGATGGGGGTGTTTGTCCACGTAGGCGGAGAGGAGACGGTCCCGTTCCGCGCCAGACACCTCTTCCGCATCGCCCAGGACGGTCACGGCCACCGCCTTGTGGATGTCCGACGGCTGATGGGATCGATTGTCGATCAGAAGCGCCACGCGCGGATCCGCCTGCAGATTGGCGTACTTGCGCGTCGCGCGGCCCGTGACCACCAGGAGCGTCCTCAGGTCATCGCTGGCCGCAAAGGCCATCAGGTTCGCGTAGGGGTGTCCGCCCTCCTCCCGGGTGGCCAGCACGGCCAGCCGCTGAGTGGCAAACAGCTCCCGCAGGATGGACGCGATGCGGGGCTTGCGGGCCGCCCCACGGGGTCGGTCTGTCGTCTCTCGATCGTTCATGCTTCCCCCTTCTGGCTCTGTGAGATCCTCAGTTGACGCCATCACCCATGTCGGGGCAGGGGGCGGGCTCATACGCCCTTTCAGCGCCCCCGGCAGACCCGGCGCTTCGCTGCATGCAACACCTCCGGCTCTGGCGGCTTGTCCATTGTATCAGCAGAGATAGGGCGCGTCAAAAATGAGTTGGCGGAACGACGGCCGGTGGAGGCTATGGGTAGATGGACAGAGCAGGTCGCCACATGGCGACAGGTTCAGATGCTCATCCGCCGATGGCAGACGGAGGAGAGGGACAGGGGTAGTCGTCTAGAGGTCCAGCACCCCGCTGTGTCCTTCCTCGTAGGCCTCCAGCACGCGCTCGGCCAGATCCGCGGGTTCCATCGCTCCGTGGGGCAGGCTGAACGGCACCTTCTCCCACAGCTCCGTCTCCACCGCCTTGGGCCGCAGCAGCGTGACGTGGCGCCCGCGCTGCTCCTTGCGGAGCACGTCCACGAACGCCTCCAGGCCCGCCTTGGCCGAGGCATACGCGGCGAGGCCCGGGAGGTGGAGCCGCTCGCTCACCGCCCCCAGGAAGACCATGTGCGCATCGGAAGCCAGAATGGGCAGACTGTAGTGGGCGGCCAGATAGGCGCCGCCCAGATTCGCCGCCTGGATCCGCTCCCAATCCTCCACCGCCATCTCGTCAATCTTGATCGAGGCGATGTCGCCCACGGCGTAGATCCACAGGTCGACCTCCTCAACCAGTTCCCGGGCCTGCTCCACTGCACCACGGACGCTCTCCGCGTCCGCCACGTCGGCTTCGACCACCTCTGACGTGAGATAGGTCACCGCCCCCGGATCCCGAGCCACGCTCAGGACGGTCCAGTCCGCATCGATCAGGCGCTTCACCAGCGCGGTCCCAATCCCCCCGCTGGCCCCCCAAACCATAGCTGTCTTCATCAGCCAGCTCCTTTCCCTGCCAAAAACAAGAAGCGCGGCCCTCCGGCGGAAGGCCCGCCTGAACCGCGCTGCCTACAATGGTTCTTATCTTCGATCCTCTACTCAGACATCTTGACCATCAACCCGGCGATGGTCTTTCGCTCCTTTGGTGTGGCCACGCCCCACATGTCCTTCAGCAGTTCTTCCTCCGGCGTCGCCGGGCAGACCTTCTCCGCCAGGAAGTCGCCGATCTGGGTCGCGAGCGCCTCGATCTCCTCGTCCGACATGCCGACCTTCTTGCCCACGCTTACGGCTCTGCGCAGGTTATTGCGCCATTCGGCCCAATCGCCCACGTATTCCATCATATTGATGCATTCAAGTTTCTTGTTGACGTCCATTGTATGTCCCCCCTGTCACTAAGGTACCTGTTTTCACTTCTATCCACAGTATACCACAGATCTGGCGTTTTGTCAAGTATTTGTCTAAGGCTTGCCAGGGTCGCCAGCAGGGTTTGGTCCATCATCGGGACGCGGTGAAGGGCGGTGACGGCGGCGGTCTGCGTGGGGTGGGCGCCACGCTGAGGGGTGCCCGTTCGCGGTTAGCAGCCCATTGATGTTCCCCCGATATGGTGGACAGCCAGTTAAGTCAGAACTGCATGGTGATGA
>CAZQXX010000331.1:0-2831 GCA_964597105.1 uncultured Anaerolineales bacterium
GGGGCGGGTACGCTTCGCGGCACCGTTGCGCTGGACAGATGAACGGCATGGAGGGACGGTGGAGGGGGAGGTCCTTCGACCAGGCCCCTCGACTGAGCTCGGGGTGAGCTCAGGACAGGCAAGGGAAAAAGGGACAAGGAAAGAGGGGAGCCCCCTCGCTGACCGGTCGCTATGGCCTTGGCAATCTGTCGAGCCAATCCCATGATCTCGGCGGGCAAGGGGCTAGTCTCCTGCGGGCTCCTCACGGTAAACCATTCTCCCTGACCCACCTGCGCAGCCCTGGGGCGTCCCCGTCCTTGAGCGACCACCTCTTGTGAACCGAGGCAGGGATCACGACACCGTCGAGAAGCGCTGGCAGCAGGTCGAAGTGCCCCATAATGGAGAGCGCGATGCGCGGCGTACTGTTCACCACCCCGACAACGGGCTCACGGGAGCGGTGCATCCGTCTCCCACATCGCTTCTTGCTCCAATTCGTCATCTGGATAGTCGATCACCGCGAAGCCGTGGTCGGACAGCAGCCGATAGAACTCCCACCGGTCACAGTCAAGCACCTTGGCCCCTAAACCACCCGAGATGCGGCCAGCCTCGTACAGCTTGCCCAGCGTGTAGATGAGGACACGTCGGCGAAACTCGTCTGGCTGCTCCCGTAGAGCCACGAGAACCTCCTCGGGAAAGACAACCTCTACACCCATTCCAGTCCCTCCTTCAACTGAGTCCCCTGCTTCTTCCTTTGGCTCGCATTGATATAATCATACCTGAGCTAGCTCTCGAGAGCAAGGCATGCGAAGCCGCGCGGCGGCCTGTGGCGCGATGGCCCTGCGGTGGAAGGAACGAGGCGGACAACCAGACTGGCATCCATACAGATCCACTGTGCTCCAGTTCGCCCCACCACTGTGAAATGCACCCTCGGCTCGGCGCTCTGTTGTTCGCAGCGCAATCCTCGGGGAGACGTCCGCCTGCAACGCGAGGCCGGCTCCAGGACGCTGACATTGTTACCCCACGCAAGGACGCCAAAGGGCCGACATTAAGGGCAGTGGACGCAGGCCACGGGGCCGCCCCCTGCGTTCACTGACGGAGACGTTAGCTTGTCGAAGTCGAACGACAATGGGACACAGTTTGGCGGGAAGCGCTTGGCGGATGAACAAGGGGGCGAGGAGCGTTAGTCTGACCCACGTGCCCAGGCTGCGAAACGCATTCGAATCCGATTCAGACGCTCATCAGCGATCGCCCCAATGCAGCCCAGCAGCATCCCATCAGCGACCACGGCCAGGCGACCGATCGGAATCACGCTGGGTGTGTTCAGCCCAGAGCGCTCGTAGTCCCTCGCATCAGCAGCCACGAGCTCATCGAAGCCCTCCGCACGTTGGTAGTTGCGGGTGGAGAACATATAGACCAGCCAGTCGTCGTAGGGACCGGGACGTGGGGCAAGCAACGACATCGGCCTCGGCTATCCGGGTGTCAGGTCAACGCGAGGGAAAGGAACCAGGGCCACCTGTCCCGGCGCCTTCATTCCCAGGTCTCCTTCAGGTCCTCCACACTGTACTCGGGCCCTTCTTCATCCTCCAAGGATCGCAGAGCCCAGCTGAGGGACAGCCTTGACCACAGCACGTCTTCCTGCCGAGACCGGTACAGCAGGTAGTCCACGAAATCAAGGACTTCGAGCTGGCTCGGATGCGGAAGAAGCTTCACTTTCTCCCGAATCTGCTCCAAGACAGCCATCTCACCTCCTGACCCACCACCTCCTGCCATCGGCCAACGGGCCGGTTGCTCGTCTTACCTGATCCATTGTACTCCACGTAAGGTGCAGAATCTATCGGCGATAATTGGGGTATGGAGACAAGGGACAAGGAGAGGGCCAGCAGCCATTGGGCAAAGACCGAAGGCAGGGACAGGGAGATCCACACGGAGACAAGCACAAGCCTGGCAGGGGCGGAACTCTATCCTCTGACCACTCGTGTCAGCCGGACTCTTGCTCAGGAATGCGCAGAATCCGCCCCTGGATCGACTCCACGACCAAATCCCGAATGAACCGGCTGGCGTGCAGGATCTCGATGCCGATCAACTCGCCGTCGGCATTCAGCTCCACGGTGACATCGGGAGTGAGCTCCACGCTGCCCGCCTCGGGTTCGTCGGAGATCGCTATGTGCAAGATATCATCCTCTTCGAAATACAGCATTTCCTCGTAGAAGCACCGCGCCTCCTTGGTCAAGAGGGCGTCATACATCGCGCCGGATGTCCTCAAAGCGGACAGTCCGCCCCTCCTCAACCTGCCGCACCGCGCGCCGGAACGCGTCCTCGAAACCGGGAATCGTCAGAAGCTCTTCGGTGGCCTCGGATCGCTCTCGCTCCTCCAGATAGGCCAGGAAATCAGTGGCGACCTTGAGGCGATCCGGGGAGAGGCGCTCGAGTCGTCGTTTTGCCTCCTCAAGATCCGTCGGCCTAGTCTGGGTTGTCTTCATCATCCCCCTTCCACCAGTCGATGCACCCAATCACGTCACGCAGGTCTCGCAACCGCCAGCTTGTCGGTTGTTCCGCGTCATCTTCGCGCGTTCCGCCTGGACGCTTCAGCTGCGGCGGTGCCTGTTCTACAGCAGTGTCTCTCCCACGTACAGCCCTTGCTCTGCGATCTCCTCCAGAGCCGCGATGCGCGCCTTGGTTTCCTCGATCACCTCGGCCCAGTGATGCCATATGACGTAGTCCTCGTGCATCTCATAATCGGCATCATCGGGCAATCCCTCTGCCTCAAGCTCCTGCAAAGAGACCCCGTACGTCTCCTCGAAATGACGCACCCGGCTTTCGGCTAGTTGCAACCGCTTTCGAAGATCCGAAAG
>CAZQXX010000332.1:0-2801 GCA_964597105.1 uncultured Anaerolineales bacterium
CCGAGCTGTATGAGCGCGCGCGGCAGGCCGAGCAGCGGTACGAGAGCCTGTTCCACACCAGCCCAGCGCCGAGCATCGTGATGGATCTGGACACCCGCATCCTCGATGTGAATCAGGAGGCCTGCAAGGTACTCGGCCGCCCGACCGAGTATCTCGTCGACGTCCTTTGGTACGACGCGCTCGATGCTCCCCAGTCTGAGTTCGAGCCCGCCTTCCGCGACGTCCGGGAAAAGGACCAGGTCACCACCGAGATGCGCATCCCGACGCCGGGGGGCTCTCGCTTCCTTGAGGTCCATATGACCACCATCGACTACGGCGGACGCCAGGCCATCCAGTGGATCGGGCACGACGTGACGGAGCAGATCGAGCTGGAGCGCATGCGGGACGACCTCATGCATATGATCGTCCACGACCTTCGCAATCCTCTGGGCAACGTCATCAGCAGCCTCCAGATGATACAAACGGCCCTGCTTGAGAACGACAAAACACTCCCTATGCTGGACGTGCTCCAGGTCGCCATGCGGAGCAGCCAGAAACTCCACCGGCTCATCGACTCCCTCCTCAGCCTGCGCCAGCTGGAGGAAGGGAAGGCCAGCCTGGACAGACGACCGCTGCCGCCCCGCTCGCTGACCCAGGAGGCACTGGAGCTCGTGCGTCCCATGGTGGAGAGAAAGGAACAGGAGCTGATCATCGACATTCCCTCCGACCTCCCCCCCGTCCGCGTCGACCGGGAGATGGCCAGCCGCATCCTAACGAACTTGCTCGACAACGCGGTGAAGTTCACCCCCAGTGGGGGCAGGATCCAGCTCACAATCACGGAGAAGGATGGCTCGCTCCTCTTCACCGTGTCCGACACGGGCCCGGGAATCCCACCGGAGTCGAAGGAGCACATTTTTGAGCGCTTCACCCGCCTGGAGAGCGCTAAGGGGACGAAGGGGACCGGCCTGGGACTCCCTTTCTGCAAGCTGGCCGTCGAGGCTCACGGCGGGCGTATCTGGGTGGAGAGCACGCCGGGTGAGGGGAGCAACTTCAAGTTCAGCCTCCCCCTGGAGGGTCGATGACCGAACGCCTCTACTACACGGAGCCGTACCGCACCGAGTTCACCGCCCGCGTGATGGAGAAGCTGATCTGGGACGGCCAATTCGCGGTGGTCCTCGATCGGACCGCGTTCTATCCGGCATCCGGCGGCCAACCGGCCGATCGGGGCAAGCTGGGCGGCGTCGCGGTGCGCGACGTGGTGGAGCACCAGACGGACAAGGCTATCATCCACGTCCTATCTGAAGAGATCCCCGGACGCGACGTCAGGGGAACCGTGGATTGGGAGCGCCGCTTCGATCACATGCAGCAGCACACGGGCCAGCACGTCCTCTCCGCCGCGTTTGAGCAAGTGCTCGGCGCGGCGACGGTCGGCTTCCACCTGGGAGCCGAGTCGAGCACCATCGACCTCGACGTCGCCCCCCTGGGGATGGAGACCGTCGAGCCGGTTGAGACGCAGGCGAACGCGGTGGTGTGGGACGACCGCACCGTCTCCGTCCACCTCGCAGATGACGATGCGCTGGACGAGATGGGCGTGGACCGACCCGACGACGTCGACGGGCCGGTCCGCCTGATGGTCATCGGCGGCGCCGGGGCGGGCGAGCCTCCCTTCGACGTCAACCCATGTGGCGGCACCCACGTAGCTCGCACGGGGGAGATTGGCATCATCAAGGTCACCGGCCTGGAGCGCCGCGGGGACGAGACCCGCGTCTCCTTCGTCTGCGGTGGCCGCGCGCTCGGAGACTATCGGGAGAAGAGTGCGGTCATCACCGCCCTCGCCAGCAGGATGACCGTCGGATACTGGGAGCTCGACGAGGCGGTCGAGCGGCTGCAGGACGAGAACCGGGAGCTGCGCCACGCCGAGCGGGAGCTCCGGGAGCGCTTGCTCGACGCGGAGGCCGACCGTCTGGTGGAGAGCGCCGCCGTCCGCGGCTCCTATCGCGTGGTCGGCCGGGTCTGGCAGGGGCCCGCTCCGGACGAGCTGCGCACGCTGGCCCGCAAGCTGGCGGAGCGACCTGGCGTCCTGGCGCTCCTCTTCAGCGTCGCGGACCGGACCCACCTCTGCTTCGCGCGGGCGGACGACCTCGAGGTCGACGCCAACGCGCTGCTGCAGGAGGCGTGCGCACGTCTCGACGGGAAGGGCGGCGGACGCCCGCAGGTGGCGCAGGGGAGCGCGCCGCCGACCGACGTGAGCCGCGTCGAGCACGTCCTCGGCGAGCTGCTCGACACGCTGGAGCGACCCTGATCTGCACCACCACCTCTGCCGCGGCAGACGTCCGGACGGATACCCGGAGCAGCCCGCTGGAGGCGAAGAGGACCATTTGATCACCTGTCTGGAAAACGCAAGGAAGATACGATGAAACGGATAGCACCCAACATCTACGTCTCGACCGACTACTCGTACGTTAACGTCGTCTGCGTGGTCGGGCCGGAGGGCGTCGTGGCCCTGGACGCGCCGACCCTGCCGGGAGATGCGCTCGACTGGCGCCAGAAGATACTGGCGCTCGACGCAGGGCCCATCGTCTACACCGCCGTCACCGACGCGCACCCTCACCGTCTGCTTTGCGCGGGCCTGCTGGAGGCGCCTATCATCGCCTCGGAAGCCGCCTATGAGCTGGCGACGCAGTACACGCGCGGGTCCTGGCGGAATGTAATCCGGCGGCTCCGGCGGCGCCATCCCGAGCAGGAGACCGTCATGAAGGATCTGGAACCCGTCCTCCCCGAGATCCTGTTCAGCCACACCCTCACCATGCACAAGGCGGGCG
>CAZQXX010000333.1:0-2791 GCA_964597105.1 uncultured Anaerolineales bacterium
AGGCCCACGCCGCCACGCCCTCCGTCGTCCGTCGTCCATCGTCCATCATCCCTTCTCCCTGTCCGCCTTTCCGCCGTTCTCCGCGTCTCTCCGCCTCTGCGCCTCTGCGGTGCGCCGTTTCTCCCCCTCCCTCTGTCCGCCCTTCCGCCGTCTCCGTCCCCCTACTCCTTACTCCGTACTCCCTACTCCCGCCGTCCCACTTGACCCCTCCCTCCATCCGTGATAAAATGCCTAACATACATATGCATCACTCGCCCTTTCCGGCATAGGAGGTGGCCATGTCATACAACGAGAAGATCGAAGCCCTGCGCTCCGACGCGGAGCAGCTGGAGCGCGTCTACCAGCAAGCGCGTGAAGCCGGCGAAACCGACGCCTTCAAGCAGGCCATCGACGCCAGCTACGCGTCCGCACCCGACAACCTGCTCTACGCCGCGTGGTTCCACCGGCTCCAGCACGCCGCCGATCAGGCGAAAGCCTTCGCCGTCGCCTGGGGCTGGGTCGTTCCCCTGGCGCTGATCAACGGCCTGCTGTTCTGGTGGCTGTCCGATGATCAACGCTTCATGATCGAGCTGGCGGGCCCGCGCTACGTAGCCACCAGGCACTTCATGCCCGCGATCGTCCTGCTGGCCGCCCCCGCCTCTGCCGCGGTCGTCCTGACCTACCTCACCGTCGTCGGCCGCAAGGACTGGCGTCTGAGCGCCCTGATCGGCGCCGGGTGGGCCGCCGCCACCGCCTACGTCCTCCTGACCTTCCCCCAGGCCGGCACCCAACCGTTCCAGGAGCAGTACCTCACCCTCACGGCGTTCCATCTGCCCCTCCTGGCGTGGGCCGGCGTCGGCGCGGTCGTCATCGCCGACCACCGTGACCCGCGCAACCGCTTCGCCTTTCTGATCAAGTCCCTCGAGGTCTTCATTATGGGCGGGCTGTTCGTCATCGTCGGGGGGCTGTTCACCGGCATCACCATCGGCCTGTTCGACGCCCTCGACGTTGAGTTCCCCGAGCTGGTCATACGCTTGTTCATCGCCGGCGGCGGAGGGCTGATCCCGGTGGTGGCGACGGCCGTCATCTACAACCCGACCGTTCCGCCCGCGAAGCAGGCATCGAACGAGGGGCTGGGTCGGCTGGTGGCCGTCTTGATGCGGCTGATGCTGCCGTTGACCGTGGTGGTCTTACTCGTCTACCTGGCCTTCATCCCCTTCAACTTCCGGGCCCCGTTCGACAACCGCGACGTCTTGATCGTCTACAACGGCATGCTTTTCGCCGTGATCGGCCTCCTGGCGGGCGCGACCCCGCTGCGGCCGGACGATCTCTCCCCGGACGTCAGGCGCTGGCTCCGCCGGGGGATCGTGGCCGTCGCCGCTCTGGCCCTGATCATCAGCCTCTACGCCCTGTCCGCCATCGTCTATCGCACCGCCATCGATCGGCTAACGCCCAACCGTCTCACCTTCATCGGGTGGAACGTCATCAACATCGGCCTCCTCGCCCTCGTACTCCTCCTGCAGGCGCGGGCCGAGGCGGGGAAGTGGGTGGAGGGGCTGTTTCGGGCCTACAGCGCGGGAACCGTCGCCTACACCGTATGGACCCTGGCCGTCATCGTCACGATTCCCTGGCTGTTTGGCATCAACCAGGGGGTGGTAGAGGCCCTGCCCCGGCCGGTCCAGACGATCATCTACGAGGAGCCCGGCCCCATCCTGCTCAGGTGTGCTACCAGCCCGCACATCTTCGTCTTGCAGGGCGGAGAGAAGCGGTGGATCGAGGATATGGACACGTTCGATAGCCGGGGGTACGTGTGGAGGGACGTCCACACCATTCCCTGCGACGACCTGCGGGCCGTCCCTGACGGCGCGCCCGTCCCGCCCGACGCCGGCCCCCCGCCGGAGCCATAGGAACGACCGTCTCACGAGGCCGGGCCAAGACCCGGCATTCTCCATCAGCTCAGGGGCAACATTGCGAAGGTTCCGCCCCTACCGCCGACTGACAGGCCCCTGCAACAGCGTAGGCCTCTGCAACCCGGCGTCGAGGTGCTAACCTTCGCAAGGTTCGTCGGCCCGTCGCTGACCGGCCGTTGGTCAGCCGCTGCCCGGCCGTTGGTCAGCCGCTGCCCGGCGCATTCCACCTCACCTGCCACCACACGCCCTCGGCGGTCCCCGCCCCGCTCGTCGCGCCCGGCCAGCCTCCTCTGGGTATCTGTTCTCCGGGTACAGTGTACCCAATTCCCACGAGGATGGCACTTCTGACTATACTGCCACACAACCTTCGCTTTCCGCCCTCTTGATGAGCGTGTCTCCCCTCCTCCCCTCTGTCTCTTGTCCCTGCCGCATTACCCTCACCGGCATCGAGCTGAAGGAGCGGATCAGGGCCAGAAGGTGTGAAGCTGTGGTGGTGTGGATCACAGCGTATAGCTGCCAGTAGACCAACTGAATTCAAACTCTTTCCAACCAACCCCAACCCTGGCTCCAACGCATCCCATCAGTTGGCTGCGACGTTCTATGCTACCATTAGCACCGGTTCGGACGGCTTCCAAGCCGAAGCATGTGGATACGTGAAGTGAACAATGGATAGATACAGGCAGCTGCCAAAGCGGGGCCCAATGTCTGAAGAATTCCGCGTTCTTGCCATTGATGACGAGCCGGAGATGCTCAAGCTTCTAGAGGCCTTGCTCATTCGGCAAGGGTTCGAGGTCACTGTGGCCCTCGATGCTCAGACCGGCCTCCGCGCTGCCTGGCACACACATCCCGACGTGATCCTCCTAGACGTGATGATGCCCCAGATGGACGGATTTGACGTATAT
>CAZQXX010000334.1:0-2790 GCA_964597105.1 uncultured Anaerolineales bacterium
CTCTCCTGGCCGTTGTCCCCTACCTGGTCGGCATGCTGCTGGCCTTCTAGATCCCGTGCCGATAGGCTCAGTCAGGGGGAGGCTCGCAAGCCTCCTCCGTATCCTGTGAGTGATCTATGACGGCCGACGCCATCCTCGAGCGGCTCGACAGGGGGATGCGCGCGCGGCTGACGCTGCTGCTCATTCCGGATGGCACTCCGCGACTGCTCCGTCGGTGGCTGGCGGAGCGGACCTGGCCCCGGGTGCGGGTTGCGCTGACCGCAGCGGACGACGGGGCGGGGCGGTTCCTGGCAAGCCTGGCGAGAGCGTTCCGCCCGGTGGTGGTTGCCGAGCTGCCGATGGGGGCAGCGGACGAAGAGGCGCTTCTCCAGACCACGGGTGCGCTGCTCAACGCCCTGCTGTCGGTGGAGGAGGACTTCGCCCTGATTCTGGAGAACTACCACGTGATCACGTGCCAGGCGGTTCACGCTGCAGTGGCCCTGATGGTCGAGTATCCGCCGCCGCAGATGCACCTCTACGTGGTCTCGCGGATCACGCCCCCGCTTCCCGTGGCGCGCCTGCGCGTGCGCCGGCAGCTGGTGGAGATCGATCTGCGGGAGGGCGGGTTCGGGTAGATGCGGGCGTAATACCGTGTGACCTATACGCGTCATCCAGGCAGATGGCTTAGGCCCGCATCTGTTCGCACCCTGCTCCTTGTCCACTTCACGCGCTGTCTGATAGCAGGCTTCTACAAGTATGGTGCCGCTGGCACGGTACTCGTCGATAGCCCGCTGCATGGGGTTGATTGGATGCTCGTCCGGGGCTTTGCTTTGGACGACCGCCCAGTACGTGAAGGACTGTGCGCCCACGATGAGGACCTCAATCTAGAGGTCCTCCGCCCGCCGTCAATGGCTGATCTGTGACGGGGGACATTCTTCAAGGTCCCCTTTCGGGGCCGCTAGTCAGAAGGACCGGCGCAGGGTATCACAGATGCCCACGCGACGGCAACTCTTCTTTCGCCGCCTCGTTCGCGTCCCGTATGCGGTGGTCGGCCCGTTTGACCCCGTCGAGGATGCACTCGTCGCCGATTTCGGTGGCCTTCTGGATCTCCCCTCGGCCCTCCGGGGGTCTCCCGACCTCCAGCAGTGCCTCGACCGTGGTGATGCCAGCCTCGCGCAGCAGACTTGCGTAAGCCTCGCCGAGGCCCTCAATCGTCTCTAGCTTTGGTATGTGCCGCGCCCCCGTTGGGTCTCTCTGGATTGTCAATTCCTGGAGGTGCGGGCGACCCGGACCTCGGCCCGGGTCGCCGATGCCCCCAAAACCTAGGCGGGAATGTCGAGCTCTTGACCCGGATGGATCAGGTTGGGGTCTTTGATCTTGTCCTTGTTCGCCTCGAAGATCTCGGGCCAACGACTGGCGTCGCCAAGAAGCTCCTTCGCGATCTTGCTCAGGCTGTCGCCTGACTGGACGATGTAGGTGCGGGCCTTGGCCTCTTCCTTCTCAGCGGCTTCCTCCCGCTTCCTCTGCCTCAGCTCTCTGGCTTCCTCTCTCTCTCGACGGAGAGTGGTCGCTTTCTCGCGCTGGCGCTCTCTCTCTTCCCGTGCGGCCTTGGCCTTCGCCTTAGTCGCCTCTCTCTCCGCCTCTGTGAGATCGCCCTTCATCTCCTCAAGCTTGGCCTCGGCTTCCTTCAGCTTCTTCTCGGCCCCCTTCGCCTGGACCTCGGCGGCCTCCCGCTTGACCCTCTCGAGGGTCGCGTCGTGTTCCGTCGCTTCAGCTTCCTCTTCTGTTTCTTCTGCTTTCTTCGCCTCGTCCCGGCCTGACAGCGCGTCGACAGCTCTGCCGAGGATGCCCTTCCGTTCCTTCTTTTCCTGTTCGTCACTCTTTGCCACTGTCAACCTCCTTGATCCTTGGACCGTCTAGTCGATTACGGGTTTCTCTAGCTCTGACCCATCAATGCCTTCAGCATCGCCTGGCCCACCAGTCCTCCTGCTGCAGCGCGACGTTTGTCGGTCTGGAGCGGGTCAACCTGCTGAGAGCCGACGAGGGCGCTGGTAAGAGCTTGACTGATTGCGACACTCGAGTCGGCGCCCGACTGCTTCGCCCGAAAGAAGGTGAGGGCTGCGGGCACCAGCGATTTCAAGAGCCCTCCCAGCGGTGTGCCCGTCCGCTCCTGTTGGCCCGACTGGGCCTGCCGCATCCCTAGGAGCTCCTCCAGGACGTTGCCACCGTCCTGAGCTTGCTGGGGATGGCCCTCCTTGGGGATAGCTCCTAGAAGCACCTGGACCATGGAGATGGCGTCATCCTGTGTCACCTCGGATCGATCCCGTAGTCGCTCAGCGGCCTGTGTCAAACCTTGGGCGTAGTACTGGCTGGTCCCGCCGCGTCCCTCGGATCGCAGGCGCTGACCAGCCTGCTCAAGAGCTGCAGCAGGGGCTTCGCCTCGGTTCTGTACCAGCGCGTCGACGATCATCTCCATATTCTGCGCCATATTGTCGCCGTGGTTGCCGTTATCGCCGTCGAGGTTATTGAGATCTTGCTGGTGCGCGGCAATCGACTTCTGGGCAGCTGCAAACAGCTCGACCAGGTCAACCTGCGATTTGCTCATCGGGCATTCTCCTCTCTCGCGGGGTTGCTGCTCCCACGGGACTCGGTGGCGCTTCTCCAAAAAGTCGGTGTCTGGAACCAGTGTGCGCAAACCCTATTGTAGCCGAGCTCTAGCAAATCGTCAATCGAAGGCCACGTGGAGCACTCAGCGACTGCACTCCTAAGAGAGACGCCATTTGCAGGCTTCGCGATATCCAATTGCCAAAC
>CAZQXX010000335.1:0-2761 GCA_964597105.1 uncultured Anaerolineales bacterium
CTTACAGGTAGCAGTCGCCCTTGCAGTCGTCCTTGTCCTGGCTTATGCGACAGGGGTCGCTGCTTATGGGTTGCGGGATCGTCTCTTGGTCACCGACTACCGCATGCCCGAAGAGGTGGCCGTCTTCTGGGAAGCATGGGATTATGTCGAGGATCACCTTTACGGACCGATTCCCCCGGCGAGAGATCGCACGTATGGGGCGTTGCGGGCGTCTTTCGACCTTCTTGATTCTCACACCCGGTTCGTGGAACCTGCAGCTCAGGAATTGGAGTCCGACGCGCTGCAGGGGGTCTATGGCGGCATTGGCACCGCCATTCAGCGCGATTCGGCCGGTCGAGTCTGCCTGGCGCCCTATCCGGACTCTCCTGCTCACCGCGCTGGTATCCGCGACGGGGACTGCCTGATCGCCATAGATTATCAGCCTGTGATCTCCTCCACGACCAAGACCGCCGTGGAGGCTGCCCTTCGGGGAGAAGTTGGCACACAGGTGGTGCTTACCATCTCCAGGCCGCCGACACAGAGCATTGAGGTAGTTGTCACCCGGGAGGCGATAGAGGTCGCATCTGTCGAATGGTACATGGCTACCTCCGACGTGGGCTACGTTCGCCTGGAGCGGTTCACTGAGCGCACCAGCAGTGAACTGGCGGATGCCCTGGAGCAAATTGAGGAGGCCGGTGCCTCGGCGCTGGTGATGGACCTCAGGAGCAACCGTGGCGGTCTCTTAAGCGCTGCTGTGGCGGTCGCAGGTCGTTTCTTGGACAAGGATGCTGTCATCTTTCACCAGGCAAGTTTGGAACAAGAACGGTCGGTTACGGCGGAGACGGAAGGGAATACTAAGTTGCCGTTGATTGTGTTGATCGATGAGCAGACCGCCAGCGCAGCCGAGGTTGTCGCCGGCGCTTTGCAGGATCACAGGCGTGCGCTCCTGGTTGGCGAGAGCTCGTATGGCAAAGGATCCGTCCAGGAGATGTATGAGCTTTCGGATGGTTCATCGTTGCGTATCACTGCCGCGATCTGGCTGACACCAGATCGGCATCGTATTGAGAAGAGAGGGTTGACACCGGACGTTGTCGCCGTGGATAGCGGTAAACCGAGCGATGTCCAGTTAGATCGTGCCGTGGCTTACCTAGAATCGGGGTCATAAATAGATGGATCGGACATCACGGGCAGTTATTAGATTTCTTCTTATAGGTCTTGCCGTGGTAGCATTGGCCATCGGCATGTTCGCAGCTGGTTTTGGGTCTGCTTACTTGTTCGTCGGAGGCCGAGAAGCATCCGCAACGACGCCGTCTCCGTCTGCATCCCCGACGCCTTCACCGGCCCCGACTGATGAGCCGCAGGAACCGGAGCCCACCGAGCTGCCGACTCGCACACCCCTTCCGGTTCCGACTCCGGAGACCGATGTGCAAGAGGAGTTTCAATTGTTCTGGGAGGCCTGGGACCTTGTCCAGCGCCATTACTATGGTGAGTTGCCGAGTCTGCAGGAAATCACCTATGCTGCCATTCGAGGCGTCCTCGATACCCTGGACGATAGATACACGGCCTTTATCGAGCCAAGCGTCGCAGCCATCCTGGAGGAGGATGCCACCGGCGAGTTTGAGGGCATTGGTGCCTTCGTCGATACAGACGAGTCTGGCACAGTGAGGATTGTAGACACCTTCGAAGACGGTCCTGCCGAGAAAGCCGGCTTAAGGGCGGGCGACCGTGTCGTCGCGGTCGACGGTGAGTCAATCGTGAACGCGGCTCTATATGAAGCCATCGGCAAGATCCGAGGCCCATCCGGCAGCGAGGTCACGTTGACCGTGGAACGGGAAGGACGTCCTGAAGCTTTCGACGTCACGGTCACACGAGCTCGCCTGGAGATTCCCATTGTCGAACGTGAGATGCGCGACGATGGTGTCGGCTACATCCGCCTGCGCGAATTCAGCGCCACAGCCAGCAACAGCCTCGAAGAAGGGCTTGAGGCCCTCCTGGTCGAGGAACCTGTGGGGATCATTCTCGACCTGCGTCAAAACCCTGGTGGTTGGCTTGACCAGGCTATCGATGTGGCTGACCTGTTCTTGGGCGAGAACCTGGTGGCGGTAGAGAGATTTAGCGATGGCTCTGAGCGGGAGTTTAGGGCCCAGAGTGGGGACCTGGCTGAGGACATCCCCCTGGTGGTGCTCGTCAACAACGGGTCAGCCAGTGCTTCCGAGATTGTGGCTGGGGCTATCCAGGATCACGGCAGGGCCCCTCTGGTGGGAGTCTCCACGTTCGGCAAAGGCTCGGTGCAGCGCCCGTTCAACTTGAGCGATGGCTCGGAGCTGAGGGTCACTGTCGCCCTGTGGTTCACACCCGATGGTCAGCGCATCCAGGGGCAGGGATTAACTCCTGACATTGAGGTCCCGTGGCCGGAGACAGAGGGACAGGAGGATCTTGAGCAGGATCCGCAGCTGCAACGGGCCGTTGACTATCTGCTGGAAGGTGAATGATGGCTCAGGGAGAGAACATCAAGGTAGTCGCCCGGAACCGAAAGGCTCACCACGACTACCACATCGAGGACCGATACGAAGCTGGTCTGGTTCTGGAAGGGACCGAGATCAAGTCGATTCGTGAGGGGCGCGTGAGCTTGCGTGACGGGTACGTTCATCCCCGGGAGGGGGAGCTCTGGCTGAGAGACGTCCACATCGGTCCTTACAAGCCTGCCGGTCGATACTTCGGTCACGAGCCCCGTCGCCCGCGTAAGCTTCTGATGCACCGGTATGAGATTGACCGTCTCATC
>CAZQXX010000336.1:0-2758 GCA_964597105.1 uncultured Anaerolineales bacterium
GGCTGCCAAGTTCGCAATCTGCGTCGCCTGCTACGATTTCATCAGGCCTCACGAAGTAACTTCTCAATAGTCCCTGGCAAGCCAGAAATTTTTGAATTTGCCCCAAAAAAAAGTAGACACAGGAAAATTTCTATGGCATAGTCTCTTCCATGAGCTTGCTGAACAAAAAACCACCCGACTTGCCTGATGTTCCTGAGGAGCAGAGAACTCCCCTGGTTGATAAACTGATTGAGATCACTTCTTTCCAAAAAGAACAACTCCAGTTGCAGAAAGAGATTATCCAGGGCTTAAAGGATGAGATTGCCAGGTTAAAAGGGGAAAAGCCCAAACCCAAGATCAAACCATCCAACCTGGAAAACAAATCAAACGACAAAAAGAAAAAGAATCAAGGCAAGAAAAAGTCGCAACGCCCAGGCTCAAAAAAGAAACGCAAAAAGCTCAAAATTCACAAGACGACCGTCGTTCCTCCAGATCATATCCCTGAAGGCAGTCGATTCAAGGGCTACGATGATTACTTTGTTCAAGACCTCCTGATCCAGCCACACAATGTTCGGTTTCGTCTGGAACGCTGGACAACTCCTTCAGGGGAATCTATCGTTGGCACCCTCCCCGAAGGAATCAGTCAGAACCACTTCGGCAATCGCCTCATCAGATACATCCTCTATCAATACTACCATTCCCTGGTCACCCAGCCTCTCATCTTGGAAGAACTCCTGGAAATGGGCATCGATATCTCCTCCGGAAAAATCAACCAGATTCTCATTGAAGGCAGAGAGAGCTTTCATGCCGAGAAAGAAGAGATCCTGAGCGCCGGCCTTGAGGTCTCCGATTATGTGAATGTTGATGATACCGGGGCTCGGCATAAAGGCCGGAACGGATACTGCACCCATATCGGCAATGAACTGTTCGCCTGCTTTGAAAGCACGGCACATAAGAGTCGAATCAATTTTTTGACCGTGCTTCGAGGCAAGCAGACTGATTATGTCATCAACCAGGATGCTCTTGATTATATGAAGAATCAAAAGCTTCCCCAAAAGGCCCTGCAGCCCCTTTCTGAGTTCCAGGGGAAAAATTTCCCTGATCAGCAGGCCTGGGAGTCGACTCTGAATGCTCTCGGCATCAAGCCCAAAAGACATATCCAGATCGCCACCGAAGGGGCTCTTTTGGGAAGCGTTCTGGAACATGGCCTGAACAAAGACCTGGTGATTCTCAGTGATGATGCCGGTCAGTTCAATATCTTTCTTCACGCCCTCTGCTGGATCCATGCCGAGAGGACCATCAACAAACTCGTTGGTTTCAATGAGCAGCAGCGCCAAGCCCTGAACAGCGTCCAAGATCAGCTTTGGACTTTGTACGCGGATCTCAAGGCCTACAAAGTAGATCCCAGCCCAGACAAAAAAGAGGATCTTGAGCGGCGATTTGATGCCTTGTTCACGAGCAAAACCTGCTTTACCAGTTTGAACCTGGCCCTTGAAAAAATCTATACCAACAAATCAGAGCTCTTGTTGGTCCTTAAGCGTCCCGAAATCCCCCTGCACAACAATTTGAGTGAAAACGATATCCGTGAGTACGTCAAAAGACGGAAAATCAGCGGAGGTACCAGGAGCGATCAAGGCCGAAAAGCTCGGGACACGTTCGCCAGCCTGAAGAAAACCTGTCGGAAACTGGGAATCTCTTTCTGGGAGTACCTCCAGGATCGACTCTGCGGGGAAAACCAGATCCCCTCCTTAGGCGATTGTATCCGTCAGAAAGCCCGGGCCCCCGGCTAATCAGCCATGCGCTATTGCGGGCGGACCTTTACACACACCGAACTCAGAAGCATACAAGAGCTGATCGCAGCCAATCCCAAGGCAACTCGAACGGCATTGTCCCGCTTTGTTTGCCAACTCTTGCAGTGGTATCGCCCGAACGGCAGCCTCAAAGACATGAGCTGTCGTGTAGCCATGCTCCGCATGCAAGATGACGGCCTCTTGCAATTGCCTCCTCCCAGAAACGGCAATAACAACGGAAAACCATATTCTCGCCGGACCAAAAACACGGATCCCAAGCCTACTCCTGTCCTCATTCCACCCGCTGCCTTCTCCGCCCTGAAGCTGGATCCGGTGCAGGACATTCATCAATCCCACCTATGGAATGAATTTGTCCAGCGCTATCACTACCTCGGCTACGCCCCCGTACCGGGTGATCAAATACGCTACATCGCTTGGTTCAAAGAAGAGGTGGTGGCTTTATTGAGCTTCAGAGCAGCGGTCTGGAAAACAGCACCCAGAGACCAATTCATCGGATGGGACTACCAACAACGCAAGCAAAACCTTCACCTGATCATTAATAATGCCCGCTTTCTCATCTTGCCCTGGGTCCAGGCTCCGAACTTGGCCTCTCGAATCTTAAGCATGACCATAAAACGGGTGGTCAATGACTGGGAGCACCGCTATCACTACTCCCCGGTCCTGGTGGAAACATTTGTCGAAACCAGACGCTTCCCCGGCACGTGTTACAAATCCGCTAATTGGCTATGCTTGGGGAAAACGAAAGGAGTGGGCAGGCTTGGCAACACCAAGAAACCACAGCTTCCCATCAAATCAATCTGGGTCTATCCCCTCCATAAAAAGTTTCGACAAATCCTCTGCTCATAAACTGAACCCGTTTTGACTCTTGCCCGGAACTATTGAGAACTTACCGAATCTTCTTTTCAAATGCTTGATTCGTAGCCAAAAGATAAGCAAAGTATGAGCGGTTGAGCACCCGATTATTCTCT
>CAZQXX010000337.1:0-2755 GCA_964597105.1 uncultured Anaerolineales bacterium
ATCACGCGCACGTACACTGAGCGTTTCGGCGATTACGGCTACCCCGAGGTGCTGATCTACAGCGTGAGTTTCCAGCCTTATGTGGAGTGGCCCCGGGAGGGGCGCTGGGATCTGGTAGCGGAAGGCCTTAGCGAGGCAGCTCGCACGCTGGAAGGTGCCGGCGCCGACGTGATCGTGATCGCGACGAATACGATGCACATTGTCTTCGACGACGTGGCACGGGCTGTCGACGTACCCATGCTGAGCTTGCTGGATGTCGTTGGTGCGGAGATTGTGAGGCAGGAAATAGAGACTGTCGGTCTGCTCGGCACGGCGTTCACGATGGAGAAACCATTCTACCGGCAGGGGCTGGCGGACAAAGGGATCGACGTCCTCGTTCCCGGGCCAAAGGATCGAAAGCTCGTAAACGACGTCATCTACAACGAGTTGGTAGCCGGCAAGATTCGCGCCGAGTCACGGGAGGCCTTCGTGCGCATCATCAATGAGCTGGCAGATCGAGGAGCTGAGGGGGTTGTGTTGGGCTGTACGGAGATTCCTCTGCTGGTGAGAGAAGAACACGTCGACTTACCTCTGTTTGATACCACAGTCATCCACGCGGCAGCGGCACTGCGTTTCGCTGTGGAGGGATAGAGAGCGCATATTCATGTGCATCAGGGGTCCGACTTGACAAATTAAGCTTTTCCGATATAAACGCGTGGACGTGTCCAGTGTCGTTGGCAACGAAAGGAGGGTTGCGTTGACTATGGAGACGTTTAGATCGCGGTTTATCGCTGTTCTTGCAGCGTTGATTATGATTGTTTCTTATGGTCACCCTGTGCTCGCACAGGGTGACGGGGTTTCTGATACCTCTACTCTCTCCCCCTACTGGGAGCCAGTCGTCAGTCGCTGGCAGAATGTCGTCGTACACTACGGCGAGCGGCGCGGGCTCGATCCGGATCTGATCGCCTCGGTCATCTGGAAGGAGTCGCGTGGCGTGTCGACTGTCGTGGGCCCGACGGGCGCGGTGGGACTGATGTGTGTGAAACCGTTTCCGTGGCGTCCTAGTGCTGAAGAGCTGAGAAATCCCTGGACCAACGTGGCAGCGGGCTCTGCGACGCTGGCCCAGGTGATACGGGACGGCACCGGCGACGTGCACTACGCGCTGGCTGCCTATAACGGTGGCTGGGATAAGATCCATCGAGGGACTACGCGACGTTATGCGGCCGATGTCCTGGACCATTACGTGCGCGCTGTTGCACTGAAGAATGGGTTCGCAGCCGACGGCGACTGGATAGCCGTGCTATCCGTCGAAGGGCTACGGGATCACAAGACAATCACTGTGTTGGGGCTGAACCTGCCCTTGTCTCGGTATACAGAACGCCCGTTGGATACCCGCGGGCCAGCCGTGCCTCATGATGTACCTCCCCACGCCACCGTGAGCAGCTTCACCAACGAGCGAGGTCAGCAGGCGCGTGTCAATCTCTGGCTGTTGGAGGACTCCTCGTGGCGTCCTTCGGAGGAGCCCTCCATGTCGTCTTTGGCCGGGAGACCGTTGTCTGACGATACGACCGTGCGTCCCTTCGGTGGGCTGCCCGACTAGCCCCTAAGCCGAGCTACCCTACGATCCCGGCAACCGGAAGTGGAGCGACGGAGTCCCGGACCAGCCGAGCACGTCTTCGAGAGTGGGCACGGACGTGCGGGCCTGGATGCCGTAGACCATCTCAAGGAACGAAGGTTGTGGTCTGAGCTCAATCACCCGCGGTTCCCCTGGAATATCTCCGAGCTCCGCTGCCTTGTCTATGGCATCTTCTCGGGTGCCGACGCTGTCAACCAGCCCCAGATCCCTAGCTTGCTGACCGGTGTAGATACTCCCATCCGCCAGCTCCCGGACCATATCCTCTGACAGCTCACGCGACTCTGCCACAACGGCCACGAAGTCCTCATACACCTGGTCGAGGATACTCCGCCACAGCTCCTGTTCCTCCTCGGTCATCTCCCGGAAGGGGCTCCCGATGTCCTTGCGGGGCCCGGTGGCGATGACCACCGCCTCCACACCGATCTTCTCTAGGAGCTCCTCGGCGCTGAGGAACTGGCTGATCACGCCGATGGAGCCGGTCAACGTGTCCGGGTGCGCCATCACGTGATCCCCGGCGCAGGAGATGTAATACCCGCCCGAGGCCGCTGTGTCTCCCATTGAGATGACAATGGGTTTCTCGAAGGCCAGCAGAGCGCGGTAGATCTCGTCAGAGGCGACGACAGCGCCGCCCGGACTGTTGACCCGTACCACGACGGCCTTCACAGACGAGATGGAGGCAGCTTGATCGAGCAGAGATCGCACGCGATCCGGAGTGATGCCGCCGGTAGTGAAGTAGTCCGAAGAGGCAGAGCTGATGGTGCCGTCCAGGGGAATCACCGCGACGGCGTCGCCGACCCCCGGTGCCCGGGTTATGGGCTGCTGACCCAATTGGCTCAGCGCGCCCAGCGTGACCACGCCCGTCCCGACACAGCTGCACACCGGTAGTGCGAAGCCGAGGACGAAAGCGAGAAATATCCACAGGATCCGTCGGTCTTTCATCTATTCCTCCCGATGCACGAGGCGAAGGAAGCGCCGCTTCCCAACCCGTAGCACTGCCTCATCCTCAACCATCAGATCTGCATCGATGTCCCTTATCTTCTCACCGTCGAGGCGGACTGCCCCCTGTTGCACCAACCGGCGAGCCTGGCTCTTGCTGCGGGCCAGGTCGGCCGCCGCGATGACGTCGACGATGTTCTCCGG
>CAZQXX010000338.1:0-2729 GCA_964597105.1 uncultured Anaerolineales bacterium
CAGGATGCAGCGCAGTTATTGCCGCGTCTTGGGAAGATACAACCATAGAGGGAGCGACCGGCTATGCGCGCCTATCTCATCAAGCGTTTCTTCATGACGTTGCTCGTCCTTGTGCTGGTAACCGTGTATCTAACGCTCATGATCCACATTGTCCCGGGTGATCCGGCCAAGAGCGTGCTCGGGCCACGGGCCAACCCCGAACGCATCGCCAAGATCCGCGCTGAGATGAACCTGGACAAGCCCGTCCTCATGCAGCTAGGGATCGCCCTATGGGATCTGGTGCGATGGGACCTGGGAACCGATCTGTTCAGCGGCAAGGCGATCAAGGAGCTCATCAGCGCTGCGCTGCCCCACACGCTGATCCTGGCGTGGAGCAGCCTGAGTCTGGCCGTCTTGATCGGTATTCCCCTCGGCATCTATTCGGCCACTCACCCCGATTCCTGGCTGGATCGGTTTACGGCCATCATTTCCATCTCGTTCATCACGGTTCCTTCCTACGTGGGGGGTCTCTTCTTGCTCCTGTTGTTCGCCGTCCGACTGCAGGTTATGCCCGCCATCGGCCTGGGCGAGCAGGGCGACGTGCTCGATTACATCAAGCACCTGGTTCTGCCGGCCACTGCCCTGGCGATCACCTGGGTCGGCTACCTGGCCCGCCTGGTCCGCGCCAGCCTGCTCGAGGTGCTCAACGAGACGTACATCCGGGCGGAGATGGCAGCCGCCATTCCAGTGCGGAAGATCTATTACAAGTATGCGCTTAAGAACGCCATCATCCCCACGGTGGCCGTCCTCGGCGTCGGCGTTGGCAACCTGATGGCCGGCGCGGTCTTTGTGGAGCTCATCTTCACCCGGCCGGGCATGGGCATGCTCATCTACAACGCCATCCAGGCCCGGAACTACCCCGTCGTCCGGGCCGGCGTGCTGGTCGTGGCCTTCCTGTTCGTCGCCGCGAACCTGATTGCGGATGTCGTCTATACGTACCTGGATCCACGCATCCAGCTGGGAAAGGGGCGAGGATAACATGGAATTCAAGGCCAGACGCACCAATCGACTCCAGCAGTACCTGAACCGCATCCCCGTCCTCGGGGACGTGCTGAGGCGCCCGTTGGGAGCCCTGGGGTTCTTCATCGTCCTGGCATTCATGCTGGTGGTCGTTTTTGCGCCCCTCCTCGCCCCCTATGGCTACGCCGAGCAGGACATCCCCAGCATGCTGCAGGGCCCCTCAAGCGCTCATTGGCTGGGAACGGATCATCTAGGGCGGGATCTCCTCTCGCGACTGATGTATGGGGCGCGGATCGCGCTCGGCGTCGCCCTGCCCGCCGTCTCCGTCGCCCTGGTCGCCGGCCTGACACTGGGCCTGATCGCCGGCTACGCCGGGGGCACCGTAGACGACGTCGCGCTGGTCTTGTTCGACTCGATTCAGGCCTTCCCGTCCGTCATTCTCGCCCTCGCCATTCTGGCCCTTCTCGGCCCGTCGCTGGTCAACGTGGTTCTCGTCATCGGGCTCACGTGGACGCCGGGGTACGCACGCATCGCCCGGGCCCAGGTGCTGCGGACGAAGCAGGAGCCCTACATCGAGGTGGAGCGCTCCCTGGGGGCCACCCAGGCGCGGATCCTGCTCTTCCACATCCTCCCCAACATCATCGCCCCGTTGTTGATCCTGGCGGCGATGGACCTTCCGGTGGTGATCACCTTCGAGGCGGGCCTCTCGTTCCTGGGGCTCGGCGTCCGGCCGCCCACGCCGTCCTGGGGCGTCATCCTTTCCGAGGGCTTCAACTTCATCCGCCAGACCCCCTGGCCTATCACCTGGGCCGGGCTGACCCTGATCATCACCACGCTGGGGTTCACGTTGTTCGGAGAGACCTTGCGGGACGTGCTCGACCCGCGGCTCTCCGGAACGCGAGGGATATGATACCGTCGACATTAGGGAGGACCTGATTCATGACCAACGTCTCGCCAGCTGAGTACGCCACGCGGATCGTGAGGAACGTGGCCATTCCCATGTCCGACGGCACGGTGCTGTCCGCCGACATGGTGAGGCCGGAGGCCGGAGGGCCGTTCCCGGTTGTCTTCGACTACTATCCTTACCGCAAGGACGACCTGTCTGCGTACGCCCTGCGCCGCCAGCGGTATCTCGCACAGCACGGCTACGTTGCGCTCCGGCTGGACGTGCGCGGCACCGGGAGCTCCAGCGGCGTCGCGGAGGACGAATACGTCCTACAGGAGCAGTTCGACGGCGTCGAGGCCATCGAATGGATGTCCCGGCAGCCCTGGAGCAACGGCAGCGTCGGCATGTTCGGCACCTCCTACGGCGGCTTCAACTCGCTCCAGGTGGCCATGCACCGCCCCCCGGCCCTGAAGGCCATCTGCCCCATGTACTTCACCGACAACCGCTACACCGACGACTGTCATTACAAGGGCGGCGCCATGCAGATGCTCTACGATATGGCGACCTACGGGCTGTCGATGGTCGTCTCCAACGCACTGCCGCCCTATCCTCGGGCGGTCGGTGAAGACTGGGCCGCCATCTGGGAGGACCGCTTGGCCGAGAACGAGCCGTGGCTGCTGAACTGGCTCGCCCATCAGACGTACGACGATTACTGGAAGCACGGCTCGCTCTGTGAAGACTATGAGGCCATCGAGTGCGCCGTGTACCTGATCGGCGGCTGGCGTGACGGGTACACCAACTGTAACCTGCGGACGTTCCAACACCTACGCTGCCCCAAGAAGCT
>CAZQXX010000339.1:0-2726 GCA_964597105.1 uncultured Anaerolineales bacterium
GTGGCGAACGTGGGCGACCTGCCGGTCGAGGTTATCACCGTCACCGATTCCCTGCTGGGGGACGTCACCGACGCCTTCACGTCGACGCTCGCGGCCGGGACATCTGATGCCCAGCGGTTCGAGTGGACGGTGCCCGAGGACGAGGACGATCCGTTGAGCCGCAGCGTTACCGTCTACGCCGCGGCGGTGGGACAGGAGGTGAGCGACACCGCCGACGTCGAGGTGAGCCTGCTCAAGCCGGCCGTCGATGTGGCGACCGCCCTCGATCCGGAGGCCGCCATGCCCGGCGAGGTCGTCACCTACACGGTCGCCATCTCCAACCCCGGGCGGATCGATCTGGCCGGGGTCCGCGTGACGGACTCGCTCGTCGGCGATCTCTCGCCCTCGTTCCCCGATGCCCTCCCCGGTGGCGCTGTTGAGCGCCGCACGTTCGCCTGGCCCGTTCCCACTGACGCCGAAGAGCCGCTCGAGCGGACGGTCACCGTCGAGGCGGCGGGCGCGGGGGAAGCGGTCAGTGCCAGCTCGTCGACGGCCCTGGTGCTCGCGGGCTTGCGGGTGGGCGTCGCGGGCGACGAGTGGGCGCGGGCCGGGGAGTCGATCGGCTACACCATTACCATCACCAACACCGGCTCCGCCGGCGGGCCGGACCTGATCCTCGACGCCATCACGGGCGCCGAGGGCGAGCTGACAGGGGAGGCGCCCGCGGCGTGCCGGGTCCTTGCCTCGGGGGAGACGTGCACGTTCACCATGACGGGCTTGGCGCCGTCGGATCAGGAGGCTGGCCAAAGGACTGTGACGAACGAGATCGAGGCCCGCTACCGCCCGGAGGGGTTCGACAGCCTGGTCGTCGGCGCTGGCAGCCACACGGTGGCCGTCTTCCAGGTGTCGGTGGGGGTCGAGATCGACGGTCCGACTAGCTCCGTGCCGGGGGCCGGGGTCACCTACGCGGTGACCGTCACCAACATCAGCTCCGAAGGAGCGCCGGATCTGATCCTGGATACCGTCACTGACTCCCGCGGGGATGTGCTGACGGTGCCTGGGGCATGCGATAGGCTCGCGGTGGGTGAGACCTGCAACTTCAGCTTCGACGCCGAGGCCCCCCCGGGCGAGGATACGCTGAGCGGCCAGGTCGAGGTCGCTTACCGGCCAGAGGGGTACCCGGACGTCGTCAGTGGCGCTGCCGAGCACACCGTCGCCATCTTCGAGCCGTCCATCGCCATCGGCCTGGGTGGCGACAGTTCCTCGCAGGCGGGACAGACAGTGACTCACCAGGTCACGGTCACGAACACCAGCCCCTTGGGCGCGCCCGATCTGATTCTCGACAGCGCCGCCGATTCGCGCCGGGGCGAGCTGGCCGTGCCCGGTGCCTGCCAGGCGCTGGCGCCGGCCGAGGTCTGCACCATTAGCTACGACGTCACGGTCCCCAGCGGCGAGGACCCGTTCACCACCCGCGTGGAGGTGGGCTATCGGCCCGAGGGGGCCGACGGCGTGTTGACTGCCGCGGCCAGCCACCGGGTGGAGATCTTCCAGCCGGGGATAACGGTCGAGAAAAGCGGTCCCGTCGAAGGGGTGCGCGGCGAGGGCGTCAGCTACACGGTCGACGTTACGAACACCAGCTCCGATGACGCGCCGGATCTGATCCTGGAGCGCATCGCGGACAACTTGCGGGGGGATCTGACGGAGGCCGGTGAGGGGATCACGAGCGACTGCCCGGAGCGGCTGGCCAGCGGTGAGGGGTGCCGGGTGACGTACGCCTACGTCCCCAACGAGGACGACGCCGCGCCGCTGGTGAATACCGTGACGGTGGACGGCCGTCCCGACGGCTTCGCCAACAGCGTCTCGGCCGCGGCCGAGTATGAGATGGCTCTGATCTCGCCCTGGGAACCGGGCGTGGGGCTGCCCGACGGTGTGGCGGTGCGTACGCTGACGGTCTGCCCCGACGACGGCGACGTCCTCTACGCCGGCTTCGGCAGCGCGGGCCGCGGCGTGTACACGAGCCGGGACGCCGGTCAGACCTGGCAGCCGACGGCGCTGGACGGCAGGGACGTGTTTGGCATCGCTGTCGATCCCGGGGACTGTGACGTGGTGACCGCCGCCGCGTGGCGGGACGGCCTGCTGAGGAGCGAGGACGGGGGCCGGAGCTGGGAGGCCTCGCGGGAGGGGTTAGAGGGCGCCTTCGTCTACGCCGTGACCGTCGATCCCCGGGAGGGCGACGTGCTCTACGCGGGCACCGCGCAGCGAGGGGTGTTCCGCTCCGAGGACGCAGGGGCGACCTGGGAGGCGTGGGGCCTCGAGGGCCTCACGGTGCCGGATGTGAGCGCCGCAGTGGACGACGGGGCCCTCTACGCGGCTACCTGGGAGGACGGGGTCTACCGACGGGAGCGGGGCGGGGCGGGCTGGGGTGCCTGGACGCCGGTGAACGACGGGATCGCGGACGAGCACCGCCAGGTCTTTGCCGTGGGCGTCGATCCGGAGGATGCAAATACGGTCTTCGCCGCCACGGCCGCCGGCGGGGTCTACCGGACCGCGGACGGTGGGGGGACGTGGGAGCGGGTGCTCCGCTCTCCGCGCGCCGCCTACGCGGTGGCGGTGGCGCCAGGAGGGAGCGGCGTGGTGTACGCCGGGACGAGCGAGGGGGTCTATCGGAGCACCGACCAGGGGGTGCAGGGCTCGTGGGATCCGTTCAGCGCAGGGTTGGGTGAGGTGTTGGTGCGGGACGTGGCGGT
>CAZQXX010000340.1:0-2710 GCA_964597105.1 uncultured Anaerolineales bacterium
TCGACAGTCAGGGATCCAGTCAGGACCCAGTACCGGGCAAAGCGCTTGCCCGTGGAGGCCTCGGCCTGAGCGATCTCACACTCGTTGTGAGGGAAAATGTTGTCGAGACCCCCGCCGTGGATGTCGAACGTCTCTCCCAGGTATCTTGTCGCCATGGCGGTGCACTCGACGTGCCAGCCGGGATACCCCCACCCCCAAGGAGACGGCCAGCGCAGAATATGCTGGGGATCAGCGTGTTTCCAGAGCGCGAAGTCGGCGGGGTGCCGTTTCTCCTCACGTACCTCCACCCGCGCCCCGGCCTCGAGGTCTTCGATCTCGCGACCGGAGAGCTTGCCATACTCATCGAACTTCTCCACCGAGAAGTAGACGTCGCCCTGCTCCGTCTCGTAGGCGTACCCCTTCTCCAACAACTTCTTCACAATCTGGATCTGCTCCGGTATGTGCCCACTCGCCCGAGGCGTGATATTCGGCCGTTTAACGCCGAGGGCGTCCATATCCTCGAAGTAGGAGCGTTCGTAGGTTGCCGCGACCTCCATGGGTTCGACGCGCTCCAGGCGTGCCTTTCTGAGGATCCGATCCTCGCCGCTATCAAGGAGGTGCCCGACGTCGGTGATATTCTGAACGTAACGCACCTTGTAGCTCAGATAGCGCAGGTAACGTACGATCACGTCCAGAGCGACGTACGTCTTGGCGTGGCCGAGATGCGCATGGTCGTACACTGTTGGACCGCAGGCGTACATCCCGACGACGCCTTCCTGCAACGGCTCAAACCGTTCCTTTTTCCGCGTCAGGTAGTTATAGATCTTCAAAGCCATAGTGTTGTCTCCTCACAGTGTAAGCCCGGGAGGACTAGTCACCTACTCTATCCGTGCAAACAGCATGCGACCAGCTGCCGTCTGGAGCACCTTGGTCACAGTTATCTCCACCCGTTGGCCAATATAGGGCTTTCCATCCTCCACAACGACCATCGTCCCATCATCCAGGTATCCGACGCCCTGACCAATCTCCTTGCCCTCCTGGATGATCTCAATGTCAAGGGACTCTCCAGGAAGGAACATTGTCTTGACTGCGTTCGCCAACTCATTGATATTCAGCACCCGCACACCCTGGAGTTGGGCCACGCGGTTCAAGTTGTAATCGTTGGTGACGATCGGACATACCATTCGCTTTGCCAGAACCACAAGTTTGTCATCGACCTCGTGCACCCCTTCGACGTCCACGTCAGCCACCCTCACCGGGGTTACTGAGCTGTCCTGGAGCCGCCGCAGCATCTCGAGCCCACGTCGACCCCGCCGACGGCGGAGTGCATCTGAAGAGTCGGCGATATGCTGGAGCTCGTTCAGCACGAAGCGAGGCACCACCATCTCGCCCTCCAGGAATCCAGTCCGGCTGATATCGGCGATCCGTCCATCGATGATGACGCTGGTATCAAGAAGCACCGGCCTTGCCCCGGTGGTCGTCGACTGTCCCTTGCTCCCGCGATCTGACCACTGCCCCCGGACCAGATTGAAGATGTCATTCTGGCGCGTGGTCATGACGACAATGCCGAAGTAGCCAAAGAGAACTGCAACTACGAACGGCAGAATCTGTCTGAAAGGCGCCGGGAGGAGGGAAAGAGGAAACACAAGCAAAGCAGCAATGACCAGTCCAACAACAAGCCCCAGAATGCCTGCAAGAAGATGCTGTGCCGGCGCCTGACGGATTCGCTTCCTGATCGCAGCAAATGGTCGCACCGTGAAATAGGGAGTCAACACAAGTCCGGTCAGCGCCCCGATCAGGAAGAAGATGGCTCCATACTGGTACGGCTCCCCGTTAAGCTGGCCAGCAAGATACGCTCCAAAGAAGATCCCAGCGACAGCGAGAATCAGCATTCCGACAATACGAGAGATGAAATCTGCACTCACAACATACCCCCTGGAATAAACAGGAATGACATATGAAAAGACAGGCGAGGGTCGACAAAGCCTCACCTGCCAGGGGACGTTTACGAAAAGCCCTACAGGTCCGACATCTGCTATGGCTGCTACGCCTGGGGGCAGATTGTCATCTGGGTGTAGATTCCCCAAAGGAGAACCTCAGCCCGTGTCTTCGTGGCAGAATAATAAAGAGATGAAAACACTCAATCAGACCGCAGGCAAGGGATAACGTCCCCGGATAAGGCCACCACTATGTTAGCACAGGCAATGCCAAAAGTCAAAGATTCTGGCAGCCGTCGACCTCGTCTTCGGTTGCAGGCGAGAGCTGCCACGTACTATGCCAGGAGAAGCACGGATACCACGACGACGATCGTTCCGAGAATAATCTCCACTCCCATCGTAATCTAGTCACTATACTACGAGATTCATCGAGACGATACAGCGGAGGGAGCATCAGGACCGGCGTGCCCGTCAACCCCTCAGTGACACACTGGACCAGAAAACGTGTGAGTCCAGCTGACAATCGATCGCCGACAGGGAATGGAGAAGACGGGGAGAGTGGTAGCCGGGAGGAACTACGCAGGCAGCGTTGACCGGGGATGCGGGCTTGCCGCTCAAGGGGCTCTCTGGTGTCGTCTCACAGCACGGGGGGCAGACGCCGGGGATGACGCAGAGAGAGAAACGTACGGAGGAAAGGCCTACGCGTGGCAGACGGGGCACGTGTGAAGGGAGTCTGATGTCCAGCACGATGAGACGCACGGCGTTCTCACACCTTTCAGGCGCACTCTGAGAAA
>CAZQXX010000341.1:0-1362 GCA_964597105.1 uncultured Anaerolineales bacterium
CTTCATCAGGATCACTTTCAGCATCTTCCCCAGATCGGCCGCCTCTTCGTCATCGACGAGAGCGAAGTCAAGCATGTGACGTTTGGGCAGGATCCAGGTCTCGAAGGGAAATCGAGCGGCGAAGGGCGAGAGGGCAACGAAATGCGGGCTCTCCTCGACAAGACGCTCTCCGAAGAGCTCCGTCTCCTGTTTGACGTAGTCGCAGAAAACGCAGCGGTGCTTGTAGTCGAAATACCGCTTCGCCCCATCGAGCTTCTCCTTCACACGCTTGGGGGTGATTGGCGTGGCGATGAGCTGGGAATGCGCATGCTGCAGAGATGCGCCGGCGCTGCGGCCCTGGTTCTTGAAGATGAGCACGTACTTGAGGCGCCGATCGTCCCTGAGGTCGATGATGCGCTGACGATAGGTCTGCATCACCTTACCGATGTGGTCGGCGGACAGATCAGCCAGTTGCTGATCGTGATCGGGCGTCTCGACGATCACTTCGTGGACACCGATGCCGTTCGCCATGTCGCACAGCCCGACTCCCTCCCGGTTGAGCTGTCCCTGCACATTGAGGGCGGGATACTTGTTTGGGATCACGCGGACCTCCCAGCCCGGCTCATTCGCTCTCGTCCCGTGCTCACGGACAGCGTAGACCTCGGGCGGCGTCTCCGACTCACGCCCCTCACAGAAGGCACAAGAGACGGATTCAGACTCCTCTCTGACCACGTCAAAGTCCGAGGGTCTTTTCGCCCGTTCGGTGGCGATGATGACCCAGCGGCCTAGCACAGGATCCTTCCGCAGTTCTGGCATCGGTGGCCTCCTCTACAGTAGCTGGCTACGAGCCAAGCCGTGTCAACGTTCCAGCATAAGCGTCACCGGACCATCATTGTGGATTTCCACAACCATGTGAGCACCAAACACGCCCTCCTGGACAGGCACGCGGTAGCCTCGGAGCGCGTCGGCGAAGAACTCGACGAGCGGCTCAGCGACCTCGGGCGGGGCAGCGTCGACAAAACTGGGGCGGCGCCCTTTGCTGGCGTCGGCGTAGAGCGTGAACTGGGAGATGACCAGCGCCTCGCCTCCGGCGTCGAGGAGGCCGACGTTCATCTTCCCCTCGAGATCCTCGAAGATCCGCAGTCCAGCGATCTTGCGGGCCATCCAATCCGCCTCGTCCTCCGTATCACCGTGCGTCACGCCCACCAGAACGACGACGCCCTTTCCGATGGCCCCGACGACCTCGCCATCGACCCGAACCGACGCTTCACTAACCCGTTGCACCAACGCTCGCATCGTTCTCTCTCCCAGACTCCGCTCAGGTTATCCAAGTGACAGGACCGCCAAGAAACACCGTCAATCCACCTACTCGGTGGATACCTC
>CAZQXX010000341.1:1462-2705 GCA_964597105.1 uncultured Anaerolineales bacterium
TCCGCGGCCTCGATGGCGATGGCACAGCTGAGATTCTTCGGCGAGTGGAATTGCTCCCAGTCGCGCGCCGCGACGAACTCGGCCACCCGCTGGCGCAGATCAGCGACCGTCGTCTTCTCGTCCATGATACCCGCCCAACCTCGTCCGCCTCTCAGCCCGACTGTCCGGTGCCCCGCCGGGTGCCGAGTGGCCATCGCCACTGACCAACAAGCGGACCTAGGGCAACTGGAGCGCCTCCCGGACCTCAGCCATGACCTCAGCCGCGATGGCAGAGGCCCGGGCAGCGCCATCCTCCAGGATCCCCCATACGCGACCCGGGTCTTCGGCCAGCTCGGCGCGCCGCTCGCGGAAAGGTGCGAAGTATTCGGCGAGGTGCCGGGCCAGGAGCCGCTTGCACTGGACGCAGCCGATGTCCGCGCTACGGCACTCGACGGCGATCTGGTCCACCTCGGCGGGGGAGAAGAAGCCGTGGAGCGTATAGACGTTGCACACCTCCGGGCGACCCGGATCCGACAGGCGCCTGCGCTGCGGATCGGTGACCATCGTCATGACCAGGCTCTCGATCTGCTCCGGGCTGGCCGAAATCTCGATGTAGTTGTCCATCGACTTGCTCATCTTGTTCTCGCCGTCGAGGCCGAGCACCTTGGGAAAATCGGTGTACTTCGCTTTCGGCTCAACAAGAACGTCTCCGTAGCGATAGTTAAAGCGGCGCACGATGTCGCGGGTGAACTCCAGGTGAGGCGCCTGATCCACCCCCACGGGGACGGTGTCCGCTTTGTAGAGAGTGATGTCCGCCGCCATAAGCACCGGGTACCCGACCAACCCGTAGTTGACGTTCTCCGGGTGCTGACGCACCTTCTCCTTGAAGGTCGGCAGGCGGGTCAGACGACCGAGAGGCGTGACCATGGACAGCAGCGTGTGAAGCTGCGTCACCTGGGGCACGTGAGATTGGACGAAGAGAATCGTATCGCGCTCTTCAGGATCGATCCCAGCGGCCAGCCAGTCGAGGGCCATATCGTAGGTCCACTGGCGCAGCTTGCTGGTGTCCTCCAGGGTGGTCAGGGCGTGCAGATCGACGATGCAGTAGATACAGTCGTAGTCGTCCTGGAGGGCGACGTAGTTCCGAATAGCGCCGAGATAGTTCCCCAGGTGCTGGCGCCCGGTCGGTCTTGCACCGGAGAACACGCGGCCTTTCTTCTCGCTCATGATGCGGGGATTCCTTCCGTTGTTATACGTTATTGTC
>CAZQXX010000342.1:0-2672 GCA_964597105.1 uncultured Anaerolineales bacterium
TCGCCCACGACGGCCGTGGGCTCGCGAAACAGATCAGCGGCCCTGGCATCCAGAGCGGCCCGGGTGCGCTCACCGAACCCAGAGAACTGTTCGCGGATGGCCCCAGCAAGATACCGGACGAAGAGATAGAGATCGCGGTCGCGATCGTCAGCCGTGTACCAGCAGACGGGAACCGGAGCACTCTGGGCGAAGTCGACGAGAGCCGACGTCTTCCCATAGCCAGCCGGGGCAGAGATCAGGGTCAGCTTCCGGTCGAGACCCTGTTCCAGGGTACTGCAGACCCGCGACCGGTGGAGGAGACCGGAAGAGCTGGGTACCAGGAGTTTGGAACGTATGAGGGTTGGCCCTGAATCGCTCAATGTTCTAAGATACGCTTGATTGTTCTGGGTCGTGCCGTTTGCAGAGTCTCAGGCCGATCAACGTCAAGTATACTCCACATGGGAATCGTAGCAAGCTCTTATGACCTCTGTCGTGTCCCGGCAGATGAGGGGGAAGAGCATGCTGACGAGGGCATTGGCAAATGAGAATCGGCGTCTTTGGCCACGCCCCATCTCTCGGAAAGTGAAGGACGGAGTGGCTCGAGTCTTTGAAGCAGTAGGCTCTCCTTCAGACCACGAAAGCGAGTTCAGAACAGTCAGACAGCCTCTTGACCCACAGAGAACCTTGACGTACCATCCTAGCAGACGCATCCCGATGCTTTCTAGTGGAAGAAGAGGTGTATGGATGAAGATCTACTTCGCCGGTTCTATCCGCGGTGGACGCCAGGACGCCGCGCTTTACGGTCAGATCGTTGCGCTACTAAAGGAGCACGGAGTCGTGCTCACGGAGCACGTGGGGACAAGCGACCCGGGACGTGCAGAGAGCGGCCTATCGGACGAGATGATCTACAGCCGCGACATGTCCTGGCTGGAAGAAGCCGACGTGCTGATCGCTGAAGTGACAGTTCCGAGCCATGGAGTAGGCTACGAGATCGCGAGGGCCGACGGTCTGGATATTCCCGTCCTGTGCATACATCGGCCTGAGCCCGGGCGACCTGTATCCGCCCTCATCACTGGCAACCCGAACGTCACGCTCAAGGGATACGAGCATATCGACCAACTCGGCCCCATCCTGGAGGCCTTCCTGCGGAATCAGGCCACCACACTATAACCAGGAAGGTGAGGAGCAAGGAGTCGCTTCCAGGCTTACTCCCTGCTCCTCCTCCGACGGAGATCGACCATCAGGCGCGCAAGGCTTTCTTCAGTGCAACGCCCAGTCGGCGCATCCCCTCAACGATCATGTCCGGCGAACAGTAGGAGAAGTTGAGTCGCATGGCGTCGAAGCCACCATCTTGATTGGGGTAGAAGTGGACACCCGGCACGTAAGCTACCTTCTCCGCCACTGCCTTGGTGAGGAAGTCCTGGGTATCGATTTCCCCAGGGACCTGCGCCCACAGGAAAAGCCCTCCATCCGGCCGGGTCCAACAGCATCCATCCGGCCAGAACTCGGTCAGCGCGTCCAGCATCGTGTCCCTGCGCTGCCTGTAGACCTCTCGAAGGTGTTTGACGTGTTGCCTGAGGAACCCACGCTGGCAGATATCATTGGCGACGTACTGGGCGAAGGTTCCCGTATGCAAGTCGGCACCCTGCTTGGCCTGTACGAACCGGTTCATCAGCACCTCCGGACAGACGATCCAACCGAGCCGGAGGCCAGGGGCGAGGGTCTTGGAGAACGTACCGAGGTAGATGGTCCTCTCAGGGATGTAGGTGCAGATGGGGGGGACATCCTCGCCCTCGTATCGAAGCTGACCGTACGGGTCGTCCTCTACAACGGGAAGATCAAGCTTCGTGACGATGTCGGCCAACTGCTCACGCCGCTCCTGAGAGAGCGTCGTCCCGCCCGGGTTATGGAAATTGGGAAGGACGTAGAGGAACTTGGGCGGCTTCCCCGAGTCGGCCACTACTTTCTGATAGGCGTGCTCTACCTCATCCACAACCATTCCATCGTCATCCAGGTTCACGGTGTGGTATCGTCCCTGATACGCATTCCAGGCCTGGATGGCGCCCAGGTACGTGGGACGGCTGGTGATCACGTAGTCGCCGGGATCGATGAAAATCTTGCCGATCAGATCTAGGGCTTGCTGGGAACCATTGGTCAGCAAGACGTTGTCGGGCACGGCTGGCACACCGTAGCGGTGCATGGAGTCGGAGAGGTACTCTTTGAGAGGGGGATAGCCCTCCGTTGCGCTATACTGGAGAGCCTGCGCGCCATCTTCGTCAACGATATAGCCACAGGCCTCTTTGACCTCCCTCAGCGGGAAGAAGTCCGGGGCAGGTAACCCACCAGCGAAGGAGATGATGTCGGGCTGTTGAGTGAGCTTCAGCAGCTCCCGGATAGCGGAGCTACGCATCCCTTGCGTACGCTCAGCCAGGTGCGGCTCCCAGTCCAGGACAGGTATCTCACGATCCAGGTCGAGATTCAGATCCATCAGTTACCTCCATTAGGGTGTAGTGATTGGGGGATCATCGAACGATCTCGAGAATCACCAGGATGGTACCCAATGCCCCCTTGATTTGGGGCCCATCCTGTGCCACGGTCAACGTTGAGGCTCCATCTTCAAGTGGCACAAAGCCACAAGCAGCAAAAAGGCCCATTCGAGTGATACCCTCGATATGGGCCTTGTGGCGTTATGG
>CAZQXX010000343.1:0-2660 GCA_964597105.1 uncultured Anaerolineales bacterium
ACGCCGGCCGTCATCGCCAGGTGCTGCGGGATGAAAGCGATGAACCCACTCGTCATCAACGCCAGCTCTGGATGCTCCGGGAAGACCGTCCGCACCGTGCCGAAAGCTGCGACCAGGAGTCCGGCGCCGAGAACCACCGAGAAGATGCGCAAGGGGATCACACCCCCGTTGGTGAGCAGGTAGATCGGCGTTGCCAGCAGGTAATAGAGCGGTGGTTGATGATCTTCGTACTCCAGGCGGGCGATCGAGAGCTCAGCAGGGAAACCGTCGGACGTCAGGCGTTCCAGGTATTCCTGGTCATAGTCCCCATTCTTTAGGATCGGAAAGCCACGCCCCTCGGCGAGGGAGCGCACGTAGTTGTAGTGAGCCGGCTCGTCCGGTATCTGCCAGATGGGCGTCATGACCGCGTAACACGCACCGATTCCCAGGTAGATTGCGACGATGAGCGCGAGGAGGATAATGGGCCAGAACGGCTTTGAGTGCATTCGATCCGTGGATAATGACGGCCGTCCCGGCCGAAGAGGGACGTCCATCTACGGTTCCTCTTCCGCCGGCTCTGTGTAGACCGGCGTACCCGGTGCGATGCCTTCAATACGCACCAGCGTTCCCACTGGCGCCCAGCCGTATAGCGTCTCCGCGTCGCCCACATCCAGGATGATGCAACCGTACGATGCCGGCCACCCCAGGACGCTGGACCAGAGCCGTCGTCCGGCGGCATTGATGGGCAATTCGTGAATGCCATTGGCGAAGCCGGGCCGCTCGTAGTAGATCGCCATGAAGTACGGCATCTCCAGACTCCATCGCTGGGCGTAGGCGTTCGGTTCTTTGAACAGCACCTGGAACTGCCCCCGGATCGTCGGCGTGCTCGTCATGCCGGTGGAGCAGGTGAAGTCGTAGACTAGCTCATCATGGTCGTAGGCGCGCAGCCGCTGTTCCGGCAGGTCGATCTCGATCCGCTTCCCAGGCACCAGGGGTTCGGGGAATAGCACGTCGATGGAGGGGATCGTCAGCTCCATTCCGATCAGCAACTCGTCCGGTTCGACGTCGGGGTTTGCCTCTTCCAGCCGCCACTGGGGGAACCCGTGACGGTAGGCGATATCGAACATGGTGTCGCCGGGCTCGACGATGTATGTGCTCACCGGATGGCGGACGACCGCTTCCGCCTGATGCTGTCCTGCTTCTAGCGCAGTCAGTGTGCGGGTCAATGTCTCAGTGATGACGAGAGAGCGCTCCGAGCCGACCTGCGATCTCACGTCGGTCAGCCAGGTGCGGACCGGCAGCTCCTCGATCCTCAGCACGATCTGGTCCTCAGCGGTGATCGCCTCTAACCAGGTCCCTACCTGCTCTGGCGGCGCTGCGAATTCGGCCTGGTAGTTGGTCAGCGGGTCATCCACGACGAGTCTGAATGGCTCCGCCAGCAGTGACTGAGCCAGCGTGTAGGCCGGCTCTGGCTCAACGATCTGCGGCGAGGCCTCTACCATCACCAGGTCGACCTCTACGGCGCCGTCCTCAAGCCCTCGGAGCACCTTCGCGGTGCTTCTTTCCACGTCGAGCGCTCTCCCAGGTGCAGCGGACTCCGCATGTGCCCCTTCGGGGTCAATGCGCAGCCGCGCGTCCGTGGGAGGAACGTAGACCTCGGAGGCGATCTCTCCGAGGAAGGCCTCCACCTGGCTCTCCGTGGCTGCCTGGATAGCCACCTCCACGGATTGGCCCTCGAACCGGACGCGCCACGGGGTCACGAGTCGCTCGTACCATGTGCCATCCCGGGCAACCTCGTAGGCCGCCGCCGCTGTTCCGGCGTGATCGTGAGTCCGTCCGGCCTCAGCCCAGCTCAGTCGCCAGGTCCCCCCGCCTGCTCGAAGATCGATGGCCTCAGCGCCTGCGCCCTGTAGGCGAGCGCGCAGCACAGATGTGGCTTCCTCTACCGTCAGCCCGCCCAGTGCCACGTCGCGCGCGGAGATGCCCGGATAGATGCGCTGGTCGTAGACGATCAGGTACCCGAACATCACCAAACCTGCTGCGATGCAAAAACCGAGTATGGCGGCCAGCCCCGCTGTGACCGTTCGCTGGATTGTCGTCATCGTCTCATCATGGTCTGAGTCTGCTCGGTGATCATCCACGCCCCAGAGTATAACCCGCACTGCCAGACCTGCAAGTATCAACTCGGCCCATCTCGGTCTCATCGCATTCCCGGGATGATCTCGAGGCAGGCCGTCTTTTGACAAATGCCCCGGCCGATGCTATCATACTCTCCGTTTGGGAGTCACGTAATGCGACCTGTCTTACGTCGGTAGGCGCCAGGCGCGAAACTTCGCGGGAGATGCAATGCTCGACTCGATGGCGGACACAAGCGGTTGGCGGCCTATCCACTGGATTTTGGCCAGCATCATCCTCTTGACCCTTCCCTGTTACTGTATTGGGATATCGATGCTCGCGCTCAGGCCGGAGGGCAGGACGCCAACTCCGACGCCCACGGCTACGGCGACGATGACCGAGGTGCCCTCTGCGACCCCCATCGTGGGTACGATGGAGCCGACGGAGACCCTGCCGCCGACGCCCACTCAGTGGTTCCCGCCGACTCGGACGCCGACGCCCGAGGTCACGCCGACCGAGACGCCTACTGTGACGCCGACGGAGACCCTGACGCCCACGGCCACGGC
>CAZQXX010000344.1:0-2634 GCA_964597105.1 uncultured Anaerolineales bacterium
GGCGTCTGGTCGCCGCCGCGTGGGCAGGGCGCATATTGTGGGCCATGCGCCCGCGCCGACCGTAGTCGTGCCACTCGCTGAGCGTCTCGACCACACGATGGGTCTCGTCCTCCCAGGTGAAGGAATCTGGACACCCCGGCTTCTTGGCAACCGCGGGAACCTCGTCGAACTGGACGAGGACCGACTCGCCGATGAACCGGATCGGCTTCATCTGAATCCCACCTCCTCGAAGGTACGTATCAGGAGCATATTAGCACACAGACGACCGGGCACAAGCAGAAGAAGCGACGTCGAGGCCTTCCTACTGGCGCTGTTCCGTCACCCACCTACGGGCTCGATGTCGACAACGCCGCAGTTGCGGTCGATCACTCACGCGCGGATTGTATGCCGGGTGGCGCAGTGGGCTCAGCAGCCGATTCCCCCTCGCTGCCAATGTCTGCCGGCAGAAAAACCGCGCCCGCAGATAGTTCGGGGCGCAGAGGTAGCTCAGAAAAGTGGCAGTTCCGTTGTGGATCTGCTAGCAGGTGCCACCACCGGACCCTCGCCTCCTCAGAAGACAGCCCCCAGGATCTACCAGGCACACCCCGGGCAGGCTGGGCCCTATCGACGCCCTCTGATACGAGGACATGGCCTTCCTGTTCGTTCCTCGTACCCAGTGTACGTCTGCCCAAACGTCTCCCTCATGACCGCTTCCTCTTTGCCCGCGCGCAGCGCCACCAGTATCCCTTACATCGTCACCGGCACCAGGGTGAGAATCAGGTTACTTGATAACAGGCCTCCGCCCAGGTAGTTCATCAGATACGCCGTGTAGATCGGATGCCGTATCCATCGATCCTTGCCCGGTTCCCCGTGTCTTGGGCTCCTTTTCTGGCGACTACGCCCCAAAGCAGGTCGGGTCAGACCACGGCGTTGGCGGTCGATGACCTCAGCAGATGCTCCGCACTGGGCGATGGGTCTTCGGGCGAGCCGTCCGTGACGGCTATCTACGCGCCAATCGTGTGGCAAGTCCGGGATGACCCTCTGTGCGCAGATCGCCTCCTTATCACCTCGCTCGCCACACGATACCTATGGTTTGATCACATACACCGTACCCCCCGTGCTTCCCAGCCACAGGGGTTCCAGCTCAGAGCGCAGATAGGTACGCTGCACGAATTCATCACTCTCAGCCGCCGGGTCATTGACGATCGGGTTGCCCTGGTCATCGAAGCCGACCACCACCGCCAGGTGCCCGCTGCTGCTGGGTAAGGCCGCACCTGTGAGTTGCCCGTTGCCCCAGGCAAAGCTGATCACCACCGGCACTCCCCGCGCCACCCAGGCCTCGATCTCCTCCAAACTGCTGAAGCGCCGCACGCTGCCGTGGAACCCAAGAGTCGCGGCGTACGCCGTGTTGAAGGGCCAGTTGCCGGTGCCGCCGTAGACCCAGTCATAGGTGCCTGCCGCAGCTGCGCGCACCCCGGGCTCGCACGGCCCCGCACCGCCCTCCCAGTAGGATGCCACCATAGAGATGGAGGTTGGGCTGCACCACACGTCCCCACCATCCGGATACACCATCTGCGAGCACTCCGGCACAGCCAGCAGCGTGCCCCAATGTGCCGGATTCCCAGCCGAAGGATCGCTGGTCTTTCGAGGCGTGGTGGAATAGGCTGCCGAGAGATACCGTACGCTGGGCGTCGTCTCACGACCGACGCTGAACAGGCGCATCCTCAGCTGGTAGGCGTGCACAGCCCCGTTCTCGGCGCTGATGACCAGTGTGTCGATCGCAACGTGACCATCCTCGTCACCCTGCGATGGCACCGATTGCCGCCGGATCGTCTCCGATCCGCTCGCCCATATACCCAAATTGTACCACGTGGTCCAGCGCCCATTCCGCTCGACGCGGACCAGCACCTCCACCCAAGTACCCGCGGGGGTCACCGCGTTCCACGAGGGGATCAGCTCATCGAAGTCGAAATCCACGGGGATGGCGGGACCGGTGGCCTCTCCGACCCAATAGGTGCCGCCGGTGTAGAAGTTGCCACCGTAATACGTCCCGGCCGCGTTGGGATCCATCTCCGATACGGCTCTGGTCAGGTCGAGCACCAACTCGCCATTCGCGCTCAGGCGAGTCCCGCCCTTCTGCCAGCCGGAAAAATGCCCTTGTGCCGCCAGCCACTCGTCGAATCCGGTCTGGTGGGCGGGCCTCTCCGCCTCGACTGCTCCCAGCGTAGGGCTGATGGTGGGGACGTCCGTCGCATCTGGTTCACCCTGGTCCGACAGCTCAGGCATCGGCGTAGCGGAAACCGGTGTGTCCGTGGCGGCTCGCGTCGCCACCCGCGTACTCTCTCGGGTGGCCCCCCTGGTCTCCCGGACTGTATGCGTGACGTCACGCGTGACGTCACGCGTGGGCGCAGCGGTCTGAAGAGTGCTCTCGATGCAACCAGTCAGCGCGACGATCAACGCAATAGCGACAACAAGCGGTCTTCGTTTCTGCACCCTATGCACTCCCTGCCTGTCACCGGACAGCGGTCCGCGGTCCGCTGCGAGCATGGCGACCGTGGCCCCCCTGCCTCCCGACGATCCCGACGCCATATCGTCGGCACTCGGCTACAGCTACCATTATACCACACAGTCAGTCGTCTTGGCGTGATCTTCCTG
>CAZQXX010000345.1:0-2625 GCA_964597105.1 uncultured Anaerolineales bacterium
GCCCTTCCTCCCCGCCCCAAGGGACGGGGTTTCCGGGCGGAGAATACCATGAACAAGTGGATGAAAGTGATCGGCAGCATGATGGCCGTGGCCTTGCTGGCGACGGCGCTGGCCGGCGTCGCGCTGGCGCAGGAACCTGAGGACACCGACGACATGGTCGGCGCGGGCGCGGGGTATCGCTACGGCTGGGCGAACCGCGAAGGTGCGACCCTGTGGAACCGGGAGGACTGCGACGGCGAGCCCCTTCGTCTCCGGGACGGCACGGGCGCTGGATACGGCTTCGGGTTCGTGGATGAGGACGGGGACGGCGTTAACGATCGCTGCGACGGCGAGTGCGACGGCATCCCCGCGCGGGACGGCCAAGGCGCCGGGCACGGCTTCGGCCGTGGGAACCGGGACGGCAACGGGCTGCAGGGCCGACGCGGCGGACACTAGCCAACTGCTGGCCGACCGCGGCAGACCATCAGCGTCGGCCAGGTCAGAGGTGGGGACATCCCCCGCTTTCTGGTAGCCCTTGATACGATTTCCCCCACGCGACCGCGCCTGAAAACGGCGCGGTCGCGCCCTATCAGCCCCTCCCCCAAGAGAACAGAGATAGGTGAAGGAGGATCCATCCTCGCCCACGGCCCGGCGTCACCTGTCTGGACGTGAGCGATCCTTGCGGCTAGGGCCCGCGAGGGTAGAATGACCGTATGTCCGGTCACCTGGTGCAACCAGCGCGTCTGCAGGAAAGGGTCGGCGACGGCGCACAGTGCCTGACGTGCGAGCGGCGCTGCGTGATCCTCGAGGGTGAGCGGGGATGGTGCCGCACGCGACAGACGATCGACGGCACCGTCCATACCCTGATCTACGGCATCGTCACGTCGCTCTCCTACAATCCGATCGAGAAGAAGCCGCTGTACCACTTCTACCCCGGCTCGGTTGCGCTGACCGCGGGGTCCCTGTCGTGCAACTTCGACTGTCCGTGGTGCCAGAACTGGCGGATCAGCAAGGCTGTTCCGCCCAAGGCGGCGTCAGAGCCAAGGCATGCGCCCCGGGACGAAGAGCCTACGATGAGCCTGCAGCGTCAGAAGCGGTGGCTATCGGCGGACGCACCGGCGGGGAGCCGGTTCGTGGCGGTGGAGGATTTCGTCGCGCAGGCGCGCGAGCGGGGCTGTCAGGGGACGTCGATCAGCTTCAACGAACCGACGCTGAGCCTGGAGTGGTCGCTCGACGTGTTTCCTATAGCTCAGGAGGCGGGGCTCTACAACACGTTTGTCACCAACGGGTATATGACGGAGGAGGCCCTGACGTTGCTGGTGGAGGCGGGGCTGGACGGGATGAATGTGGACGTCAAAGGGGACAATGAGGCAGTGCGGGAATACTGCAGAGCGGACGTGGACGTGGTATGGCGCAACTGCCGTCAAGCGAGGGAGGCTGGCGTGTGGATCGAGATCACGACGCTGGTGATCCCGAGAGTGAACGACTCAGCGGCGACGCTCCGGTCGATCGCCCGAAGGATCGCGGATGAGCTGGGACCGGATACGCCGTGGCACGTGAGTAGGTACTTCCCCGCCTACGAGTTCGACGCGGCGCCCACGCCGGTGGCGACGCTGAGGCGGGCGCAGGCGATCGGCCGGGAGGCCGGTCTGCGATACGTCTACCCGGGGAACGTGGGGCGGCGGGGCCATCAAGACACAATCTGCCCGGAATGTGGTACAATACTGGTCAGACGTGACGGTCTCCGGAGGTCAGTCAGCCATCTGACAGCAGAGGGCCGGTGTTCCCACTGCGGGGAGGCGATCCCGGGGGTGGGATGGGACTGGGCAGTTGGTGGTTGAGGCCGCGAGACTTGGGACGACGCGATATGACGTCTAGTTTTGGGAGGAAGAGATGGCTTTGATGTGGGATCCGATGTACTGGCTATTCGCCGCACCCGCCCTGATACTGGCGCTCGTCGCCCAGTGGTGGGTCAGGCACTCATACAACAAGTACCTGAGCGTCCGCAACGGCTCCGGGATGACGGGCGTGGAGGCGGCGCGGCATATGATGCGCGGGGCGGGCATCGGGGTCACCCTCGAGGGGGCACGGGGCACGCTCTCGGATCACTACGATCCGCGGAGCAAAACGCTGCGGCTCTCGGAGGAGGTGGCGAACCGGCCGTCGGTGGCCTCGGTGGCGATCGTGGCCCACGAGCTGGGCCACGCGCAGCAGGACGCTCAGGCCTACACGCCGATGCGCATCCGCTCCGGGTTGGTGCCGGTGGTCAACTTCACGTCCTGGCTGGGGCCGATTCTGTTTATCGCGGGGTTATGGCTCAGCATGCGGCCGATCGCGTGGCTGGGGATCATCGCCTTCGGTGCTGCGGCGCTGTTCGCGCTGGTGACGCTGCCGGTGGAGATCAACGCCAGCCAGCGGGGCCTGCGGTTGCTGGAGCGGAGCGGGATTCTGACCGGTCGGGAAGAGAAGAAGCAGGCGCGACGGGTGCTGAGCGCGGCGGCACTGACGTACGTCGCAGCGCTGGCGCAGGCCATATCAACGCTGTTGTACTACGTGTTCCTGTTGAGAGGTGGACGGCGGCGGCGGTAGGACCGGGCGGTGATGGAACAGACGATCATACGCGATCGATACCGGGCGTTCCCGCGG
>CAZQXX010000346.1:0-2620 GCA_964597105.1 uncultured Anaerolineales bacterium
GCCAGGGCGTTGGCGTGGACCATGGAGCTGAGGATGCCGGAGCCCTGGGCGCCAGTCAGATAGGCGCGGTATCCGTCGTCCTCCCACTGGAGACGAACGCGCACGAAGTGACGGCGCTCGTCCTTGTGGGGGATCTCGTTCATAAGGGTGGCATCGACAGTGGGGCGCTGCCAGTGGGTGACGCCCTGCATCTTGAGCATGGCGGGGCGGGCAAACATCTCGAAGGAGACCATAACGGAGACCGGGTTCCCCGGCAGCCCGAGAATGGGCACGCCGCGGATGTGGCCAAAGGCGAGGGGTTTCCCAGGCTTCATGCGGACGCGCCAGAAGCTCATCTCTCCCTCGGCGGCGAGGACGTCCTTCACCAGGTCGAAGTCGCCTACGGAGACGCCTCCGGAGGTGAGGAACAGGTCGACGCCCTGGTCCAGGCCGTCCTGGATCTTGGCCGTCAGCTCCGCAACCGTATCGCGGGCGATACCGAGGAGAACGGGCTCTCCACCGTGCTGGATGACCTGGGCGGCACTGGAGTAAGTGTTGGTGTTCCGGATCTTGCCGGGAGCCAGCGACTCGTCGATGGGGACCAGCTCATCGCCGGTGGCGAGGATGGCCACGCGGGGCCTACGGGCAACAGGCACGTCTGAGTGGCCGATAGCGGCGAGCATCCCGATGTCCTGAGGGCGGAGGCGTCGGCCCTGGGGTAGCACGACCGTTCCCGCCTGTACGTCTTCACCGGCGGGTCTCACGTAGTTGCCGGGTTCGACCTCGGTGAAGATGTGGACGGTGTCGTCCTCGGTCTCCGTGTCCTCGACTTTGACCACGGCGTCGGCCCCGGGCGGGAGGGGCGCCCCGGTCAGGATGCGCACGGCCGTGCTGGAGGTCACCTCCCGATCCGGCACGTGGCCGGCCGGGAGATCACCAATGACGTGGAGGTGGACTGGGTCAGCCAAGCTGGCGCCGCTGGTGTCGGCCGCCTGGACGGCGTACCCGTCCATGGAAGAGTTGGCGTACGGAGGGATGTCCGTGTCAGCACGAGCATCGGCGGCCAGCACGCGGCCGATGGCGTCCAGGATTGGGATGCGTTCGGACGCCAGGGGCTCGAGGGTACGGAGGACGCGCTCCTGGGCTTCCTCCAGACTGAGCATCGGCTTGGTCATCGTTCATCCTCCTGATCGGTACTGCCGGTCAGCTCGGTCTTCCATTCCTCGCCGTCGGCCCCGACCTCCTTCTTCCAGATCGGCACAATCTGCTTAAGACGATCGATGGCATAGTGGGTGGCGGAGAAGACGTCCTGGCGATGGGCGGCGGAGACGGCGAGCACGACGATGAGCTCGCCAATCTCCAGCCGTCCGATGCGGTGGACGATGGAGACCTGGTGGATCGTAGGCCACCGCTGGTGGATCTCGTCGCCTACCTGGCGCAGCTGCTCCTCGGCCATGTCGGGATAGGCCTCGTAGTGGAGGTAGCGCACCTCCCGGCCGTCGGTCTCGCCGCGCACGACACCGATGAAGGTACTGACGGCCCCGATGGCGGGATCCGCGAGACGAGCGGCGACGTCGTCGACGGAAAGGGGGTCACGGGTTATCTCGAAAAGCTTCACGCGATTCACTCCTTCATTTGGCAAGCAAGCGGCCACATAGGCGGAGGCTAGATCAGCCTATCCACCACCGACAGGCGGCAGGCAAGCGACCACATCGCCGTCGTGGAGCTCAGTTCCCATTCCGACGTAGGCGCGGTTGACGGCGACGCTAAGGAAGCGCATATAGGCACGCAGCACCGGGTATTTCTCTTTCAGAAGGCCGAGCAATTCCTCCACGGTCGTCCCCGCGGGAACCTCCAGCTCGATTTCGTCCGTTTCGAGAGCTTCCCTGGGGGCAGCGAAGAACTTGACCGTGATCTCAATGCCGTCGTTCCGAGTTGCTTCAGCTTGATTCTGCATCTTCCAGCCTCCACTCTCCGCTCTTCCCGCCAGACTTCGACACCAGGCGAATGTCCCCAATGCGCATCGTCTTCTCTGCGGCCTTGGCCATGTCGTAGATGGTGAGGGCCGCGACGCTGACAGCAGTGAGGGCCTCCATCTCGACGCCGGTCTTCCCGGTGCAGCGGGCCGTGGCCTTGATGACGATGCGGGAGGCCTCTCCGTCGATGGCGAAGTCGACATCGACCTTGGTGAGAGGGAGGGGATGACAGAGGGGGATGAGGGTGTGCGTGCGCTTGGCAGCCATGATCCCGGCGATCTGGGCAGTGGTGAGGACGTCCCCCTTGGGTGCCTCTCCCTCGACGATGAGGCGGAGTGTCTCGGGCTTCATGCGCACCTCGCCCCTGGCAACGGCCACGCGCTCGGTGTCGGCCTTGTGTCCGACGTCGACCATCTCGATACGGCCTTCTTCATCCACGTGTGAGAGCTTCATATCTGTGATGCGCGGACAGAACCAGCTGTGCTGGTCGTTACGCTTTTCTCCCTTCTATTCGTTCAGAGACAAATACGATGTCACAGAGTATGGCCTCACACGTGAGTTCCTCACAGAGGTGGGGCGGGTTGTCGGGCGAGAATCCCTCGGGGCGCAACTCGCGGCAGGTGAGGCTGCCGAAACGCCCCTCGAACTGCTCGGCGAACTCGTAG
>CAZQXX010000347.1:0-2618 GCA_964597105.1 uncultured Anaerolineales bacterium
CCGCTAGTCTAGCACAACTTGCGCGAAAGGCATACTTTTCGGCCGGGCTTCTAGTGGGGGGCTGCGTGACTCCCGTGGCCTGCGGAGATCATTCGGGATACCGAGAAATTGACGTCAGTTGCGTGGCGCAGCGTCTTTGGATTGCTGTCTGCCTGACACAGGACATCGCTCAATTCTTGCTCCTCCACAGCATAGGCCGATCGTCCCCGATCCGCTGACTGGCGCTCAGGATCTCCTCCAACATCCAGGCCGGCGCGCTCCCCACAATCGCACGCAGCCGCGGGTAGGCCTGAAGCAGAAGCCCGGCGATCATCTGCTCGATCGCACCGTTGGGGTCGACGGCGTCCAGGGGTCGACCGCGCGGACGAGAGCCCGGCCTCGCCCCAGGACGTACTCGGTTCGGTCTACCGTATCGCCCTCACGGCCACGATCTCTCGCCGGTCCTTCCCGTGCTTCACCTGTAGCTCCCCCAGCCTTAGCATCCGTGAGATGGCGTGCATCATGACGATGCGCCGTCCCTCGCCCAGGCTATAGGTCGCCTCACCGCCGGTTTCTTCCGAACTCGTCTCTCCGTACTCGTTTCGCCAGGCTCGTCTCGCCTGCTCTGGGGGGATGTGACGCCCGACCTCTCCATCCACTAGCGAATCGATCGTATGCCATTCCCCGTCGCTCAGTGCGTCCCGGATCGCATCTGTCAGTCCTTCGGCTCCCATTGACTCCCTTTCCTGTATCATGCTCGTCCCAGCGCCCGGCCTTCCTTCAGCGTGCCTTCGGCGCTCCCGGGCTCTGTTACCTCATCGTAAGATCCGTCTTCATCGCTCGGCCACCTCGTGCCGTGGTGTGAGTCCTGCCTCCCTCAGCGTCCCGTTCCGGGGGCCCAGGCAAGTCGTGCCGGTCGATGGCGTCGTCAGATCGTCTCGCTGCCCCAGTTTGGCCGCGGGCGGTGCGTCGACCGGCTGGAACTGAACGACTGGATAGCCATCTCGGTGGAAAGAGCGGTGTGGGCACCATTAGTCTACGTGGGGATGCCCTCGCTGTCAAGCACCTTGATGCCCGTGACCGGGACGACCGCCATTGCCAACCTGCGCATCCCTGTGATACAATGGCAGCATCCGATCCCACTGGCTGGATGGACGGTCGGGTCGCAGCTGCACCCTTCACCGCCCATCGGGCAGGCAGTGGGGAGGTCTCTCCACAAAGACGATCAACCCGTTCTCGCGCTGACCACAAGAAGGAGGAGATACCATGCGTATCGTTGTGCTCGGAGGCTGCGGCGACATGGGTAGTCACGTGGTGCGTGACCTGATCGCACATTCCGACGCCCGGATCACCCTCGCCGACTATCGGTTGGACGCGGCGGAGCGTTTCGCCGGCGAGCTGGGGGATCGCGCCAACGCGGTCTTCGTCGACGCCGAGGAGCAGGCGTCGCTGATCGAGGCTATGGAGGGAGCGGACGCGGCCGTCGGCTGCATCGGCCCCTTCTACCACTTCGCCCCCAAGCTGGTGCGCGCCGCTATCCGCGCCGGCGTGCCCTACGTCGACATCTGCGACGACTGGGGCCCGATGGACGAGCTGGTCGCGATGGATGGGGACGCCCGCGACGCCGGGGTAACGGTGATCAACGGGCTCGGCTGGACCCCCGGCCTGACCAACCTGATGGCGAGGAAGGCCGCGGTGGAGCTCGACGCCGTGGACGAGGTGCGCATGTACTGGGGCGGCGGCGCCGCCGACTCCCAGGGGCTCGCCGTCGTTATGCACGTCTTCTACGCCGTCACTGGCGAGGTGCCCACCGTCCGCGGTGGAGAGCGGGTGATGGTGCCCGCGGGCAGCGGGAAGGAGATGGTCGACTTCCCCGCGCCGCTCGGGTCCGTCGAGGTCTTCCACTGCGGCCACCCCGAGACCCTCACGGTCCCCCGCGTCATCCCGGCGGACACTGTGTTCCTCAAGGGCGGCCTGACCCCCCGTTGGAACAACCGCCTGGCCGAGCTGCTGGTGAGGCTGGGGTTGAGCAAGAGCCACGCGTCGATCCAGCGCGTGTCCCGCATCGTCCACCGACTGGAGGGGATCATCGGCGCCGGGGGTGCGCCCTATTCCGGCGCCCGGGTCGACGTGGTAGGGCAGAGGGACGGCGCTCCCGCCACGGTGAGCTACGGCGTGACGGACAAGATGGGGCGCCTGACCGGCATCCCGGCCGCCATCGGCGCCGTGATGCTGGCCCGCGGAGAGATCGCCTCCCCCGGCGTCCACGCGCCGGAGGATGTCCTGGAGCCGGATCAGATCTTCGGCCCGCTGCGCGAGCGCGACATCCACGTCGCGACAATCTAGACCTGGTTACCCGCTCGCAGTGCGCGGCCCACGGCCAAGCGGCGTGCGCTACGCAGCGAAGTGGAGTGGCGCCCTCGCGCTCGTTGCTGACCAGGCCCCGTATCCCATCCAAGACATCCCGGCGGAAACCTGGTGCTCGAGAAGCGGGAGAGAGGCTCGTGGGGCAACAAGCGCACCTGGAGCTCCCGCCTGCACAAACCCCCGGTCCCCCTCATCGATGCCGGCTGCCGGACGGTCGTCAAACGCTCTAGAAACGGTGTACTCAGTATACTTGTGTAACGAATCCCGGTCTC
>CAZQXX010000348.1:0-2617 GCA_964597105.1 uncultured Anaerolineales bacterium
CACCTACGTCGGCCCCCGGGGGGAGGACCTGCGCGAGGGGCTGTTCACCCGCCTGACCACGTGGGATTGGCGCGCGGTCGCCATGCCCCTTCTCGCCGTGCTCACCGCCCTTATCATCGGTGCCGTCTTCATCGGCGCCTTCGATCCCGTCGTCTGGGAGGCCCTTAACGAGGGGATCGGCGCCGGGCTGACCGCCGCGTGGCAGTCCGTCGTCCGTGCTTATTCGGCCCTGTTCGCCGGCGCCTTCGGCAGCCCCTCCGCCATCGTCGAGGGCCTCCGGACGTACATGGCGACCGGAGAGGCGATGCAGATCGAAAGAGCCATCCGCCCGCTAACCGAGAGCCTCCGCATCGCCACCCCCTTCATCTTCGCCTCGCTGGCGGTGGCGCTCGGCTTCCGCTGCGGCCTCTTCAACATCGGCGCTGAGGGTCAGTATTTCGTCGGCGGACTGGCCACCGTCTTCGTCGGCTACGCCGTCAAAGGCCTGCCTATGATCATCCACCTGCCCCTGGCCATCGCGGCCGGCTTCCTCGGCGGCGCCATCTGGGCCGGCATCCCCGGCTTCCTCAAAGCCGAGACCGGGGCCCACGAGGTGATCACCACCATCATGCTCAACTACGTCTCCTACCGGCTGGCCGACTATATGCTCCAGGTTGGCGGGCCGATGGCCGCCCCTGGCTTCCGCCCCGTCAGCCCGGAGATCGAGCTGAGCGCCTATCTGCCGCAGTTCTTCCCGAACAACTCCTCGATCGGCCTCAACACCGGCATCTTCCTGGCGCTGGCCGCGGCCGCCTTCGTCTACTGGCTCCTGTTCAAGACCACCGTCGGGTTCGAGATCCGCACCGTGGGAGCCAGCCCTCGCGCCGCCCGGACGGCAGGCATGAGCGTGACCAAGAACTTCATCCTCGCCATGGCTATCAGCGGCGGGCTGGCCGGGATGGCCGCCGTCCACGACATCCTGGGCGTGCTCCACTTCATGCCGAACGCCTTCTCCTCTGGCTACGGCTTCGACGCCATCGCCCTCGCCTTGCTGGGGAGGAGCCATCCCGTCGGGGTGGTGCTGGCCTCGCTCCTCTTCGGCTTCCTGGAGGCAGGAGCCCAGCGCATGCAGGCCCCCCCGGCCAGTGTGCCGATCGACATCATCTCTATCGTGCAGGCCCTGATCATCATCTTCGTCGCCGCACCGGAGGTCATCCGGCTCGTCTACCGCATCCGCGCCCCGGAGGAGGAACGAGAGGCCGTCTTCACCCGAGGCTGGGGGCAGACCTAGTGAACGGGTCGGGGGTCCGTACCCGACGAGGCGAAACAACTCTGGACTGGAGGCTGTTGTGAGCGCGATCATGGAACACATTGGAGCTCGAGGGGGAATATCCCGGACACGAGCCATCACCTACGGCATCCTCTTCCTGGCCGTCGGGCTGCTGATCTTCTTCCTCTTCGCGGGGAATGCTGACCCCGACGAGACGAGCGTGTTCGGTCTGACGCCCCTGGGGGCGACGGCGACCATCCGCGTCCCCGACCTCACGCTCCCCACGCGGACCGCGCTGACCGTGTTCGCCGCCATCTGCGTCTTCATCGGAGGCTGGCAGCTCGCCCGCGGCTTCCGACGCGCGAACGGGGCGCTGGCCAGCGTGGTCCTGGTCTTCCTCATGGCCTTTCTCACCTTTGCAGCGCGAGGTCGCTCTCTCAACCTGGTCAGCCTCCTCAGTAGCTCCCTCCTCCGTGCCGTCCCCATCGCCCTGGCCGCCCTCTCCGGCGTCCTCTGCGAGCGCAGCGCCGTGATCAACATCGCCATCGAGGGCATGATGCTGACTGGGGCGTTCGTCGCAGCGCTGATGGGAAGCGTGGGGGCGAACGTGCTCGAGTGGCCCTTCGCCCTCTCCCAGGGGCTGGGGCTGCTCAGCGCCATCCTCGTCGGTGCCCTGCTCGGCCTCCTCCTCGCCGTCCTGTCCGTCCGCTTCAAGGTCGACCAGATTATCTCAGGCACCGCCATCAACATCCTGGCCACCGGCGTGACCAGCTTTCTCAGCTCGCGCATCCTGTCCGAGTTCCGCTTCCTCAATAACCCGGGCATCCTCCCCCCGGTCCCCGTACCCCTTCTCTCCCGCATCCCCATCATCGGACCCGTCTTCTTCCAGCAGAATCTGCTCGTCTACGCCCTCTACCTCCTCCTGGCGGGGATCCACGTGATGCTCTGGTACACGGTATGGGGCCTCCGCACCCGCGCCGTGGGGGAGCATCCTCGCGCGGCGGACACGCTGGGGATCGACGTCTTCCGCAACCGGTACGTCAACGTCACCGTCGGGGGCATGGTAGGTGCGTTGAGCGGGGCATTCCTCATCCTCGCCTCCGTCGGCCGCTTCGACGAGTTAATGACGGCGGGGAAGGGCTTCATCGGCCTGGCGGCGATGATCTTCGGGAACTGGACCCCCTTCGGCGCTTTCGGCGCGTCCACCATCTTCGGCTTCGCCGACGCCCTCCAGACGCGGTCGAGCATCTTCCAGGTCCCGATCCCCTCCCAGTTCCTCCTGATGACGCCCTACCTGGTGACCATCATCGTCCTGGCCGGCGTCGTGGGCGAGGCCGTCCCCCCCGCCGCCGACGGCGAAGCCTACGA
>CAZQXX010000349.1:0-2602 GCA_964597105.1 uncultured Anaerolineales bacterium
AGTCCTGCTCCAGCACCTCCCCCACCGTCACGTACGTCACCCGGTAGATCTGCGCCACCGGCCGCGCCGCCAGCACCAGCGCCGGCAGGATGATGTGCCGGTCCCATCCAAACCCGCCCACCGGCAGCACCCGCTGCCCCAGCACCCCCGTCAGCCGAATCGCCCCCAGCTGCAGCAGCAGCGCCGCGAAGAAGCTCGGCACTGACACCCCCGCGATCGACACCAGCACCGTCAGCAACGACCACGCCGTCCGCCGCCGCGTCGCCGCCCACACCCCCAGCGGCACCGCCACCACCGTCGCCAGCGCCAAGGACGCCCCCAGCAGCCCCAGGCTCTTCCCCACCATCCCCGGCAGCACGTCCGCCACCGTCACCGACGCCTGCGTCACGCTCGCCGCCACCGACCGCCCCAAATCCCCCCGCACCGCCCGCTCCACGTACCCCACCGTGTCCGCCACCGCCCCCCTCGCCGCCGGGGAGAACGCGTTCCCTCTCGCCATGCTCAACCCCAGGTAGCTCAGGTACGTGATCGCCAGCAGCACCAACACCCCAAACGCCACCCGCTGCACAACAAAGACGCCGAGACTCATCAACAGTTGCCGGCGCTGCAACGCCTGATGATTATCAGCCGACCGTGAACCGTCATCGGTTCCCCGTACCAAGTCCTCCGTCATAACGTAGCCACTCCTGTCTTGTCTCAAAGGCCCTAATCAAGCCGTCGGGAAGCCTCAAGAAAGGGCATCCTCTCCTGGGCGCGCGGGGGTTCTCGGATGGTCCACATCGTGGGCGTCATCGGCACCCCTGACGGATGTGGAAGCATGGCCGGACCAGGCCATCTTCACACCCCATATCATCAAACTACCTGTCACGACCGGTCAAGGTTCAACCGGCACAGACGATCCGTGCGGGAACGACAGATCGCGGTCGACCCAAAAACACCTTCTTCCTCGCCACGTCACAGAGCAACCAACGAGCATTCTCGTCTCCGCCACTGCAGAAAAGGGACTCTCTGCTCCCTCCGGCCGCGCGGTCCACGTCCAGTTGAACGAAAAGCCACGGGTAGAGTATAATGAGTGCATGCTTAGCTGACATTCAGCAGTCGGAGGATCTATGCAATTGAGACCAAGGCTTCAAAGGCGTCTGTCCGAGCTTCTCCTGGCTGTCGTGGCAGCCTCTCTGCTACTCGTGAGTGGCTGCGGCAGCGACTACGAGCGGAGCAAGAAGCCCGCCGGGGATTGGAGCCGGGGCCTGCTCCTGGGAGAGAGCAACACCAAACAGGCAGTGGCTCTCCAGGTGGACGGGGACGGACAGGCTCACCTTGCCTGGACGGAGGACAGGTCCGACCAGGAACAGGGCCTTCACTACGTCAGACTAAATGAACAAGCCCAGGTCGAGATCGACACAATGTTGCCGCTCGACCTCCCACGCCCACGTAGCCCACAGCTCCTGGTAGACGACAGCGGCCAATTGCATCTCGCCCTGCTCTCGCGGACGAACGACGTACAGGAACTGTACCACGTCCCGGTCGACGGACAAGGCCAACCGAGCGACCCGGTCCGCATCTCTCGCGAGGGAGAGAACGTCAACAGCTTCCAGCTGTACCCTTCACCGGCACAGGAGATTGCCCTCATCTACGACAGCGAGCCGGTCGACGGTGAGCCCGGGATCTACTACACCGTCCTGCAGGGAACCGCGGGCGCCCCTTCTCCCAGCCTGCTGGTGCCCGGGGGAACCGAGCCGTCCGTCCTCGTCACTCGAGGGGCAGTGACCGGCGAGACGACGACCCACCTCACGTGGCTCGAGGTGGCGGGCTTCTCCGCCCGGACTGTCCACTACGCCACCCTGGAGGATGGAACCATCACGCCACCGGAGGGGCAGCGGATCACGTCCTTCCAGTACGCCGAAAGTGCCACCTACCGCCGGCCCGTCATCGGCCTCGACAGCGAGCGGGTCTACATCGTCTGGTCGGTCCAGAACCTGGGCGGTGGGCTGACGCCGACGGCCGCGGACACGTACTACGTCAGCTTCCCCCTGGGCGAGCCCCAAGCGATCGACCCCACCGCCGTCAAGCTGCCGGCGGAGCACCGACCGAAATACGATGACCATGACGGCCCGTATCAATACAGTGAGCTGGCCTCGCTATCCGCCGACATCTACAGTACCGACTTCATCAACGCGCCCTCCGTGGTGCAGCGTCAGGAGGAGGAGCTCCCTATGGTGGTCAGCCTGATCATCGAGAGCGCCTCGAAGGACTTCATGCAGCTGGCCATGACGGTCCTCGCCGACGGCGAACCAGTCGGCTATCAGCTCGCCAACAAGACCCAGAACGCCTCGGTGCTGCCCACCCTGGTCGCCGACGAGGAAGCGAATCTCCATCTTGCCTGGCTCGATACGGCCGGTTTTCGGATCTACAAGGTCTACTACGCCACGACGGCGCCCGAGGGACGGGCGTGGCTGGACCGGGTCACCGTGGGGGACGTGGGCCGGGGCACAGCCGACGTGGTGTGGGGTGTCCTGTCGGCCATCGGCTTCCTCCCCCTGACCGTGATGTGGAACGCGCCTGCTCTGGTCTGGCTCGTCATCTTCTATCTCATCAGCCACCA
>CAZQXX010000350.1:0-2584 GCA_964597105.1 uncultured Anaerolineales bacterium
ATGGTCTCCCTGAACACGGTGAAGACCCACACGAAGAACATCTACGCCAAGCTGAACGTGCGGAACCGGACCGAGGCCGTGGTGCGGGCGCAGGCGCTAGGCCTGCTGGAGGCATAGGTCGTGTCTGCACGCCAGCGCTGCGTGGTCTTCGGCCTCGTCGTAGGTCTGGGCGTGGTGGCGGACCAGGCGACGAAGGCCGTGGCCCGGGCCTATCTTGTTGGACGGGAGCCGATCGTCCTTGCGGGCGGGGCCGTCCGTCTGGCGTACGGGGAGAACGCCGGGGCGTTTCTGGGGCTGGGCGCTGAGCTGCCGCCGGCGGTGCGGACGCTCCTCTTCGGCGTCTTTGCCGCCGTGCTCCTGGCGGCCGTCACGGCCTACGTGTTCACGGCCTCAAGGCTCAGGTCCCTCGACGTCGCCGCGGGGGCGCTGCTGGTGGCGGGCGGTGTGGGGAACCTCATCGACCGGGCACTGCACCAGGGGCGGGTGATCGACTTCGTCGTGCTCAGAGTCGGGCCGCTCCGGACGGGGGTCTTCAACCTGGCGGACGTCTTCGTCATGGCGGGGGCGGGGTGGTTCCTGGTCTCGGGGCTGGTGGAGGGCCGGGTGCCAGAGGGCGAATGACGGGCAGCGCGACCGGCCGGTCCGCCTGACGACCGGATCAAAGAGAATCACGAGCTGGACGTGAGCCCGCCGGGTCGCCCCCGGCGGGCTTTGCTACGTCACCCGACCGGGTGACCCTGCGTCCTCCGTAGAGAATCACCCCATAGGATCACCCGGCCGGGCGATGACAGCCGGACTTCTTTCTGGCATACTCTGGGCGTGATAGGTGATGTGTCAGATGAGGAGGGATCATGAAAGAGACAGTATTGAGCGTCACGGACTTCCGGAAGGCCTACGGTGACGTAGTGGCCGTCGACGGCGTCAGCTTCCGCGTCCAGCGTGGCGAGATCTTCGGGCTGCTCGGCCCCAACGGGGCGGGGAAGACGACGATTCTGGAGTGCCTCGAGGGGATCCGCCAGGCGGATGGCGGCACGCTGGAGGTCCTGGGCGTGGATCCCGGCCGGGAGCCGCGGAAGCTGCGGAACCTCGTCGGCGTTCAGCTTCAGAGCTCCGGGCTGCCGGCGACGATGACGGTCCGGGAGGCGATGCGCTTCTTCTGCGCCTACCACGGCGTGTCCCCCCGCTACGACCTGATCGAGCGGCTGGGGCTGGGGGAGAAGGCAGACGAGCAATATCAGACCCTGTCGACGGGGCAGCAGCGCCGTCTGGCCCTCGCGCTCGCGATGGCTCATAGACCCCCGGTGATCTTCCTCGACGAGCCCACGGCCGGGCTCGACGTCGGCTCCCGGGCGGAGCTACACGCGCTGATGCGGGAGCTGCAGGCGGAGGGGACCACCCTGATCATGGCCACCCACGACATGGCGGAGGCCGAGAAGATGACGGATCGGGTGGCCATCTTGCTGCGGGGCAAAATCGTCGCCACCGGCTCTCCCACGGAGCTGACGGCCACCGGCGAGGGGACCACCAAGGTCTCCGTGCGCAGCGAGGGGTCGTTGCTCTTCGAGAACGTTCGGGCGTTCCCGGCGGTCAGTCAGCGCGTCGCCAACGAGGAGTACGTCATCTACTACACCGCGAACCCCGGGCCCACGGTCTCGGCGATCCTGAGCTACCTCGACGAGAATGACGACCGGCTGATCGACCTGCGCGTCGAGCGGCCATCCCTCGAGGAGCGCTTCTTAGAGCTAACGACCCACGGAGGTGCATAGATGAACGCCTTTGTCCAGCATTTCACGTACGAGTTCAAGACCGGCTTGCGGAATCCATCTCTGTTGTTGATCAACTACCTGTTCCCCCTCGGTTTCTACGCCATGATGGGGCTCATCATGACGGCCATCAACCCGCTGTTCACGGCGTCGATGGTCCCGGCCCTGGTGATCTTCGCCATCGTGGCCAGCACGATCCTCGGGATGCCCAGCCCGCTGGTCGAGGCGCGGGAGGCAGGCATCTTCCGCAGCTACAAGATCAACGGCGTCCCGGCGGCCTCCATCCTGGCGATCCCGGGGCTGACGACCGGGTTCCACGCCCTGATCAGCGCGGCGATCATCTCGGTCACTGCCCCGATCTTTTTCGACGGGGATGCCCCCGTTCACCTGGGCGCCTTCGTAGGGATCACGCTGCTCACGGCCTTCACCTGCGCCAGTCTGGGGATGCTGATCAGCGTGATCTCCGAGAACTCTCGGGCCACCATCCTCTGGTCGCAGCTTCTGTTCCTGCCGTCGATGCTGATTGGGGGGTTGATGGTGCCCTTGGACACGCTGCCGGAGGGGGTGCGGTCGTTCTCAGCCCTGCTCCCCGCCTCCCACGCGATGGAGCTCTTCACCGGGTGGGCCTACGGACGGCCCACAGTGTTCAACCTGCCCGCCTCGGCCGCAATCCTGGCGAGCAGCGGGATCCTGGCCTTCGCCCTGGCCATCGTGCTCTTCAACTGGGACGCCCGCAACCAGTCGCGCCGCGGCCATCCGCTGCTGGCTCTCCTGGCCGTTGTCCCCTACCTGGTCGGCATGCTGCTGGCCTTCTAGATCCC
>CAZQXX010000351.1:0-2584 GCA_964597105.1 uncultured Anaerolineales bacterium
CATGGTGGGATACGTCTTGTCCAATCGCGCCATGATCCCACCGATGGACGGCTCCCTTTCCACCAGATAGACCTGATGACCGGCATCGGCCAGGTCGAGGGCAGCCTGGATGCCAGCCACGCCTCCACCTATGACCAGAGCTGCGTCGGTGACCGGCAATCGCTGCTCCTCCTGAGCGTGCAGCCACCGGGCGCGAGCCACGGCCACCCGGACGATATCCTTGGCCTTGCGCGTAGCCGCCTCACGATCCTGGAGATGGACCCAGGAGCAGTGCTCGCGGATATTGGCCATCTCAAACAGGTATGGATTAAGACCTGCCTCGCTCACGCAGTGCCGGAAAGTTGGTTCATGCAGCCGGGGCGAGCAGGAAGCGACCACCACCCGATTGAGGTTGTGCTCGACGATCGTCCGCTTGATCTCTTGCTGACCAGGATCGGCGCAGGTGTAGCGATTGCGCACCGCTACCGTCACGTCGGGCAACGTCTCAGCATACGCTCGCACGTCCTCGGTGTCCACGCTGCCAGCGATGTTCAGTCCGCAGTCGCAGACGAAGACGCCAACGCGTAAGTCATCTCTTGACAAGTTGCTACCTCCTTGGCGCAAAACGCAGGACGTATTGCGTGAAGCAGACCGTGCAAAGAGCCCTGACACGGTTCTCGCACGTTACGTTTCATGTTTCACGTTCTACGTTTCACGCAGCCTTCTGATCAACTCGCGCGGCTTTACCCGATTCAACTTAATGCCCATCTCCTCCATCGAGAAGCCCAGTGCCAGGCCGAGGATCTGGGGGTAGTAGAGCACCGGCAGGTCGTAGGTGATTCCATGGAGCTTTGCCGCACGGCGCTGGTTCGCTTCGTACATGATGGCACAGAACGGGCAGATGAGCACCATTGCGTCGGCCCCAGCTTCCGTGATGTGGCCCAACTTCTGACCCGTCATCAGCAACGCCGTCTCCTCATCGAAGCCGAGGATGCCGCCCCCACAGCACTGTCCCTCGTCCTCATAGCGCACCACACGGGCGCCGGTCGCCTCAATGAGCCGATCCAGGCTCTGCGGGTTCTCTGGATCATCGAACCCGTCGTACACATGAGAAGGCTTCAGATAATGACAGCCATAGTGGGGTGCAAACCCGAAACCCTCCAATCGCTGCTCGCCATCGGCGCTCTCCGTGACCTTCTCACGGAGAACCTCGATCCCCACTTCCTCATACAACACCCGGGCGAAGTGGCGCACGCGCACCGTGCCCCGATAAGACGCTGTTGAGCCTGCCGCATCCAGATGGCCCATAGCGACCAGCTCCCGATTGGCCCAGGCAAGCAGCTTGGCGTCCTGGCGGAGTCGGTGATTGGCCTCCGTGAGCGTCCCCGTGCAGGCGCTGCAGAGCGTCATGATGTCCAACTCCTGCGCCTCGGCCAGGGCCAGGTTGCGGGCGGCCATAAGCAACCCTGCCTCCCAGTCCACGGGCTTGGCCGGAAAACCACAGCAGGAGAAGCCATCAATATCCGTCAGCTCCATATCGAGTCGCTCGGCTACACGGCGCGCGGACATCTCGTAGTTCATCCCGCGTACCGGAACGGAACAGCCCAGATACAGCGCGTACCGCCTGGTCACCGCACCTCCTCTGGACGCTTCTCGGGGCGCGTTCTGTTCAAGATCGTGCGCACCTCGTCCGCCGTCTCTTGAATGGGAGGCAGCCCGTAGCGTGCCCGGCGCTCGTTTTCATAGTCGGCAATCTCCAGGAGCCGGCCGTGCGCCCGCAGCTCTTCCACCTGTCTTGTGAACGTCGGGGGGATATGTCCCTCGCGCACGGCGATGTTGCGGATGGCATTCATCAGCTCTGGGATGCGCACGTCCTGCGGACAGCGCTCGTAGCACGTGTAGCAGACCGAGCAGAGCCAGATGAAATCGCTGGTCAATACCTGGTCGCGCATCCCCAGCAGCGCCATATGGACGATACGGCGAGGATTATACTTGTCGGTGACGCCAGCCACCGGACAGCCGGCAGTGCAAGTGCTGCAGGAGAAACAGCGCCGGATGTGCTCGCCCCCCGGTTCGGCCACGATCTCGTCACGGAAGCCGGGGACGAAGATGCTAACGTCGAAGACTGCTTCGGTCTCGTCGGTCATTCCCACCTTCTGAAAAGCCCCTCAAACCTGGTATCTCAAGTCTGCTCAAGCAAGTTACACCACTAACCCGTTTCAAGGGACTCCATCCTACCCGCCGGATTCATCCGCTGGCATTGCGCGGGCGAGGAGCCGTGTCAGATCCTCGAGCGCCATGTCGACCGGACGCCGCTGATCCGCCTCATCCCCGGAATCCTTCAGAGCGCAACTGAGATGAATACGGCACTTGGGACAGGCTGTGATCATCGTGGTCGCGCCGGTGGCCTCCGCCTGACGCAGCCGCGCCATCTGAATGCCCTTGGCGCACTGACCGCAGCTGACCCAGCCGGCGGACCCGCAGCAGACGGCATTCGCCCGGTTCTTGCGCATCTCGACCAGATTCGCGCCGGTGGCCTCGATAAGCAGGCGCGGTTCATCGTAGATCCCCTGGTAGCGCCCCAGACGACAGGGATCCTGGTACG
>CAZQXX010000352.1:0-2576 GCA_964597105.1 uncultured Anaerolineales bacterium
GTGAACGGACCAGAAGCAGCCGCGGAGACCCTCTATTCTCGAGTACAGACTTCCTCTCCCAAGTCTTCCGTCCATTTTACCAGAAATCGTCCGGCAGAGCGAACAGTCTCAAGCCGTGGACGGGATGGTGGACGACCCAACAGGGAACACGCCCATCCGTGCCGCGTCGCCATACGCGTCCAGGAGCAGGTCGACGCCACGCTGAAGTGATGATACATGCCGCCATCCCATAGTGTCCAAATCGGGGACGGGGATCCCATCCGTGAGGGTGTAAAGGGTCTTCTCTCTCTTGATCCGTGCCAGACAGTATCCCAACACGCTAAAGGTGACCTTCCCGTTCCGACGCACGACGTCGCGCAGATAGTCGTCGGGCCCTCTGTCCCCGGCCATCAGATCGTAGAAATCATCGCCCCCTACTCCTTCCGGGCACGCGGCCACGAGCATAATACTCCCGCCCTCACGCACGATGGCGTCGGCATACTCGACGGCTCGCACCGCCTGATAGAGGTCGAAATCATACGGGTAGCCCGCGACCACCGCGATGTCAAGGTCCTGCGGGCACGTCACTTCATACATGCGTCGCGCAAAGGAGACTCCCTCCTGGAACACTCGGTCCGGCGTGCCGGCGAAGGCGCGGGCGATCTGTTCGTCCTGGCAGAGGACCACGTCCAGCACCAGATCCATTGGATGCAGCCTGCCCGCTTCTTGGATGTCCAACCGACAGGGAACGTCGATTCGACCAGGCTGCCGGAATCCGAGCGCGACGAGGCTGTGATTGGCGTTGATCGTATCCAGCGCGGCCACTCCGGGCAGGATCAGCTTGCTGCCACCTGAGTACCCGGCGTAAGGGCTTGGGCCCACGTGTCCGATGCCAATACATCGATCCGCCTCGACGACCAGGCGATTGACCCACACGGGGGTAGCTCGGCCGGTCAATCCGAGATAGATCTGGTTCTCCTCGTCCGTGCAGCGGTGTTGAGCAATGCGGAACTGATCGTAGATCGAATCCCCCACCTTCCGCCGCACCTCCGCCTCACTGCTCAGCCGATGCGTCCCGTGGGTGACGAGAATCGTCACGTCCTCATCTCGTATCCCTCCCTCCCGCAGGCTCCCGAGCACCAGTGGGAGGATCTCCGCGGCCGGGGTGGTACGCGTATGATCGTCGACAAGGATCACGACCCGCTCACCTGGCCGGACGATGTCGGTGAGCGGCGGAGCATCCAGAGGCTCCCTCAGGGCACGTCTGATCTCAGCAGCGGGATCGGAACAGGGTTCTCCAGACCGCGGCACGTAGATCCCCGTTAGGTTTGCCTCGGGCACCTGGCCTGTCACTTCACTCTTGCCGTAGGGCAGTCGAATCTCGTGTGTGCCATTCATCTCGTATATCATCCCCTTCAGTTCACCATGAAATGCGGCGCGAACGCGACGTCCGCGCCAGAGGGTCCACCCCCTCAGTTCGCAGCCGGCTCACGCGGGCCCCGACTCGGCCGGCCTGCATCACTACACAGATAAGCGCGCCGTCAGACCCCATCCTCGAGAAGCGCCATACCCACCTGATGTCCCCGCTCAAAGGCGTTCTCGCCTAGCTCCTCAGTGCCCTCAGGCACGCTGTCGAGCACGGCCTGCCTCATCGCCTCCTTGGAGACGACGTCTGTCAGCGCGCTCAATGGTCCCGGGATGACGAAGTTGACCACGATGCGAGACCCTGATTCCTCCGAGGCGGAGTGAGTCGCAGGGACGGCGATGACGTCCTGATTGATGTCAGGATTGAGGTCCACAAGATCGGCATCGACGAATGGGAGGCCATCGTCCTGGAAGACGGACCAGGCCCTGGCGACAACGTCCTCGCGCATGGCGCGCCGTGCGCTACGTCCTGAGCGCAGCAGGGGGGCGAGGCCTCCTATTCCATTCCGTCGAGCACAACCCGCACGCTGTTGCTGCGGCAGGCCGGACACATGCGCTCCCTGCCAGCAGCTGGATCGAAGGTGACCTCCCACTGGTTGCCGCACCGGTAACAAACCATCGTGGCCGACATCGGCTCCTTCAGGCCCCACACCTGGCTGCGTCGGGGCACACGCTCGCCCTTCAGCGCCTCCCTGGCCTCCTGAATCTCCTCGGGTGTCACGCCGGCCCGCAGCTCCTCAAGCCCCCGCATAATCCTGGCCCATTTCTGCCCCTCGGCGGCGCTGCACCAATCAAGCTGGAGCCGCTCCGGGCGGACCCCGTGCTTCTCCAACCCCTCCCACAGGGCGTCGACCCGGCGCACCGCATTGCGATTGGCGTCGATGTAGTGACAGTCGGCATAGTGACACCCGGAGACGAGCACGAGCGGCGCGCCTTTCTGGAAGGCGTACCAGACGAAGTCCGGCTTGACGCGCCCGGAGCACATCGTGCGGATGACGCGCCCGTTGGGCGGATACTGTAGCCGAGCCGTACCGGCCGTGTCGGCGCCCGCGTACGAGCACCAGTTGCAGGCGAAGATGACCATCTCGTCCGCTAGATCCTCATCCAGGATAGCGTCGACCATCGCGTAGATCTGCTGATCGGTGAAGTGGCGCATCGTGATGGCATCGAAG
>CAZQXX010000353.1:0-2572 GCA_964597105.1 uncultured Anaerolineales bacterium
GCGGCGTCAGGCCCTTCAGGCACGTCCTCGATGTACGTGGTCTCGACCTGGTCGCCGAGCTCTTCCTCCAGCATCAGTCGACCACGGTCGTGCTCGTACGTCCATCCCAGATCACCGGGAGGTCCGATGTATACGAACGCTGCTCTCACCGGCAGCTCAACTGCCGGACCTTCTTCCTCTGTAGAGGGTTCTTCTGTCGGGGCTTCTGTCGGAGATTCTTCCGGCGGGGCCTCCGTTGGTTCTGCCGTCGCAGGCTGTCCACAAGCGGACAGCGCCAGAGCCGCGATCACCAGGATACCCATCAAACTCCATAGACGCTTGTTCATTCTTCTCCTCCTATTTCGATATCGAGTCAAGAAGCTGCGGCTAAGCAACGAAGTGTATCCCCTTTCTAGAGGCTCTCAGCACCCCTCAACAGGGTCAGTTCCTTCGCCCTTAGTCCGAAATCGTAGACGCGCCTCGAGGAATGATCGGTTCGCATCACCTCCTTGGCCCCCAGCCTGGGCCAGCACAAATGATATCATGATCTGTGAGCCTTAGCAATCGCCTACATCCCCGTGGCAATGTCCAAGAATACCGTCTCCAGGTCGAACTCTGCCTCCAGATGTCGCGCCATTGCCCTGACCCCAAGGGTCTCGGTGGCATAGTGCCCGGCGAAGAACACGTTCAAGTTACGCTCAGCGGCCTCGTGGTAAGCGGCGTGACTCGTCTCGCCGGTGACGTAGGCATCCAGTCCTTCCACGACCGCTTGATCCATCATAGAAGCAGCATCACCAGACACACACCCCACGCGCCTGATCCTGTCAGGACCATGGTCGAGAACCCGTATCGGCGGCCTGTTGAACGTCTCGACCAGCCGTCCAATGAAAGCAGGGATATCCAACGGTTGCTCGAGCACACCCAGCATCCCGATCGTCAACCCGTGGTAATCACCGAAAGGATGCCTGTCCTTCAGCCTAAGCAGACGTGCCATCTCCGCGTTGTTCCCCACCTCCGGGTGTGCGTCCAACGGCAAATGGACCCCGTACAGGCCGCATCTTCCCTCCATCAGCGTCTTTATCCGCCGGAAATGAATGCCAGTCAGCAGCTGCGACTCGCCCCAGAAGAGCCCGTGGTGCACAATAAGGAGTTGTGCATCTTCCCTGATCGCTTGCTCGAACGAAGCTTTGCACGCATCTACCGCGAGAGCCACCTTGGTGACTTCGTCAGGCCCTTCAACTTGAAGACCATTCTGAGACTTGTCCTCAATTTCCTCAATGCGCAGATAGTCGTCCAGGTAGTCAGTCAGTTCGTTACAGTTCATATGGTTTCTCACATCCTCCGTCGCTCCGGTCGGTAACTCGTCCTCATCCGGCGATTACGTCGGCCTGGTTCCGCTCGGCCCGATCACGTTGCCCAGATCTCCCCTGTCCAAAAACCCGTCCGTCCCACGCATCCCCGCTCAACTCGGAGAGCGTATGATCCCACCAAGATCGCCATTCATGTATGATACCCACACACAACATCCGCCTGATCGGAGCATTTGCATCCGCTGCCAATCCCCGCTACCTCGATATTCGCTCCATCAGGAGAAGGACGGCCCACAGCAGGCTCAGAATCCCTGCGCCCGTCAGAAGACAGACCAGACCCAATGCTACCGCTTCCAGGCCGTAGGTGAACGCGATGACGGCACCACCACCGACGACCAGGACCGTCACAACCATCCAGAAGAGCCGCCGCTCCTCCCTCCGCCGCCTGGCCCGCCCCTCCGGGCGGGTCTCCTCGCCGTTCAAGCTGGATGACCCGGCGGACCTGCCCCGTCGCTCGTCGTATCTGTCACGAACAGCGGGACGAAGTCAAAGGCCTCAACGTCCACGAGCCCTTGATCGGTCAGCTTCAACGAGGGGATCACCTCCAGGGCCAAGAAACCCAGAGTCATGAAAGGATCGTGAAGTCTTGATCCCATAGTACGGGCAGCCCTAACCAGTCCATCCATCTGCCGGCGCACCATCTCCAACGAGCAGTCGGCCATTAGTCCCGCGATCGGCAGCGGGACTTCGCCCAGAACCGTCTCGCCCGCTGCCGCAACCAGCCCTCCACCCAGGTCGCCAATGCGCCGTGCAGCCGTCATCATCGATGTGTCGTCACATCCGGCGACGATCAGGTTGTGAGCGTCGTGCCCCACACTCCCTGCGATGGCTCCCCGCTTCAATCCCAAACCTTGTACGAAGGCCAGCCCAACATTGCCCGTTCCTCTATGGCGCTCGATCACTGCCAACTTGAGGATATCCCGCTCGACATCGGTCACCGCCTCGCCATCCCGGACCGACACCGCCCTTGTGAGATGCTCTGTCACAATCTGGTCTGGTATCACTCCGATCACTCGCGCCTCAACCGCCTCCCCCTCAGAATCGGACGCCGGAATGCGGAAGCTCACACTATCCCAATCGACGTCGACCGTGCCTCGGACCATCGAACTGTCAACCTGTGGCTTGTCCCAAGGGCCCACAAGTTCGCCACTCTCGGCCACGAGCTGCCCCCCGGCGAAAACCATCTCGGCGCGGAAGTCCTTCAGGCTGGAGAAGACGACCAG
>CAZQXX010000354.1:0-2571 GCA_964597105.1 uncultured Anaerolineales bacterium
CTGAAGACAAGTACGGGGAGATCTAGACATGGACATTGGAAAGAGCATCGGACTTCAGTACGGACTTCCGATTCGCAACGCCTTCGGTGAGACTCTGCGGGAGATTGGGCATGAGAATCCCAACTTGATCGTCCTTGATGGGGATGTCGGCAACTCGACCCGCACGAACTACTTCCGGGACGAGTTCCCGGATCGGTTCTTCAACGTCGGCATTGCCGAGAGCAACCTGATCGGCGTCTCGAGTGGGCTATGGGCCTCGGGTAAGGACGTCCTGGCTGCCAGCTTCGCCTGTTTCTTGCTCTGCAACGCCTATGACCAGATCCGCATGTCGATCGCTTTCCCCAAGGCGAACGTCAAGCTGGTGGGCTCGCACAGCGGGATCAGCATCGGCGAGGACGGGCCGAGCCAGATGGGGATAGAGGACATCGCGCTGGCCGCGTCACTGCCCAACTTCACGGTCCTGGTGCCGGCGGACGAGCCGTCTATGCGGGCGGCGACGCGCGCGATGTTTGAGCACGAGGGGCCCGTCTACCTGCGTAGTGGGCGGCCGAGGGTGCCCATCGTCTATGAGGAGGAGTTCGGTTTCGAGATTGGGAAGGCGAATCAACTGCGCGACGGTAGCGATGTGACGATCATCGCCTGCGGCCTGATGGTTGCCGCAGCCCTTGAGGCGGCCGCTGAGCTGCAGCGGGATGGAATCAAAGCGCGGGTGCTCGACATGCACACGATCAAGCCGATAGACGAAGCTGCCATCGAACAGGCTGCGCGGGACACCGGAGCTATCGTGACCGCCGAGGAGCACGTCCTCAACGGCGGTCTCGGCTCGGAGGTCGCTCGGGCCGTGGGGAAGCGCTACCCGGTCCCGATGGAGTTTGTTGGGATCGACAACGAATACGCTGAGTCTGGCGAGCCTCAGGAGTTGCTGGAGAAGTACGGCCTGATGCCGAGCGACATAAAGGAAGCCGTCAGCAGAGTGCTGACGCGCAAGTAGAGCAGTCGCGGAGGAGTCGCTGCTCGGGCCAGGATCGGCTTGAGATAGGCGCTTCTCCTGCATCTGGTCGTCCGGAGTCTGACGGACCCGGGGAGTCGGACCCGTTTATGCCCCGACCTGCGAGAAGGGGCTGCAGGAAAACGGGGTCAACGAACCTGGCGAGGAGGGGAATCATGGGGAGACGTCTGGTAGTGGGGACGGCGAGGGGCTTGTTTCTCTTCGAGCCGGAAGAGAGAGGATATCGAGAGACCATGCGTGCGCTGGAGGGGCGAGCGGTCACCAGCGTCGCGGCGAGTAGATACGCACTACTGGCGGGCACGCGGGACGGCATATTCGTCTCCCGGGATAGGGGCGCATCGTGGGAGGAGGCGAGCGAGGGGCTGACAGAACATCACGTCCGCTGGCTGGCCTACCATCTCAATGATCCGTGGTTGGCCTTTGCCGGCACTGAGCCAGCGGCCATTTTCGTCTCAGACGACGGCGCGGAAACGTGGGAGGAGTGCCCCGCGGTGGCGGGCCTGCGCGATGCCAATGGCTGGTATCTGCCCTATTCTCCGGAGGCCGGCTGTGTGCGCGGCTTCGCCTTCCACGGATCTCGCGGCTACGCAGCCGTCGAGCAGGGCGGGCTGCTGCGCACTGAAGACGGCGGCCGTTCGTGGCGGCTGGCGGGAGGAAGCACCGGAGACCCGCATTCACCGGTGCTGGGAGACCGCATTCACACGGACGTTCACTCGGTCACCGTCCACCCCTCGTCTCCTGATCTCGTCTTCGGCCCTACGGGGGGCGGTCTCTACGCGTCCGAGGATGGCGGGGAGACGTGGACCGAGCTGTACGACTGCTACTGCCGAGCAGTGTGGGTGGACGCCGACGACCCTGACCACTTGATCTTCGGGCCCGCTGACGGGGTCGATTCCAACGGCCGGATCGAGGAGACGACGGACGGCGGCCAGACGTGGACGGAGGCGTCCCATGGCCTCGATGTCCCGTGGAGAGATCATATGGTCGAGCGGTTTACGCAGGTCGGAGGTGACTTGATGGCGGTGCTCTCCAATGGTCGCGTCGTGGCAGCACCGCTGGAAACGCTGGCCTGGAGGCGCACGATAGACAGCGTGGATGATGCCGCTGCCATAGAGGGGCTGGGGGCTTAGCTGTCGACCTCTGAGGACGTCCGATCGGTTCTTTGGGCGGAGGGGCGGGAAGACGGGCAAGACCTCAAACGCAATTCCAACCTTCTGTAACCAAACTCAAAGCAACCTCGAACTGACACCGGCGTCTATCCTGGGCGCGCCGTGGTATACTACAAGGGAGTGTGGCAATCTGGCTGCCCGCAGGGATGCAACGGCGGTGGAGGCCAGACCTTACCATCACACGTATGTATAGAAGGCCGTCAGTGGATCCGTTAGGATGCTTGATGGCCAGTGTGGCATGAAAGGAGACGGATGATGATTCGAACGAAGAGAGCCAGAGGACTGGTGGCAGCGACGGCGCTTCTGGTGGGCGTGATGCTGGTCGCTTCATGCGCCCCGGCAACGGAGGCACCAACGCCAACGGGAGAGCCCATGGCTGCGACAGAGACTCCG
>CAZQXX010000355.1:0-2562 GCA_964597105.1 uncultured Anaerolineales bacterium
CCCAAGGCGTGCGGGCAGGCGATCACCAGGACAGTGGCGACCCGGGCAATGACGTCCACGTCAAAGCCCACGGCCACAATCCAGGCGACCGCCGTTAGAGCAGCCACGCCGAGAGCGATGTAGAAGAGCCAGCCGGCGGCCCTATCGGCAAGGATCTGCGTCTCGGACTTGCTCTGTTGGGCCTCCTCCACCAGGCGCATGATTCCGGCCAGTGCGGTGTCCTCGCCGGTGGCGGTCACGCGCACGCGGAGGCTGCCGTCACCATTGATCGTCCCCCCGATTACCTTATCCCCCGGTTCTTTGTACACCGGCTTAGACTCGCCGGTGATCATCGCCTCATTAAGCTCCGACTCACCCTCTACAACCTCCCCGTCCGCCGGCACGCTGGCGCCAGGGCGGACCAGCAGCAGATCGCCTTCCTCCAGGTGGCTGGCCGGCACTTCCTCGGTTCCACCGTCGGGCAGGATGCGCTCGGCCGTATCCGGCATGAGCTTCGCTAGCTGGTTCAAAGCCCCCGATGCCTGGCGTATGCTGCGCATCTCAATCCAGTGGCCCAGGAGCATAATGTCAATCAAGGTCACCAGCTCCCAGAAGAAGGGCGCCTGATCTGGCAAAACGAGCGTGGCCAAGCTGTAAACGAGAGACACAGTGATGGCCAGGGAGATGAGGGTCATCATGCCCGGCTTGCGGTTGCGCACCTCCGGTGCCGCCATCTGCAGAAAGGGAACACCACCGTACAGGAATACGATGACGGCAAAGACCGGGGTGATCCACTGACTGCCGGGGAAGGCTGGCGCGGCATAGCCCAACCAGTTCTGGAGTGCCTCACTGTAGACCAGCACAGGGATGGACAGCAGCAGCGAAACCCAGAAGCGCCGGCGGAACATCTCTTCGTGGCCCCTATGGTCCGCGCTGTGACCGGCGTGCTCGCCATTCTGGCCCGCGCGCTCCCCGCTGTGGCCGGCGTGCTCCTCGTACTCGGGGCGCCGCCCGTTCTTGTTGTGTTCTTCGTGTTCTTGATTTGTCATTGGCTTATCCCTCCGCTCAAGTGCTTTCCCTACTTCCCCGATGGCCACCGCCCCGAACACCCGCCCCTGAACCACGCGACGACCACAACAACGAGGCAGGGGTGACTGACAGCGGCAATGCTCTGGGGCCTCGAGGCCGGTGCGCGTCAGATCCGAACCAAGCTAGCACGCCTTAAACGAACTCTGTCAACACATCGGCAACAGAGCCGCCAATGAGCAGGGCAGCCGAGGCCGCTACCTGGGTCTCCCGGACATTGGAGTTGGTCGTACGAAATGCTGTGGCTCGTCCTTGAAGACCGTCACCGCCTCCCTGATCAGTCTGCTTAAGCCCATCATCCGACGAGTTCGTATGAGTCACTCACTAGCATTCTGCTCTATGGTATCATATTTCGCTCGGTACAGAGTACGGAGTGAGTTGGGGCTCACGTTGGTCTTCGTTGGAAAGAGTTGGACTTCCGTTGGACCTGCCCAGACGACAGAGAATTCCGTTCAGCACCAGATCCGAAGGGCCATCTCCTGCGAAGAACGGCCCAGCGGATCATCTGGACGCGCTAGTGACGGAGTCGGGCGTTGTGCTTGGCGGTGGCCACTGCATCCCGGCGGATGTCTCTCACAGTGTTATCCGCCAAGAGGGAACCGCGAAGTCCCTTCCTGAGGCATCGGAACTGCACAGAAGGCCGGGACCTGGCGACTCCTCGCGAGCGTCCAGTTGATGGGCTCACCCAGTCATACGTCAAGAATTACGGCTCGCTCGAGGGGGGAGCTCCTCTGCATATCAAGAAGGCCGTGACCCCATGGCTGTCCTTGCACGAGCCGGTGGCCGGTATAGTCCTCCGTTTCCAAGACTGGACGCGGAGGACGTGGAGCACTCAGTGCCAATTGCCGAGTGCGACCAACGAGATCAGGCTTCTGAGTGGAATGCAGACTGTCATCCCCTGGCCTGTCAGGCTCCCCTGGTTTCCCACGAGCCGAGGCACCGGCTACAACCCACCATCCACCGACGCAGACGCGACGTCGAGCGGCAACGTGATGGCCCCTCCCCGCCAAACGGCGGGGGCAGAGGCGCGCCAGATGCCTCTGGTCGTCGAGTCTGCGCCCGGGTACCATACATGCGTGACAGTGAAGCAGCAGGTTTCGGGCGCACACAGGCAGCGGATGTGCCAGGGGAGAGTCTGAGGTGTACCACTCCCCCAGTAGCACGCCTTTCCGTGGGTGCCCGACACCCAGAGAGTGGTTTGAACGCTGAATGGGCGTGCCCGTGAGGGCACAATTGTGAAGGAGTGTAGAAGGTCATGATGCTGCTATATCCTTTCCTGGGAATGCTCCTCATCGGAGGCAGCCTCGTCTCCCTTCTTGGGAATAGAGAGCTTGTGCTGCACGAACGAGGAGGAGAGGGCGGCCGATCAAGCCAGAGGGCAGCCCCGACGGCCCGAGAGATGCTGGATTGGCGGCTGGCCCGTGGCGAGATCAGCAGTGAGGAGTACGAGGCCATTCGCCATCAGATAGAATCGTAACGCACAAGCACAATCATAAT
>CAZQXX010000356.1:0-2551 GCA_964597105.1 uncultured Anaerolineales bacterium
GCGAGTTGATCGCCGATGTCATGGACCGGGTGGGGAAGGACGGCGTGGTGACGGTCGAGGAGAGCAAAGGGCTTGCCTTCGAGACCGAGTACGTGGAGGGGATGCAGTTCGACCGCGGCTACATCTCCCCCTACTTCGTTACCAGCTCCGAGAGGATGGAGACGGTGATCGAGGAGCCCTACATCCTCATCCACGACAAGAAGATCTCCTCGGCCCAGGATCTGGTGCCGATTCTGGAGAAGCTGGTCCAGCGGGGCCAACGCGATCTGGTGGTCATCGCCGAGAACGTCGACGGCGAGGCGCTCGCGACCCTGGTGCTCAACCGCCTGCGCGGCATGCTGAACTGCGTGGCGGTGAAGGCCCCCGGCTTCGGCGACCGCCGCAAGGCCATGCTCCAGGATATCGCCACCCTCACCGGGGCCCACGTGATCACCGAGGAGGAGGGCCGCACATTGGAGGGGGCCACCCTGGAGGATCTGGGACGGGCCGACAAGGTGGTCTGCACCAAGGATGACACGACCATCGTCGGCGGGCACGGCGACGACGCCGATATCAAGGGCCGCATGGAGCAGATCAAGGTCGAGATCGACCGCTCCACCTCCGACTACGACCGGGAGAAGCTGCAGGAACGCCTGGCCAAGCTGGCCGGCGGCGTGGCTGTCATACGCGTCGGCGCAGCCACCGAGACGGAACTGAAGGAGAAGAAGCACCGCGTGGAGGATGCCCTCTCCGCCACCCGCGCTGCCATCGAGGAGGGTATCGTCGCTGGCGGCGGCGTGGCGCTCATCAACGCCATCCCCGCCCTCGACGACGTCGAGATGAAGTACGACGACGAGCGGACGGGCGTCAACATCCTGCGGAAAGCGCTCGAGATGCCCTTGCGCAAGATTGCCGAGAACGCGGGACAGGATGGTGCCGTCATCCTCAGTGCAGTCCGGCGCCTCCACGAAGAGGAGGGGAATCCCCACATCGGCTACGACGTGATTCAGGACGACTTCGGCGACATGGTCGAGCTGGGTATCATCGATCCGGCCAAGGTGACCAAGGGGGCGCTCTCCAACGCCGCCTCGATAGCGGCGATGGTCCTGTCGACGGAGGCCCTGATCACCGACATCCCGGAGCGGAAGAAACCAATGCCGGAGATGCCCGACTACTAGCCTGCCGGATGAGCGTCTGCGGCGGGGGAGGGGGCTGGAGGCCCGCAACCCCGCCGCGGTGGCACCCATACACCGATTCTGAGGAGGAACTGAGGATGGCAAAGGCATTCTGTCCCAATTGTGATGCCGAGATTCAGGTGAGGACCCCCAAGCTCGGCGCCAAGCTGACGTGCCCTGAGTGCGACGAGCGGCTGGAGGTGGTCAGCGTGGATCCCTTCGACGTCGATTATCCCTACGAAGACGAGTGGAACGACGATTGGGAAGAAGGGGATTGGGACGAGGACTGGAACGACTAGGCGGGACGTGTGGTCGGTTCGACGGGAGCGTTGAGCTGGCCGTGCGCTGGGGATGTGGTGCCCGGTCGAGACGACCTGGGTGCCACACCCTCTTTGGACATCGGGGCTCGGCTCCGCGTGATCTCCCAAGCGCCCTGTCCCGTAGACGCTTGAGGTTGGGAAGACTCGCCCTCGCTGCGTGGGTGGCCTCTTCAAGGCTGGGCGGCGCGCGCATCTTGGGACCTCTCAGAACGAAACGGGGGGAGGAGGACGTGCCATGAGCTGGCAGACGGGAAAACTGATCGTGGCTCTCGCGCTGGGGATCGCTCTTGGCGCGGGCGTGATGTGGGTGGTTAAGCCAACAGGCGGCGCTCAGGTGGAGATCGTCGAGGGCTGGACGACGAACGTGAACGAAGCGGGAACGGGAATCGGCCTCGCCTCGGAGCCTGACGGCAGGGGCAAGGGCTACGACGTCACCGGCGTCTTCTGGCGGGAGGTGGGCGGCGCGTGGCACACCAGCGGCCCCACGTGCCTGGAGCCCCTTACCGAGGGGCAGCACGTGCGGATAGGCGTCATAGAGGCCGAGCCGACGATGGAAGCCCCCGGTCGCGAGGTCGTGGTGTGGCTGGAGTGTTTGGACTGACCGAGGCGAGCTCGAGTTGCGTGCCAGCATCTTGAGAGGAGACGCACGTGCTCCTCGTCTCAGGTCGACGATAAGACAGGATGGGTGAGAAGAAGGCGTTGACGTTGATCGTCGTCAGACCCGGGCCGCTGCGGGAGGGGGTGGAGGCGTTGATGGCTACCGTGTCCGGGGTGGAGATCATCGGCCCGGTGCAAGCCGCCGCCCCGGCGCTCCGGCTTGTTCGCGAGCGCCGTCCAGATCTTCTGCTGCTAGACGCCGGTCTGCCCGGGGACGAGAGCGTGCGTGTGTTGAGGATCTGTCGCACGCATCACGCCGGGCTGCGGTGCATCGTTCTCGCAGATGACGCCGAGCAGGCGGGAGAGGCCAGCGCTGTCGGCGCCGACGCGGTGTTTCTCAAGGGGTTTCCCGCCGACAAGTTCGTCCAGACGGTGGAACAGCTGCTGTCCGAGCGATAGGCGCGAAGCCTCCATTACTTG
>CAZQXX010000357.1:0-2539 GCA_964597105.1 uncultured Anaerolineales bacterium
CCCCATCCGTGGCCCTCATGGCGCAGGCGGCGATGAGTCCCTCCGGTACACCTCCCACACCCATGAGAAGGTCGATGTGGTTGCCCGGACATCCGGCCAGGAGCGCGCCGGTCACGTCGCCCTCATTCCGAAGCATAACGTGGGCGCCGGCCTCTCGGATCTCCGCGATCAAGTGTTCGTGCCGCTTGCGGTTGAGGACGAACACGGTCAGGTCCTCGACGTCCTTGTTCTTCGCGCGGGCGACCAGCGCCAGGGTCCAGGCCGCAGGCGCATCGAGGACCTCGGGCACGAGATCATTGGCGGCCTCTGCGTCGACAACGACCTTCTCCATATAGGCCGCCGGCCTCGGCCGCCACAGGGTCCCCCGCGGGGCGACACCCATCACGGCGATGGCACCCGGATAGCCTTCGGCGACGAGCTTCCGACCGTCGATCGGATCGACCACAATATCGACCGCCGGTCCCTCACCCGTTCCGATGCACTGACCAGACTGGAACCGATTACAGCTGTAGATCCGCACCTCTTCACCGATGGCCACCGCCGCCTCGATGTCGACCAGGTTGAGGACGGTGTGCATTCTGTCGGTGGCCTCTCGGTCCGCCTCTTCTGGCTGTCCAAGGCCCACCCAGCGCCCGGCGGCCAATGCCGCGGCCTCGGTGGCTCGCACCAGGTCGAGACCGAGATTATGTGAGGAGAAGTCAGTCGTTTGATTGTCCATATTCCACAGCCTCCAGCAGGTTCTCTTGCTCCCAGGCCTGTAAACCTCGGTGCAACACGCGGACGTTGTCGAATCCCTTCCGACGGAGCACGGCTGCTGCTCGCGCGCTCCGTCGACCGCCGCGGCAGACGAGCACGACGGGGCGATCCCGGGGAATCTGAGAATTGCCAAGCAACTCCGGAAGGCGAATGAGGCTAGCTCCAGGAATGTGAGCTTGCTCGTACTCCCGCGGCTCTCGCACGTCGATGACCAAGGGAGCCTGGTCCCCGTGCATATCTTCCCAGAGTTCCAATGGTTCAACCCGGGGGACCTGATCCAGCTCCATGTCGTCGGGCCAGTCAACCTCGGCCTCGTACAGCTGCTTGGGCAGGTTCTGACAGGGGCCGAAAGCACGGACGGGGCACTCATAAATGCAGATCGCCGGGTCGATGACCCTGTGGAAGAGATGGTCGATGTCGTGGTCGGGGTGGAGGAAGTGATCCTCTCCCACGAAATCATAGAAATGGGACGACTTCATCAGGTCGAGGACGGGCTTCTGCACGTGAACGAAGTAGACGTTGCCTCCATTGTCCCGGTAGGTCTGAACGATGCTCTCCAGGGCGTGGATTCCGCTGATGTCGCAGTTCTCGACCGTGTACATACGGAGGAGGAGGAAGCGCTGTCGCGGGTGTTCGGCGCGGAGCGCTTCGATACGGTCCTCGATGTGACTCACCGCGCCGAAGTAGAGATCGCCGAGGATCTCGACCACACCCAGCTGCGGACAGGCCGGCTGATCGGGCCGGGGTGTGAAGTAGCGATATTCGTCGTCCATCTTCACCTCTCGGACGCGAGGCGTCGTGGTCTTCAGCAGGTAGTACAGGACGGAGGTGCCGATTCCAACCATAACCGCGATGCGGAGAGGGGTGAGTAACGTGGCCGCTATCGTCAACACCATGATGTTCCGGTCGCCTTTGTTCGCCTGCCAAATCCGCGCGATCTCCTCCCTGTCCATCAGGTTTAAGCCGGTGAAGATCAGCACCCCGGCCAATGCCGCGAGGGGGACGTAGGCGGCGAGAGGAGCGAGCAAGATGACACCGGCGAGTACGAAGAGCCCCGCGAAGACGCTGGAGACCGGGGTTCTCGCGCCGGCCCTGTGGTTGACGGCCGAGCGGGTGAAAGACCCTGAGCATGCGTACCCCGAGAAGAGGCCTGACGCGATGTTCGCGAGTCCCTGGCCGATGAACTCCTGATTGCTGTCCAGTCGCTGCCCTGTCTGAGTGGAGATGGTGCGGGCGATAGACATAGCCTCCACAAGCCCGATGGCGGCGACGGCGAGGGACCCGGTGAAGAGATTCAGGACAAACCGGAGATCAATCGGTGAGAAATCGGCCAGGGGCGGCAGGCGGCGTGGGAGCTCTCCAATGACCTCAATCCCGTAGGTGTCGGGGCCCAGCAGGGCAGCGACGGCGGCTGCGCCGACCATACCCACCAAGAGGTTGGGGAGCCGACGGTCGATCCGGCGTACCGCAGCAATGATGAGCAGCGTTCCGAGTCCAAGGGCCACGCTTGGCCAGTGTGTCTGCGACAAATTGGAGAGGATGCTGGGGACGATTTCCCAGAGGCTTGGTGAGGCTGGGATCGAGATGCGAAGGAGGTCTCCTGCCTGGTGGAAGGCGATGAGGATCCCGGCGCCGGCCGAAAAACCGACCACCATCGAATGGGACACGAAATTGACGAGCACGCCGAGACGGGCGAATCCCATGACGAGGTTGAACCCACCCACCATAACGGCGAGAAGCCCGGCGGCGGCGAGGTACTCGGGCGACCTGGGTTCCGCGATAC
>CAZQXX010000358.1:0-2530 GCA_964597105.1 uncultured Anaerolineales bacterium
CTTCGAGCCGCAGGAAGTCGCCATTCGGCAAGCCTTGTGTGATGACCAGACCTGTCTCTTTGTGCCGGTCGAGCTGCACGATCAAACTGTGCATCTCAAGGTCTGGCGCGTCGAAGTCGGACACGCCCACCTGTATCTGATGGACGCCGACAACGATCGGAATGCTCCATGGGAACGTGAATTAACGCGCCGGCTCTACGGTGGCGATCAAGAGATGCGCATTCAACAGGAGATCGTGCTCGGCATCGGGGGGTTGCGTGTCGTTCGAGCGCTGGGCATTGAGCCGTTAGCGTATCACCTCAACGAAGGGCATTCCTCTTTCCTCGTCCTCGAAAGAGCGCGTGAGCTTGTCGAGACCGGCCTGTCCTTTGAGGAGGCTCAGAAACAGATCAAGGCCACAACCTTGTTCACCACCCACACTCCTGTGGCTGCGGGACACGACGTCTTCCACTATCATCTGGTGGAGAAATACTTCCATAACTACTGGCCTCGTCTTGGGCTCAGCCGCGAGGACTTCCTGGCACTGGGTCATCATGACAACAACCGTCACGGATTCAATATGACCGCCCTAGCAATGCGCATGTGCGGTCGGCGGAATGCCGTCAGCGAGCTACACGGCGAGGTCTCCCGGCGGATGTGGCGATCCCTCTGGCCCGAGAAGGAAGAGGACGAAATCCCCATCGACCACGTCACGAATGGCATCCACGTGCCCTCATGGATCGGTGGGGCCATGCACAGGCTGTACCGCCGACACATAAGCCCCGACTGGGTCGAACGCCACGACGATCCGAGGCTCTGGGAGCGCATCACGGACGTACCAGACGACGAACTGTGGGAAGCCCACACGCATCTAAAAGGGAAACTGATCACCTTCATGCGCGAGCGCTCCCGCAGGCGGCGCATGGAAGGTCAGATGACGCCCGAGCAGGTCCTGTGTTCCGGGACCTTCCTGGATCCTGATGCTCTCACCATCGGCTTTGCCCGTCGTTTCGCCACCTATAAGCGAGCCACGCTCCTGTTCCACGACCTGGAGCGGCTGAAGCGAATGCTCCACGACCGGTATCGTCCGATACAGTTCATCTTCTCCGGCAAGGCCCATCCGGCGGACGACGCCGGAAAGCGCCTGCTCCAAGAAATCTACAACACAGCCAAGGATCCCTCTACGGGGGGCCGCATCGCCTTCATCGAGGACTATGACATGCAGGTCGCGCGTTACCTGGTCCAGGGCGTCGACGTATGGCTGAACACACCGCGTCGGCCTCACGAAGCAAGTGGCACCAGTGGTCAGAAGGTGGCGCTTAACGGCATTCCCAATCTGAGCGTCCTGGATGGCTGGTGGGCCGAGGGGTACAACGGCGCAAATGGATGGGCGATCAACCCCGCTGAGGAGCACGACAGCCCTCAAGCGCAGGACGCGGCCGATGCGGAGTTATTGTACAGCCTTCTCGAGAACGAGGTGGTGCCTCTGTTTTACGAGCGCGATGCCGACGACGTGCCTCGATCCTGGGTGCACGTCATGAAGGAAGCGATCCGCACCGCGGTCCCTGTCTTCTGCACACGTCGAATGGTTAAGGAGTATACAGAGAAGTTCTACGTCCCGTCGGCACGACGCACAGAGGAGATGGAGTAGCCAGTATCATCGACTTAGCTGGACTAGGGTTGAACAGGGCCCGGTCTCTCCCATAGAGACCGGGCCCTGTCGCTGCAGTGCGCAACTAAAGCAGCTGCCTACATCATTCGCTGGAAGAGATCCAGATAGTCGCTCAAGTGACGGGTGGTGAGGAAGTTCCTACGGACGTGCTCCTTGGCTGCCTTTCCCATCTCTTCTGCCTTGTCTGGCTGCTCCAGCAAGACGAGTGTCTTCTCCGCGCATTGGGCGACCGAGTCGACCAGGAAGCCAGTCTCGCCATCGACGATCTGGAGCGGGATTCCTCCGGCGTTCCCTCCTACCACCGGGTTCCCCTTCCACAGCGCCTCAGTCACCACCAGCCCGAAGCCCTCACGGATCGATTTCTGGATCACGACGTCGCTGGCGACCTGGAAGGCTCCTACTTCATAGCCACCCACGCCCTGGAAGTTGTGCAGAATGTGGATATCGAAGTCCTCTCCAGCGTGACGGATAGTCTTGTCGAGGTAGTACCACCCCTCCGGGTCGTCTGAGGCCATCGAGCCAACCAGCGCCAGCTGAACGTCCGGCACCTGCTCTTTGACGATGCGGTACGCATCAATGACACCCAGCGGGTCCTTCCACGGGTCGAAGCGGCTCACCTGCGTGATAATCGGACGGTCCAGATCCAGACCGAAACTGCCCACAACGTCCTGAGCCTCCTCGATCGCCATCGGGGCATTTTTGGGCGATAACGGATCGATAGTCGGGGTGATGATCGCCAGATTGTCGAAGTCGACGCCCGGCCCCACGTACTGCTCCATGGTGAAGATGCCCGCCTCGTACTCGTTGATGTAGGGAGCGAAGAAATCCCAATAGGCCGGATTCGGGTGCGACGTGTCGATGTGACATCGCCAGGCCCAG
>CAZQXX010000359.1:0-2524 GCA_964597105.1 uncultured Anaerolineales bacterium
CCGGATCTCAATCGGCGACAACTATTATAGCACAGCCCCGCCCCCGCGCAATCGGCCCGTCACGGGGGAGCGCACCGCGCGCCCCGTGCCGTTGGCTCCATCCTCGATGTGCTCCACGCAATGGTGACCTAGCCGCGCTGTTCTGACGGCGCTAGCCCATTCACTCCACCAACTCTTCAATCTCGCGCCGCATGTCGGGTGTTATCTCCGTGGAGCGTGGGGGAAGCGGCTCTGTCCCTTGTCCTCCGGTTTCCTCAATGTCGGCGATGAGCTGCTTCATGGCAGCTATCTCCAGGACCTGGGCCCTGATGATCCCGTCCGCCAGCTCGCGAACGCGTGGATCGCTGATGCTCGCCTTCCGCGCGTTGTTGATGGCAATGGAGTGGTGGGGGATCATTGACCTCATGAAGGCGACGTCGTCGATTACTGTTTGGCTCCTGTTGACGAACAGCAAGGCCGCGCCGAGCAGCACGGCCAAGATGAGAACCGCGATCTTGACACGAGTTCCTTCGTACATCGACCACATGAAGACGAGCATCACGGCGGTCATGACGCACCCCATGACCAATGAGGCGATCAGACGGTTGACACTCAACAGGGCGTGGTCAAACGAGTAGACGAGCTGATACATCAAGAAAAACATGATGAAGGTCGAGGTCGCGATCATCGCCGCGAATCGGCTCCAGCTCATTCCCATCGTCTTCTTCTGCTCATTCATCATCGCTCCTCCTCTTCACTATTCCGACCCAGTTCCTCTGTGCTTCCCGACTCACGAGGCCCGGCAGACGCTCCGACCTACGGTCGAGTATATCACGGATGTGCTTCTCCAACCGATGGGATCGGTTGAAGTCTGGGTGGGCCTCGGTTGGGTTGGGTTGGAGTTTCGTTGGGACCCGGCCTGGTGATGTGCAACTGAGCTTCGCTCCGCTATCTGATGGTGTATAATAGTTCCCCGAGCCGGATATGACCGACCCTCCAAGACCTCGCCATGTGTCCGGGCCAGACTCGCGCGGACGCCACGCCGTGACATGAGAACTGGGAGGGGCACCGATATGATGGGACCGCGGGGATTCTCCAGGCTGTTCGCAATCGTGACGGCCCTGCTGGACGCCTGCAGCGCGACGACATCCACGCCGGACGCAACGCTTCCGCCCACAGAGACACCGATGCCGCCGACCCCGACGCTCACTTCGCCTCCGCCTGCTCCGATAGAGCTAACCGAGCTTGACGTCATCACGGCCGCGAATGCCGACCAGGTGGCGGAGCTCTCCCCACTGCGGGGACATAGCGGACTGGTCTTCAAGGTGGTCTTCAGCCCGGACGGCGAGAGGCTGGCCTCCTGCAGCGGGGGCATTCTTGAGCGGTTCACCGTACGTCTGTGGGATCTGGAGACCTGGATCGAGACGGCGGTCCTCGAAGGGCATGAGGGGCAGGTTGTAGGGTTGGCCTTCAGCCCCGATGGCGATGTGCTCGCCTCACACGGCGCCGCCGGGACACTCCGTCTCTGGGACGTCGAAGGCCATCGGGAGTTGGCCGTCTTGAGGACGGCGCGAGGGATGATCGGCGGTGATGCTATCTTCAGCCCGGACGGCCGACTGCTGGTATCGGGCGGCGGTGACGGCGTGATCCGCTTCTGGGGTGTCGAGTAGGGCTGTGCTTCTTGGTCAGCATCTGGGCGCGCTCTCTACCAGTCGGGACGCTGTAAGCGGGATTACCCTACCCGTCATCCCTTTCTACCCACCTCGCGCGCGTCCTCATCCGTCGCCAAGCTCCTCCAAGAGCTTCCTCGGCTCAAACCATGTCCGGCGTCTCGCCCCCTTCGGTGAACCAGTCGTAGATCTCGCTCAGGCGATACCGGGCGGATGTAGACCACTCGGATTCGGAGGGTCTTGCGGAGCGACCAGTAACTGGCGCGAGTTAGGCAATCCCGTCTGGGAGCCGGGGACTATGGGGCGGAGCCGCCTTCGCCAGGCGCTGCGGCTCCGCCATCGCACAGCGGCTCGACGCGGTACTGCGCCCGTTCCTCGCACGTCAGCTCGCGCACGTAGCGGTTGGTGTATGCCCACTCGATCAGCTCCTCCAGCGGCAGATCCGCGACCTGCCATTCGATGAGCTGACCGTCGAGCGAGACCGAGTAGGCCGTCTGCCCGTCGGGGCCGAATGCCAGGCCAGGCACCAGCTCCGTATGGGCGGTGAAGCGGCGCAGCTCGTCACCCGTCTCGAAATCCCACAGGATGATGTCCCCGTCCGTCGACCCAGAGAGAACGTAGCGCCCATCGGGGCTGACGTCAACACTCCATGCCATGTTGTCGTGCCCCAAATACCGACGGATGACCTCCCCCGTCGTCACATCCCACAGGATTACGGTGCCATCGGCTGAGGCGGAGAGGGCCGTCCTCTCATCCGGGCCAAAGGCCACGTCGAATACCATGTTGTCATGGCCTTCAAAACGAAGGATCTCCTGACCGGTCGCCACGTCAAAAAGCATCGCCCGCTCAGAGAAGGCTGAACCGGCGAGGGCGCG
>CAZQXX010000360.1:0-2515 GCA_964597105.1 uncultured Anaerolineales bacterium
GACGGCGGCGCTGTTCTTCCTGCTGGCCGGCTGGATGGTGGTGACGCTGGTATGACACGTAGACGAAGCGCTCAACAGAGGCCGCGTGAATCTCGCACGGATAGCGTGTGGGCGCGGCTGCCGCTCCGCCAGATTTTTATCGTCGGAGGGGTCGTGATCTTGGTCGGCGCCGTCCTGTTCTTAAAGACGCGGCAATCCCCGGCTGCGTCACCCGCATCGCCGCCGCTAACCGGGCAGGAGGCTACAGGGTTGTCTGAATCGGGGGACTCCGTACCGCTGGCCGGATCAACGACGGAGGCCACGAACACGACGGGGGCATTGCCGACGCCGAGCGTGCTGCCGGAGGCGCAACTGGATCGCCTGCTGCAGGCCGGCGAGCCGATCTTCCTGTTCTTTCACTCGAACACCTGTACGCAGTGCATCAAGATGACGGGCATTGTTGAGCAGGTCTACCCCGATTTCTCGGGCTCAGTCGCGTTGGTCGACGTGAACGTGTATGATGACCGAAACAAGGGCCTGCTGCAGCGGGCAAACATCCGCGCTATCCCCACCCTGATCTTCATCAATGGTGAAGGAGAGGCGGAAGGGTATGTCGGCGTCATGGAGCCCGATGCGCTGCGCCAGCAACTGGCGACGCTGGGCGGGGAGTAAGCCGCGATGCCCTTCAATCTAGAGGTTCTGAAGACGGGTTCTCTGCTTGCTTTTCCGTTGGTCTTCCTGGGTGGGATCGTGACGAGCATCGGCCCCTGTAACGTGGCGATGATCCCGCTGATCATCGGCTATCTGGGCGGCTCGGTCGAGCTGTCCCGCCGACGCTCGTTCACCCTGTCGCTGACGTTCGCGACAGGGCTGGCAGTCACGTTCACAGTTCTGGGCGTGATCGCCTCGCTGGTTGGGGGACTGATCGGCGGCACCAGCCGTGTGTGGTATTACGTGGTGGCCGGGGTCTGCATCGCCATTGCCCTCCAGATGTTCGGCGTGTTCCATGTGCCGGCGGTCCCGGGCCTGAACCGCCTGCGGGAGCAGGTGAAGCTGAGAGGACTTCCGGGGGCGCTGGCGTTGGGGCTCGTCTCCGGGCTCGTGGCCTCTCAGTGCGCCACGCCGGTGCTGGCGGCCATCCTCACGTACGTGATGGCCCAGCGAAGTGCGCTGGTCTACGGCGCGGTGCTGTTGTTCCTCTACGCGCTGGGGCGAGGCGTGCCCATCGTGGCGGCGGGCACGTTCACCGGTGTGCTGACACAACTGCGGGCCTTCGGGCGCTGGACGAGCGTGATGGAGAAAACCAGCGCTGTGATCATCTTGGGCGTGGGGCTCTATTTCCTATGGATCGCCTGAGGGCACCCCCGTGCCTGCCTGTCTGTCACCCGGCGAATGGCGCCACCTGGCGTGGTAGGGTGCGTGTGAGGTGAGACAGCCCCTGGCAAGCTACGCGAGTTTGGCTGCGGTGGTCTGCACCCTCGCGGTGGCGTGCGCTCCCCCTCAGCCGCAGGGAGAGGTCGCCACCGGTGCGGTAACGGAGACGGCAGCTACAACTGCTAGCGCGACGGGCTCTGCAGCGACGACCGTACCCGCATTTGTCGCTACCCCGGCGAGCGACCGGACGGAGAGGAGTGACGACGAGTACCGACACGTCGGACCCTCGCAGCTCGCACGCATGCTCGAGGAGAAGGACTTTCTGTTGATCAACACCCACGCGCCGTACGGCTCCCAGATTGAACAGACGGATGCGCACATTCCGGTTGACGACGAAGGCCGATGGTTGAGCCACTACCCAGACGACAGGACGGCCAAGATTGTGCTCTACTGTCGCAGCGGCAACTGGTCCACCGTCGCGGCTGAGCACCTGGTCGCAGCCGGCTATACCAATATCTGGCACCTGGACGGGGGAATGGTCGCGTGGGACGCGGCGGATCTGCCGTTAGTATTTGACCAGTGAGGTGTGGATCGGCCTTGGCACCCAGGGCGGATGACGCGTGACGAGCGAGGAGGATGATGGAGGGTCTGAAGACGTGGACACGCCGCATCTGGTTGACGCTTGAAGCGGAAGAGATCGTTGAGTTGAAGCAGCTGATGATGGATCGCGACGTGGAGGGTGCGAGGGCGTTCTTCCACCGGGTGGTGGTGCCGCGCGTTAGGCAGGCGTCCGAGCGTCGCGGGATCAAAGCGGACGGGGCTCCTGAGCAACTCGAAGAGGACGCGAGGGGTGATTGACGGTAGCTGCTTAGGGTGGCGTTTCAGAGACGAACCAGGGGTATCGGGTGAGAGCAGATCGGATCGTCTCGACAACTGCCTTTATCGAGCTGCCTGGGATGGTGACAGATGAACGTCTTATACGTTTCAGGAAGCCCCAGGAAAGCGAGCAATACAGACTACTTGCTTGACCTGATGCTGGCGGTCACGGGCGGGCAGTTTGTGAAGCTCAGCGATTATCAGATCGAGCTCTGTACGTCTTGTTGGGCCTGTGTGAGCCGAGACGAGTGCACGATTGACGATGACATGAGCAACGTGCTGATAC
>CAZQXX010000361.1:0-2506 GCA_964597105.1 uncultured Anaerolineales bacterium
CCGCGGGAATTGGAGCAAGGGGACCAGCAGCGCGATGGCGGCAATGGCCCAGAAGACCGGGCGACTGACCATCTCCCGCCAGCCGACAAACGTGCCGGCCGGGGCGAACACGACCCAACGCAGAAGCAGGGCAAAGAGCACCGGCAGGGCAGCAGCAGCGATGCCCTCCAGCGTTCCCCAGCCTTCGTGAGTAGCCTGGAGCTCCCTGCCCACCTCCTCCACGCCGAATCGGGCCGCAGCCTCCGCCAGCGCCTCGTCTTCACTGAGCCCCTCGGCTCGACCGTCCGCCACAGCCTGCTCCAGATGTCCGCGGATCTCCTCCAGGAGCTCGTGCTCCCGCTCTGCCTCCAGGTTCATCTGGGCCCGGACTCGCTCAAGTACCTCATCGATTGCCACGTTGAATCCTCCTACTCTTGCGACTCCGACGTCTGACCGACCCGGACTCTCAACCACGTCACGCCCAGGGCCATCACCGCCGCCACCAGGACCGCGACCAGCTGCAGGCCGGCGCGATCCGCGAAGAAGTCCGACGACGTGCTGATGTAGCGGTATCCGGGAGGGGTAGCGAGGAGGTGGTGCACCAGCGGCATCAAGATGTAGCTGACACCGAGCCCCGAGAGTAAGACGCTCCCAGCGGACGGATGCGGGCCCTGCTGCCGCGACCGAATCGCCGTCACCATCAGGAGCCAGATCCCTCCCCCGAGGATCCCTCCCAGGGCCGCCCCCCAGGCAGCGGCAGGGCTGATCAGTCCCCGTCCGGGGAGCTCCAGCGCCCGGATCAGGACCAAGGGTGGCATCAGCCCCATCCCGTCCAGGGCCAGCCAAACGATCTTCATAGGCCGTTCCGCTGCGACCTTCCCTGGGAGCAGCGCGAGTCCCAGGCCGGCCAGGGTCGCCACGACGCAAGCGCCCGCAAGTCCTGGCGGCAAGGTGGGCTCGTTCACCCCCATAGTGATCAGCGGGACTCCCACGGTTACCATCGGAGCGCACACCGCCCACACGCGCCACCAGGCAGGCGCCGTATACCGTCGTCCGCCGTTGGTGGTCGCACGCCCAACCGCCCAGTTGACGAACACGTATGCTGCCATCACAATACCCGATGCCACCAATCCCGCCATCCAGTAACGGCCCCGTGTGACCCGATCAAAGGGAGACGCACCCAGATGATCGTACAGGAACATGGCGTACCGGTCGGCGACGGCGAACCAGTGAATGAATAGGCCCAGGACAAGGCCGGTGACAGGCAGCGCGTGAAGCGCCGCGACCAGCCATCCCCTCCCCGGGAGAATCCCGGACACCTCCAACTCATCCATCGGCTGACGCTGATGCTCCGAGACCAGGTCAATCATCGACGAGTAGGGCACGTAAGCACTGAGCAGCCCCTCTGGATGCCCTCGGCTATGCCGCTTCCAGGCCGAGCAACAGGGCCATCCCCCGACGGAAGGTCTCCCACTGCTCCATCTCCGCCTCGAGCTGGCGCCGGCCCCGCTCGGTGACGACGTAGACCTTCCGCCGCCTCGTACCGGGCTCTCCCTCCCAGCGACTCTTCAGCAGCCCGTCGTGCTCCATCTGGTGGAGCCGCGGGTAGATCAGCCCCTCGTTGAAGGCAAAGATGCCGCGGCTCCGCTCCTCCAGCTCCTGGATCATCCGGTAGCCGTGCATCGGCTCGCCGGCGTCTACGAGCAGCTTCAGGATGGCCAGGGTCGTCGTTCCCTTCCGCATCTGGTCGATGCTGTCACTCGATACGCTGTCCCGGCCCACGTCTCCCCCCTCCGTCTGTTTCTGCCACCATGACATACATTAGTTACTTATGCATTCTACACCAGATGGCGGTCCCTGTCAAGGGTTGACAATGTTCTGCCCACATCTACAATCAACCCTAACAGAATGGAGGATACCACCCATGATGACTGATGTCACGTTAGGCGACACACCGAGTTCCCAGGATACGGACGCCCTCTCGTTCCAGCGCCGTCGTCTCCTGGCCCGGCTGGCCACCGAGCGCGCCGAACTCCTCTCGCAGCTCCCCGGTCTGGACGAGGAGATGCTCACCGAGGCCCACGTCTTCGACGGCAGCGACTGGACGGTCAAGGATCTCCTGGCGCACGTCGCGGCGTGGGATCGCTGGGAGCACGGGGCAATGGCCGCGCTGGCGACGGGAGAGGCCCCGGATCTCGCCGCCGGCGGCGGCGCAGATGCCTTCAACGCCGCCGCCGTCGAGGCGTGGCGAGAGCGTACGCTGGGAGAGGTGCTGAACGAGCTGGAGAGCGCTCGAGCTGCCTGGACCGCGTGGCTCCAGGACATCCCCCTTGAGGCGTTCTTCCGGTCCCGCGAGCTCGCGGAGTGGGACTGGGCCTTCCCCAACCGTCTGGAGATCCAGCGGGAGCACGACGCCGAGCACGCCGCTGAGCTCACCGCCTGGCGCCAGGAGACGGCGTTCGAGAGCGGCACCGGCCCGAAAGCCGTGCTCCGCGCCGCCCTGAGCGCCGCGCGCGACGAGCTGCTC